>DASWEL010000274.1:0-32030 GCA_036394755.1 Gemmatimonadales bacterium | reverse complement strand
GACTTCAAGGTCGTGGCGGTCGTGGGCGACGGGGCGATGACGTGTGGGCTGCCCTACGAGGCCATGAACAACGCGGGGCACTCGGGCCGCGACATCATCCTGGTGCTGAACGACAACGGGATGTCGATCGCGCCCAACGTTGGCGCCATCAACAAGTACCTCGGCTCGATCATCGCGAATCCGTTCACGGTCCGGCTGCGCGAGTGGGTGAAGGGGATGATCGAGAAGGCCTCGCATCTGTTCGGCGGACCAAAGCTCGTGGACTTCGCCAAGAACGTCGAAGAGAGCATCAAGAACCTCTGGTCGCCCGGGATGCTGTTCGAGGAGCTGGGGTTCCGCTATTTCGGGCCGATCGATGGGCACAACATCGATCAGATGCGCCAGGCGTTCGAGATCGTGAAGAAGCTGAAGGGCCCGCGCGTCGTCCACGTCATCACTGAGAAGGGCAAAGGCTTCCCGCTCCCCGAGCCCGATCTCGAGAAGTATCACGCCCGCGCGCCCTACGATCCCGTCACCGGCAAGCTGAGGCCGGTCAACCCGGGCCCGCCGCAGTGGACCAGGGTGTTCGGCGAAGCGCTCACGCAGCTCGCCGCCGAGGACGCGAATTTCGTGACGATCACGGCGGCGATGCCCTCGGGGACGGGCACCAACATCTTCCAGAAGAAGTGGCCGGAGCGGTTCTTCGACGTCGGGATCGCTGAAGCGCACGCCACGACCTTCGCGGCGGGCCTCGCCACGCAGGGCGTCCGCCCGGTGGTTGCGATCTACTCGACGTTCCTGCAGCGCGCCTACGACAGCATCATCCACGACGTCGCGATTCAGAAGCTGCCCGTGATCTTCGCGCTCGACCGCGCCGGCATGGTGGGCGAAGACGGGCAGACGCACATGGGGCTGTACGACATCGCCTACATGCTTGCCGTGCCCCACATGACCGTGACGGCGCCGAAGGACGGTGCCGAGCTGATCGGGCTGCTGCGCTGTGCCCTGCAGCACACCGAGGGACCGTTTTCGCTGCGCTACCCGCGCGACAAGGCGCCGGGCGAGGCGCCGCCCGCGGCGGAAGTGCCCGCCATCCCCTACGGCACGTGGGAGCTGCTCAAGAAAGGGAAGGACTGCGCGATCCTCGCGGTCGGCGTGATGTGCAACCCGGCGCTCGAGGCCGCTGACCTGCTCGCTGCCGACGGCTTCGATGTCTCGGTCGTGAACGCGCGCTTCCTCAAGCCGATGGACCGCGAGATGCTCGATGCCCTCGCCCAGAGTCACAAGCTGCTGGTCACCGTGGAGGATGGTACCGTCGTCAACGGCTTCGGCGCGGCGCTGGCCGCGCTGGTGCAGACGACCGCGCCCGATCTTCGCGTCGTGGCGCTGGGTGTGCCCGACCGGACCTACGAGCACGCGCCGCGCGCACAGCAGCTCGCGGACGTCGGTCTGACGGGCGCCGGGATCGCCGCCCGCATCCGCGCCCTCGCCGCGGAAGAGTCGCTCACCACGCGATGAACGTCGGGGTCGTCGGGAACCCCAACTATCCGGATCTTGGCGCTTTCCTCGCGACGCTCCAGCACAAGGCGTCCAGCGTTGGCATCAAGCTCTACACCGAGGAGCGCATCCAGGCGCTGTGGCCCACCCCCGCCGGAGACGGTGGCGCGCCTCCGCTGCTGAACCAGGCTCCGTCTCCGGACCTGGATCTCCTCATCACCCTCGGTGGCGACGGCACGCTCCTGCGCGGCGCTCGGCTCCTGAACGGCGCCCACACGCCCATTCTAGGGTTAAATCTGGGCCGCGTCGGGTTTCTGACGACGGCAGGACCCGAGACACTTGATTGGGCGCTCGATTCCGTCGCGCGCCGCGCCTACACGACAGAGACACGGCTCGCGCTGCAAACATCAATTACCGGCAAGGGCGCCAAGGGCGGCAGGGTTGAACCGCTCGTGCTGAATGACGTCGTGGTGCACAAGGGCGGCGTTGCGCGCGTCCTCCGGCTCAAGGTCTCGGTCGACGGCGACGAAGTCGCGCAGTATTCGGCGGACGGCATCATCGTGAGCACGCCTACCGGCTCGACCGCGTACTCGATGTCCGCCGGCGGACCGATCGTCGTGCCGACCGTCGATGCGATCGTCGTCACCGCGATCTGCCCACACACCCTGGCGGTGCGCCCGCTCGTCCTGCCGGCTACCGCGGTCGTGACGATCCAGCCGATTCCGCCCTGGAGCGACGAAGTGCTCGTCTCCTTCGATGGCCAGGTGGGCACGCCGATTCAAGCGGGGGAAAAGCTCGAGGTCCGCCGGTCGGATCGCCCCGTCAACCTGATCCGCCTGGGTCCCGAGAGCTTTTTCAAACGGCTCCGCAAGAAGCTGCATTGGGGCGACTTGAGCGATCGGACGCGTAAATAGGTGCTGACTGAGCTGAGAGTTCGCGATCTCGCCGTCATCGCCGACGTCACCCTTCCGTTTCAACCAGGCCTCAACGTCCTCACCGGCGAAACGGGTGCCGGAAAGTCGATGGTCGTGGACGCGCTCGCTCTCCTGCTTGGCGAACGCGCCTCCGCCGATGTCGTCCGTCCCGGCGCCGAGAAAACCGTCGTCGAAGGGGCGTTCGAGTTTGCTTCCGCCGTGCATCGGCATCTGCTCGCCCCGTTCGCGGCCCTCGGTGTCGAGCTCGAAGACGGAAGGCTCGTTCTCAAGCGCGAAGTGCTCCGCGAAGGGAAGTCACGGGCCTGGGTGAACGGCTCGCCGGCCACCATCGGCGTGCTGGCCGAGATCGGCGCGCTCCTCGTGGACCTGCATGGCCAGCACGAGACGCAGTCGCTGCTCCGTCCCGACGCGCAGCGCGACATGCTCGATGCGTATGCCGACGCGGACGTCGAGCGCGTGGCGGTGCGCGACGCGCATGCGCACCTCAAAGAGCTCGAGACGCGCGAAGCCGAGCTGACGACGCGACAGGAGGACGTGCGGCGCAAAGCCGACTATCTGCGCCACGTGCTGCAGGAGATCGAGCGCGCCAAGCCGAAACTCGGTGAGGACGACGCGCTGGAAGTCGAGGCGAAGCGGCTGGCGCACGCCGAGGAGCTTGGCCGACTCGCGCGCGAGCTGGAAGAGACGGTGGATGCGGCGGGGCTGACCAAGGCGCAGAAGATCCTGGCCAACCTGTTGCGCGTCGATTCGTCACTCGGCAGGTGGCAGGAGCTGCTCGACGCTGCATTCGCGAGCGCTGCGGAGCTGGCGCAGGCGGCGCGCGCGTACGCGAGCGAAATCGAAGCCGATCCCGAGCGCCTGAGCGCGGTGGAGCAGCGCCGCGACTTGCTGTTTCGATTACAGCAGAAGCATGGGCCGACGATCGCCGACGTATTGGCCGCGCGCGACAGCGCGGCCCGCGAGCTGGAGCTGCTCGACACCGCGGATCTCGACCTCCGCAACCTCGCGGCCGATCGGGCAAAGGCCAGTGAGGAATTCGCGCGTGCGTGCGGGGCACTCACGGAAAAGCGCACCGCCGGCGCGAAGAAGCTCGCTCGCGCGCTCAACAAGCTCCTGCCCGGACTCGGCATGGAAGGCGGGCAGTTCGAGGTCGGGTTGTTACGACGTACGACGCACGACGCACGAGGAGCCGAAGACGTCGTGTTCGAAGTGAAGCTGAACGAGGGCCTGGACTCGCGTGCGCTCGCGAGAGTTGCTTCAGGCGGTGAGCTCTCCCGTCTCATGCTCGCGCTGAAGGTGGTGCTCGCGTCGCATGACGTCGTGCCGACATTGGTGTTCGACGAGGTCGATCAGGGGATCGGCGGGGAAGTGGGCGGCCGAGTGGGTGAGGCCCTGATGGACGTGTCGCGCGAGGGCCGCCAGGCGCTCGTGATCACGCACTTGCCGCAGATCGCGGTCTACGCCGATCAGCATCTCGTCGTGGCGAAGGGCAAGAAAGGCGGCGTGGCCACGAGCGACGTGGCGGTTGCCGAGGGAGAAACGCGCGTGAAGGAGCTTGCCCGGATGCTCGGCGACGCCGACATGGCGACCGCGCGGCGTCACGCGGTCGAGCTGCTCAAAACGGCCAGCGAGAAGTCCGCATCACAATCCGGAATACCGTCGCCACCGGTACGCGCCCACCCGACCCGCTGACGGTCTGCTCGATGGAGAGGCTCCCCTCCATACCTGACGCGGCGTAGGTCATCGCGAAGCCCAGGCGCGCCCAGCGCAGCGCCGTTCGGGCATCGAGCACCGCGGCCGAAACGGGCGCGCCCAGCCGTGTCGCGACGGCGATGGAGTCCTGGGGCGAGCGGTATGTGTAGCGATCGCGTTGCTGGGTCCAGTAGCCCGCGGTGAATCCCACGCCGAAGACTTTCGACAAGCGCAGCATCGGCGCGACGTCGATCGCCAGATAGTCGCCCGGATCCCAGTTCAGCGTCGCCAGCGCCGCGTGCGGAATCAGCAGCACCGATTGCGGTCCCACACGCCGCTCCCGCGTCCCCGGCTGCTGCCGTCCCGCGCGCACGAGCGCATTGAGCCACACGCGGTCGAACACCGTCAACTCCTGCGCGACCTGCACCTCGATGTCGGTCTGATGATCGCCGGTCGAGAGGTCGAAGAGGTTGTTCGGCGAGTCCTGGTGGCCCGTCGGCAATCGCACGACGACCGCGCCGCTCAACGCATAGTTGCGCGATTCGAGCACGCGGTACTTCCCACTCACCTCGACGTCACCCGTGAAGAAATGTTCGCGACGCGAGGTCCCGACAACCGGTTCGAGCGCGTACGTCGTGTCGGTGAGGATCGAATCGAGCCGCTGGACGGCGGCGGGCGCCCCGGGTTTGCCGAGGCCGTCGAGGTGAAATCCCGCCCGTGTGTTCACGCGCACGAGCGGTAGGTAGACGCCCACGGCGATGCGGTCGGTGATGCCCAACTCGACCGCGAGCGGGGTGACGCGCCGTTCCTCGCGCACGAACACGGGCGCGAAGTTGTAGCGGCACGCGAGGAATCCCTTGACGGTCGAGCACACGTAGGGGGGATGCGTTTCGCTAAACAACGACACGCCGATCCCCTGCTCGTGGCCGTCCGTTGTGAACTCGCGCTCCCACGTCGTGATGACCGGCTCGAAGGTCACGCGCAGGGTCCCGGCGCGCGGGGTGTCGGTGCGCGGACCGGCCTGGGCGTGGACCAGGCACGGAACGAGGGCGAGGATCGCCACAAGGCGGCAACAGGCGGCAAAAGGCGGCAACGGAGATGCATACCCCATTGCCGCCCTCTGCCGCCCTCTGCCGCCTCTGTCGATCAGGGAATCGGCGGTATCGCCGTCGTGTACGCCGCGTTGATGGCGTCTCGCAGCTTCTGCGCCAGGAGGCGATGTGTCGCTGCGCTGGGATGGATGCCGTCACAGCTGAACGAGAGCCCGAACGGGTTAGCGGCGCACGGCGCGTTGAAAGCGGGGAAGAACGCGACCTGCGTCGGAATCCGGCGCAGCGAGTCGAGCGCGGGATTGGGGTCGATGTAGGTCCAACCGCGCGCCGTCGCCTGCCCGGAGATGTACGTGTTGTATGCGGCCACCGTCGTGCTGAGTTTGACCAATTCGGCCGGTTGAATGGTCTGCGGTTCGTTGCAAGTCAGGGTTCCGCCGGCGGCGATCAATGCTCCGCCCAGCGGGAAGGGCACCAGGACCGAATCGCCGCGCGGGGGCGCGCAGGTCGCGGCAGCGGTGAACGGCCCCGGTATCTGACCTGCCGCATCGAGCGCGAAGTACGTCGAACCGTAGGAGAAGAACGGGACGCCATTGGCCGGCGGTTGGGTGGGCGGGAGACCCGTGCGGTTCGCCACCGTCGCGAGATTCGCCACGCCGATCAGAACGACACCCTGCGGGCCGACCGCGAAGATTGAGTCTAACATCGCGCCGTAGTTCGTCTGGAACGTGGCGATAGGCGTGATGAGCGTGCTGTCGCCGGCGTTCGTCGAGCTGGTCGCGGCGGTCAGCACGTCGTTGTTGCCGATCCACACCGTCACGAACGTCGGATGCGCGCGCTCCAACATCTGCACCTGGGTCAGTCCGCCCAGGATGAACTGCGTCAGCGTGTTCGGGTGCGCGCCCGCAGCGTTGTTGTAGATGTCGATCACCCAGGCACCCGGAACCGCCGTGTTGCTGACGTAGGGCGGTGGGGGATTCGGGATCTTACGGAGCGCGCATGTGGTCGCGGTGCTCGGGAAGGGTTGCCCGGGGACGGCGTAGCGCGCGCCCGTGAAGACATTCGTGTACGGGGGCGGACACCCCGGCTTACCCAGGAGCGGTGAGAAGAACGGCGAGCGCATCGCTTGCGCGAGCAGCACGGCGTACGACTGCCGCTGCGTGCTGTCGTTGATCCCGCCGGATTGGAAGCCCGCAGTGATCGAGTTCCCCATCGAGACGTAGCGATCAAACAGTGGGTCGACCGGTGTGCTGGAGAACGGCCGGTTCAGCTGGTCGTTGTTGCATGCCGCAGTAGCCAGGACGAGACCGATGACCGCGGCGGAGAATCGTGTGATCACAATCATGAGTCGCAGTTCCTCAGAACGTGAGAGCTACGCCGGCCGCGAAGAGATGGGCCGAGAATTTGTAGAGACCGGTATTGCCCGCGGCAAGATTGATCGTGCCGCGCCGATCGTCCTGTTTGATGTACTGGTAGGCTAGATCCGCGTGCCAATGCGACGTCAAGGCGATCCCAGCGCCCAGTGTGAATTCGTTGCGCGCGGCCTCGGGGAGCAGCGGCGTCACGAATTGCGCCGGCGAGGCGCCCTCGTGATACAGGTAGCCGCCGCGCAGCTGGACCTTCGCGTTGTATTGGTACTCGGTCCCGAAGCGGAACCCATGGGTGTCCTTGTTGCTCGGATGCAACGCGATACCCGGTGTGCCCGCGTTCGCGAAATTGATGTCGACTTCGTTGAACCAGCCCCACACGACGTACTGGTAGTCGGCCATGAACGACCACTGGTCGTTCATCTTGTACGCAAAGCCCAGCGATCCCTGGGGCGGCATGTTGATCGCCGTGGAGACGGGGCCATTCGACAGCGGACCGCCGCTCGCGAACTGAGGTGCCAGTAGCGCATCGACCGGGGTCCCTGCTGGTACGCATGCCGGGCACGTTCCAATGGTGACGGGGAGAACCAGGCCCGTCGGGACGGGCTTGAACGTCGCGTCGCCGTCGTAGCTGATCCGCTTCCGCGTGAGCCAGTGCCCGCCGATGCTCAGGCGGTCGGTCACCTGCCAGATCGCGCCGAAATTGACGGCAAAGCCGTTGCCGTTGGCCTTGAGCGTGGCGTCCGCGAAATCGGTACCCGTAGCCACCCCGAGCGTCCCGAACGTCGTCCCAGGTGGAGGTGGCGCGGGGAACAGCGCCGCAAGCGTGGGTGGAATCGGTACCGTCGAAAGGTCCGCCCGCTGACGCAGCTTGAGGTGGCTGGTGATGTAGGCGACGCCGATCCCGAGCTTCAGCTTCGGGCTCACCTGATAGCCGATCGTTGGCTGGATATAGATCGAGCGGATGTTGGTGTTGTAGCCGAGGAACCGGCCCGGGAAGTTCGCGCTATCCCACTTGGTTTCGAGGCCATACGGCGCGTACAACCCGATCCCCGCCGTCACCTTGGGGCTGAGGGCGCGGGTCACGTAAATGTTTGGAACGGGGATGAGAGGATTCTTGAGGTCGCTGCGGTTCGCCAGGAAGTCATCGGTAAAGTTGCCCTGGGCCCCGATCAGCGTGACGCCGGCGCTGATGTGCGTCCCCGTCAGGCCGGCCAGTCCCGCCGGACTAAAGTAGATGGCGGAACCGTCAGCGCAGGGCCGGGCGGCGGTGACGCCGGCGCGGCCCATGGCGCAGGTATTGTGCTCGTATACGCCAAATCCCTGCCCGGCAAGCGGGTGGAGAGGGGCGGCGACAAGCGAAGCAGCTCCGGCGAGCAGCACCAACGCAAACCGCCGCATACGAGTTCTCCAGAACGCAGAAATAGGGTAGATGGTGAATCTGGTGGCGATACGGTAGCATTGCACGGAATCATTGTCAAACCCATGCCACGACCCGCGATAGACCTGTTTCACGAGACATTTGGGACAACACCTAGGTCCGCCGCGTCGGCACCGGGTCGCGTCAACCTCATCGGCGAACACACCGACTACAACGGCGGACCCGTGCTGCCGATCGCGATCGCCGAGCGGACGACCGCGGCGGTTGGGCCGGGCGCGGGCGAAGCGGGCGTGCTCGAAGCCGTTTCGACGCGGTTCATGAACGTCGTCCGCGTCAAATGGCAGGAAGAGCTGCCCACGGGATGGGCCGCGTATGTCGCCGGTGTGCTCCGCGAGCTGTGGTCGCTCGAGGCCGTGCCGTTCGACGGTTCGGTGCGCGTCGCCATGACGTCCGACGTGCCGATCGGAGCAGGCCTGTCGTCTTCGGCCGCGCTCTCAGTCGCTGTCGCCAAAGCCCTAGCCCCCAACCTCAAGCCCCGTCAAATCGCCGGCGTCGCGTTTCGTGCCGAGCACGATCACGTCGGCGTGCGCTGCGGAGTGATGGATCAGACGATCTCGGCGCTGGGCAGGCGCGATCACGCGCTGCTCTTCGAATGCGCGTCGCTCGCGGCGACGCAGATCCCGTTTGACGCGCGCCTCCTGCTCGTCGATACGGGCAAGCGACACGATCTCTCGACTGGTGGGCTCAACCAGCGCCGCGCGGAATGCGAAGAGGCGGTGCAGCGCCTCAAGGTCGAGCTGCCGGAGCTGCAGTGGCTGGCGAGCTGGCCGGCGGAGTGGCTGCCGCGGCTCAAGCGCGCGCTGCCCGAGCCGTTGCGCTCGCGCGCGGTGCACGTCGTGAGCGAGACCGCGCGTACCCGGTTCGCGGCGCAGCTGCTGCAACAGAAAAAGCTCCGGCAGTTCGGGAAGCTGCTCTATGAGTCACACGAATCGTGCCGCCGTCTGTACGAGTGCAGCTCGCCGGAGCTCGATATCGTGGTGGCCGCGGCGAAGCGTGCTGGCGCGCTGGGCGCGCGGTTGACTGGGGCAGGGTGGGGTGGTGCGGCGATCGTGCTCGTGAACAAGACGGACAAGAGGACGATTCCGGCGATCCAGCGCGCGTTTGAACGAGCTTACGGCAGGTCGGCGCCGATCAGTGAAGTGAAGGCATCGGCCGGCGCGCACACGGAACGGCTATAATTCGGCTCTGCTCGGGTGGCGAAATTGGTAAACGCAAGGGACTTAAAATCCCTCGGGGGCGACCCCTTGCAGGTTCGATTCCTGCCCCGAGCATAAGTAGTGCAACCCTGACCCGCTGCGGCGTCTCTCACGGATATCACTCCCGGGAGACTCCCATGCGCTTCGTCCTGTTTGCCGTTCTCACCGTCGCGGTCGCACTGCCACTCTCCGCTCAACGCCCAGGCGACACGCTGCGTGCCTTCACCTCCGATGCGGAGTTCGTCGCATTCTACCGCGGTCTGCGCGAGGAACAGGAACGCGCGCGTCGAGCGGCTGATTCCGTGTATCGGCGCCGAGCGGAAGCTGAGGAGCAGTGCCGCCGGCAGGCGGTCAGCCTGGCGATCACCCAGCAGCCTCATACTGCTTCGAAACATGCGGTCATCACCGGCCGCGCGATGCCCGGCGCCTTTATCTCAATCTCAGCGCTCAACTTGAAAAGCAACGCCGGCAAGGACGGACGCTTCCGGCTCGTCATCCCGGCCGAGTCCCTGGCCGCGCCGCGGCAGTTCACGCTGTGGGCGCAGCTGATCGGCTACGACCGGGCCAGCCGAACCCTGACGGTCGAGGGCGGCGATTCCGTGGACATGACGCTGCGGCTGTGCCAATCGGTTCTCAGGCTCGAGTCAGTTGTATCGCTATCTGCCGCTACCGTGGTGGTCGACGGGGTCCAAGCTGAGCAACCATCCCGCTCCCGCTCCGACGAGATTACGAATGTCCAACACGCCGGCGTCGACGAGGGTGGCATCGTCAAAGTGCACGGCGATCATCTCGTCATCCTGCGCCGCGGCCGCCTGTTCACGGTCGCGATTGGCGGGCCGAATCTTCGTTCGAGCGCGGTGCTTGACGCGTTCGGCCCGGAGATCGAACCGCGGCACACCTGGTACGACGAGCTGCTGGTCTCGGGGGACAAGGTGGTCGTCGTGGGATACAGCTACGAGCGCGGCGGCACGGAAGTCGGCGTCTTCAATATCGACGACGCGGGGGCATTGAAATACGTCGCGACCTATCAGCTGCGCTCCAACGATTACTACTCCTCGCGCAACTACGCGTCTCGGCTGATCGGAACCAAGCTCATCTTCTACGCGCCGCTCTATCTCTGGGCCTATCCCGACAACATTCTCGCGGCGCTGCCGGCGGCGCGCCGGTGGTACCGCGGCGGTGCGGATACCGCGTTCAAGCGCATTGCGCCCGCTCCCCGGATCTACCGGGCGCCGCAAACGCTGAGTGCAGACGACATCGCGCTGCACACGGTGACCGTCTGCGATGTCACGCGGAGCGATCTGGGCTGCGAGGCGTCCGTGATCGTCGGACCGAGCGGCCGGACCTTCTATGTGTCTCCGCAAGCTGTATACGTCTGGGCGAGCTCATGGGCGCGGAATCGCGACCAGGGCGCCATGCTCTATCGCATGCCACTCGACGGCTCGGCGCCGAGTGCCGTCGGCGTCACGGGATCACCCGTGGATCAGTTCTCCTTCCTCGAGAGCGACGGGCAGTTGAATGTGCTGGTCCGCTCCGAGGCATACGGCGATGGGATGTGGTTGCCGGACATTGCGGGTGGTCAGGCCGCGCTCCTGCGGATTCCGGTCTCGGCGTTCGGCGATGGCGGCGCTCGCGTCCCGTGGTGGCGCTACCGCCAGCTGCCCGTGCCCAACGACCGCGCGCGCGATGCGTTCAACAACCGGTTCGTCGGGAGCTACTTGTTGTACGGCATCGGAAGTGGTTGGGGACGTCCGCAGGGTGACAGCAGTACCCTCTTTGTGACGCAATGGACCGGCAAGGACGATGACCGCGTGACGCGGCTGCGTGTCCCGCACGGGGTCGATCGGATCGAGGCGATGGGCAGCGACGCCGTCATCGTGGGCTCGGACAACACCGATCTCCAGTTCACGGCGATTCACCTCGCCGGCACCCCGGCCATTGCGCAGCGTTACACACTCCCGGGAGCCTCGCAGGGCGAGCTCCGGAGTCACGGCTTTTTCTACCGCATGGATGACACCGATTCAGGCGTTTTGGGACTGCCGGTGAGCGGCGCCGGTCGCGCGGGGTGGAAACATCTGATCCAAGGGTCCGCCGGCGTCCTGTTCTTGCGCAACAGCAATCAGCGGTTTTCGCCGCTCGGCGTGCTGAACGCGACCGCGAAACAGGCGAATGATCGCTGTCGCGCATCGTGCGTCGACTGGTACGGCAACGCCCGGCCCATTTTCCTCCGCGGCCGGGTGTTCGCGTTGCTTGGTTACGAGTTAGTCGAGGGCACGATTCGCGGCGATCAGATTGCCGAATCGCGGCGCATGAGTTTTGCGCCTGGCGAGGAGACGGTTACACGTTGATGTTGACGAAACGGAGTCATGACGTTGCAGAAGGAACGGGGCACCAGTTCGCGTGCCCCGTTTTTCGTGCGCTGTATCACTGTCCAGAAATCGTCAAGTCGAAATCGCATGCAACCTTTCACGCATTTGCTGCGTCTTACCCTCTGAAGATTCGCACCAACGTCTCTAGCTTGAGAGGATGCAATGCGCGGCCTGACCCTGTTGACAGCGACGATCCTGACCTTCGGATACGGCTTCGCCGCCCAAGCCGCCATGACCGTTGAGCGCGCGCAGACCTACGCCCGCGTGGCCCGGACGGTCGAAACCGTGAGCCCGGTGCCAGACCCGAACCGTGTCTGGTACGGTGGGATGCTGGACCCCATCACTGTCGAGGCTCCCGCAGCCCCTGCGAAATGCCCGATTGCCTAGGTCCCCGCGCCGCCCGCCGAGTTTCGGCGGGCGGTCGCGCATTGGGGCGAAACTTGTAAGATTGAAGGTGCGTACCACCTCTTAATCATGGACATGCCTTTGGATCAGTCGGTCCCAGCCACACCTGCTCGGCGTATCTGGCGCACGTGGCGTCGCGAAATCATCCGCGGCGGCGTGCTGTTCGGCTTGGTCGTCGGCGCCGGCCTGTTCATTCGCAGCATCAGAATCCATGTCCCGAGCCCGCTCGGGGCCCTCGGCTCGTTCGGCGATTTCAACTGGGGCGACGGCGACGGCGGCAATCTCTTCGGCGGCGGCCGTGAAGTCGGCGATGCGTGGGATTACCGGGCGCTCATCAAGCCGAACCAGCACATCTGGATCCGCAATACGAACGGTCCGATCGAAGTCGTCTCGGGAACGGGCGACAGCGTCGTGATCCACGTCGAGAAGAGCTGGCGCCACTCCGACCCGCAGAGCGTGCGAGTCGTTCCCGTGCTCACCGAGCATGGCCTCACCGTCTGCGCGCTGTGGGAAGCCCGCGAGCAGCGCTGCAACGAAGGCGGCGACTACCGGATGAACGGTGTGAGAAAGAACGACGTCGCGGTGCGCTTCACGATTCAGCTGCCCCGCAACGTCCCCATCGATGCCTCGACGGTGAACGGCGGCCTGGAAATCGACGGCGTCAGCGCTCCCGTCGAAGCCGCGACGGTGAACGGCCGCATCGCGGTCAATACGTCGACCGGTCCGGTGCAGGCGACGACGGTCAACGGCAGCATCGAAGCCAACATGCAGTCGCTCACGAACGGCGATGTCCGGCTCACCACCGTGAATGGTTCGGTGAGCGCCGGGCTCCCGCTGCAGATCAACGCCAACATCGACGCGGAAACTGTGAACGGCCGCGTCGAGACCGCGTTTCCCGTGAAGATCGTCGGCAAGATCAGCCCGCGACACCTGCGCGGTACGATCGGGAGCGGCGGCGCGACGCTGAAGTTCGTCACGGTGAATGGGTCCATCACGCTGCACGAAGCGGACGCGAACCCCAACCCCAACCCCAATCCCCATCACCCGGTGCCATACGCACCGCGGCGGCCGCATTCGCACACTCGGCCGGCGGAGCGCCCCTAGATCGTCGGTAAGCTTCCCGCTGCGCTGCGCCCGATGCTATAGGGCCACCGGCTGGGATACAGCGTGGCCAATCCGTAGAACATGAGGCACGCGCCAGTGAGCGCGATGTTCTTCCAGAAGTGCGCCGCCTGATTGCCCGCCATCATCGGATCGGTAATTCCCCAAAACTTGTGGACCGTAAACGCCGCCGGGACGAGAAATGCGGCGATGAGCAGCGATCCCCAGCGTACCTTGAACCCGAGCAGGACGCTGAGGCCGCCTGCGAGCAGCATCAGACCGGATAGGGCGGTCAACACCGTCGGCGCCGGAACGCCCGACGCGCCCGCATACTGCGCGTACGTGCTGAGCTTGGTGAGGTGATTGAAGCCGGAGTAGATAAAGAAGAAGGAAAAGACCACCCGCCCGATTAGCAGCACCATACCGCCCATAAGTCATCCTCCCAGGTAGCGCGCGACTTCCGCGGGAAACGTGCGTACATCGATCGGCTTCGTGATATAACCGTCGAATCCGGCAGCGCTAGCGCGCGTGCGGTCTTCGGGCAGCGCATGCGCCGTCAGCGCAACGACCTTCCATGAGCGTTCGGCCAGTCCCTTGAGTTCCTCGAGCAGCTCGTAGCCGTCGCGGCCGGGAAGCTGAATGTCGAGCAATACGAGGTCGGGGGCGGGCTGCTGCGTACGCATGACTTCGGTCAACCGATCTCCATTGGGCAGGCCGACGACCCGATGTCCCTTAATCGTGAGCAGCGTGGTCAACAACTTCAGATTGTCGGGCTGATCTTCGACGATGATGATCGTGGCCACGCTCACCGCGCCTGCGGCAGGGTGAACCAGAACGTGCTGCCTTTTCCCATCTCGCTCTCGACGCCGATCGCGCCGCCGTGCAGCTCGATCAGCCGCCGCGACAGCGCCAGCCCCAGCCCCGTCCCTTCGTACTTCCGGCTCGCGGACGCGTCGAGCTGGGAGAATTCCTGAAACAGCTTGGGCTGATCCTCGGCCGCGATGCCGATCCCGGTGTCGGTCACCGCGATCCGGACTTCCGACCCACCGTTGACCGGCCCCGCGGCGACCGTGATCCGGCCGCCCTCGGGCGTGAACTTGATGGCGTTCGAGAGCAGGTTGAGGAGCACCTGGCGCACGCGACCCCGGTCCGCCTGCACCCGCAAGCCCGGTGGTGGGGGCGTGACGACCAGCGCGTGTCGATGCTTCTGCACCTGCGCCTGCACGCTCCCGCTCGTCTCGCTGAGCAAGGCGGCCAGCTCGACCGCCTCCGGCTTCAGCTCCATCCGTCCCGCGGCGATCCGCTGGAGGTCGAGCAGCTCGTTGATCAGCTCGAGCAGGTGGCGCCCATTGCGCGCGACCGTCTCGAGGAAATCACGCTGTTGATCCGACAGGGAGGGCCCCATGTCCTCCGTGAGCAGCAGGTCGGTGAATCCGATGATGCTGTTGAGCGGCGTGCGGAGCTCGTGGGAGATGTTGGACAGGAACAGATCTTTGGACTTCATCACCGCATCGAGATCGGCGTTCAGCTGCTCCAGCCGCTTCGCGGTCTGCCGCACCTCGACCGCGAGGCGCCGAGTGTTGTGATGCGCCGCGCCGCGCTCGCACGCAATCGCGAGGTTGGGCGCCGCCTGATCGAGCGCGGCCCGCTCGTCCACGTCGAACCGGATGCCGGGGATGACGCCCAGGACTCCCACGAGCTTTGTCCCCGCGCGTAGCGGGACGAGCACGAGTCCCTGTGGCATGGGCGCGTCGAGACGAAGCTGATGCCGCACCGGCTGGACCGCTTCGCCGTGGTAGTGGATGGCTTGCGCGGCGTCACCGACGAGGTCGCGCATCGTCGCCCGGGAGACGGGACGCGATTCGACGTCGCGCGCAACGGTCGGCGCCCACTCATTGGCATCGTAGGCGGGTTGGTAGAGGACGATCCCGGTCGCCCTGGTTGCCCCCGCGATCACCCCCAGCGCCTGCGCGAGTCCCGCAGTGGCGTCGTCCGACGCTGTGTTGAGCGCGGCGAGCAGCTGCGACAAGTAGGCCTGCAGCGCCTCACGCCACGCCAGCGCCTTCGCCATGTGATTGACGCCGCGGGCGATCGCGCCGAACTCGTCAGCCTGATCTTCGGGGAGCGCCTCGACGAATTGTCCCTCCGCCACGCGCTGCAGCGCCTGCGTGATGCGGGCAAAGGGAGCGGCAAGACGGCGGCGGTTGTACCAGAAGCCGAGCCCGAGAACGCCGACCATCACGGCGAACAGCACACTGGTGGCGAGCGCGGCCTGCACCGCTTCGTCGCCGGCGTCGGCAGCCAGCTCCGCGGCGGCCGTGGCTTCGGCGGCGATGAGGGGGGAGGGACCGAGACGCTGGATGCGATCGAGTCGCTGGGCCACCTCGACCATGGCCATCTGCGTGGCGCGAGCGCTGCGCCAGGTCGCGACCTGCGTGACGAGGCCCACGAGTGCGACCGCGATGAACGTCGCGGCGAAGAGGCGGGTGATGCTCGGCGGCGCCCGCATGGGGCTCCATAATATGCGGGCGACGTGTACCTTCCAAGCCGTGCGGCCCCAAACCCTTGGCCTGATTGGGCTCGGCGCGATTGGCGGCTCGATTGCCCGTCAGGTGAAACAGCCGGGCAGCGGGGACGGCATCGTCGTGGTGGGATGGTCCCCCGAGCCGGCCGAGCGCGCGCTGGCGGCGCAACAGGGCGCGCTCGATGATGCGCCGGCCCGCGCCACCGATGTGGCGCGCGTTGCGGATCTTGTGATCCTCGCCGCCCCGCCTGCCGCCAACATCGCTCAGCTCGACGCCATCGCCCCGCACCTGAAGCGCGGCGCCGTCGTCACGGACGTCGGCTCGGTCAAGCGCGCGATCGTCGCACGTGCCGAGAAGATCGGGTTGCGCGACCGCTTTGCCGGGAGTCATCCCCTCGCCGGGACCCATCGGCACGGGTTCGAAGCATCGCGGCCCGATCTGTTGCGCGGGGCGGTCGTGTATGTGACGCCGTGCCAGGACGGGGAGCAGGCGGTGCGCGAGGTCGTGGACTTCTGGCAAACCGTGCTCGAGGCGGAACCGGTAGTGGTCGATGCCGGTCGCCACGACGCGCAGCTCGCCGCCACGAGTCACCTGCCGCAGGTCGTCGCGTCGCTGCTGGGCGATTACCTCGCCCGGCACGCGCCGCCTGGCGCGTCGTTCGGCCCGGGCGCCGCCGATACGACGCGACTCGCCGCGAGCGAGCCCGAGCTGTGGACGGAAATCCTGCTCATGAACCGCGACGAAATCCTGCCGGCGCTGCGCGGGCTGGAGGAGTCGCTGGGAACCGTCGAGCGCGCGCTCGAAGTCGGCGATGCCGCGGCGCTCACAGCCTGGCTCACCCGCGCGGCGACCTGGCGGCGACGCATCGGTGGCTCCTAAGGTGCGACGCGTCGGCGGCGTCGTCCGGCCGCCGGGCGACAAGTCCATCTCGCATCGTGCGGTCATACTCGCCGCGCTGGCACGCGGGAAGAGCGAGCTGACCGGTTTGCTTACTGGTGATGACGTGAAGTCGAGCGGGCGTGTGTTGCGACAGCTCGGAGCGGACATTTCGAGGATTCAGGAGTCGGGAGTCAGGATTTCGGGCTCCCGATTCCAAGCTCCTGACTCCCGTTTGAATTGCGGCAATTCAGGAACCACCGCGCGACTCATGCTTGGGGTGCTAGCCGGCCAGACGTTCGCGGCGACGCTGACCGGCGACGCCTCACTGCGCCGCCGCCCGATGCGGCGTGTGACGGAGCCTCTCAAGCAGATGGGTGCGGATATTAAGGAAAGAGGGGATGGGCTTCCCCTCACGATCCGCGGGGGCAAGCTCCGCGGGCTGACCTATTCGAGTCCCGTTGCGAGCGCGCAAGTGAAGAGCGCGATCCTGTTTGCGGGACTGACCGGGAAGGTGCCGGTAACTATTCGGGAGCCGTATCGCTCGCGGGATCACACCGAGCGCTTGTTCGCATATCTCGGACTCGGAATTCACGTGCGCGACGGAGCGATCGTTTTCGAACCGCCCAACCGCCCATCCGCCCATCCGCCCATCAAGCTTGCCGTTCCCGGTGACATTTCGAGCGCCGCGTTTCTGGTTGCGGCGGCGGTGCTTGCGGACGGCGGCGAGCTGCTCGTAGAGAACGTCGGCGTGAACCCGACGCGGACGGGTGTTCTCGTTGTCCTCGAACGCATGGGTGCGCACGTCGAGCGAGTCAATCTGCGCGATGAAGGCGGAGAGCCGGTCGCCGATCTGCTCGTCCGGCCCGCGGCGCTCAAAGGGACAGAAGTCACCGCTGCCGAGATCCCAACGTTGGTGGACGAGGTGCCGGTGCTCGCGGTGCTCGCGAGTCGCGCGGCGGGCGAGACGGTCTTTCGCGAAGTGGGGGAACTGCGTGTGAAGGAGAGCAATCGGCTCGAGCTGATCGCCGCCAACTTGAGGGGACTGGGGGTTCGGGCTGAGGCCCTAGGGAACGACCTGCACGTCGAAGGCACGGAGAAGCCTCCTCGGGGTCGAGTCGATACGGCCTCGGATCACCGCCTCGCGATGGCGTTCGCCGTGCTCGGCACGGTCGACGGGGCCAATGTGAAGCTCTCGGAACGGAAGTCCGTCGCCATCAGCTATCCAGAGTTTTTCCGCGATCTGGATAACATTTACGCACGACGCACGACGCACGACGCACGATGATTCGAGTCATAGCCATCGACGGACCCGCGGCATCCGGCAAGAGCTCGACCGCCGGCCTGGTCGCCGAGCAGCTGGGCTGGGCGCATCTCGACTCGGGCGCTCTCTATCGGGCCCTCACGCTGGCTGCGCTGGAAGAGACGGCGGGCGGGCGAGGGCGGGCAGGGGCGGGGGCGGGGGCCGGGGCGGGCGAGGGCGGAGAAGGTTGGAGTGCGCCGCGGATCCTCGCCCTGGCCGAGAGTCTACCGGTGCGGCTCGTCCTGGTCAGCGACGTGTTCAGGCCTGAAGTGGCGGGTGTGGACGTGGAGGAGGCGATCCGCAGCGAGCGGGTGACCCGGCATGTATCGGCGGTGGCCGCCATCCCCGAGGTGCGGACCTGGGTGAATGCCCAGCAGAGGAGGGCGGTCGAAGGCGGTCAAGGGCGGGGGGTCGTTGTGGATGGGCGAGATATCGGGACCGTCGTCTTCCCCGAGGCCCCACTGAAGATCTTTTTGACGGCGACGCCCGACGAACGGGCGCGGCGGCGGTTGTCTCAGCGGGGCGAGGTGGTGGATGTGGAGCTCGTCCGGCGCGAGAGCCAGGCGCTGGAGGCCCGGGATGCGGCCGATTCCAACCGGCGGATCGCCCCCCTCAAGCCCGCCCCGGACGCCGTGTTACTCGACACGACCACCCTCACGCTGGAGCAGCAGGTGACGCGGGTGGTTGAACTGGCGCGGGGCTTGTTCCCTGGGTAGGTTTCCGCCCGTGTTTCACAGGCTAAAGCCTGTGCTCGGCAAGCACTGTCCTGAAGGACATTGAATGACGAGGTAACCTCAAACTCACAACAAAACCGGTGCACTGAATGCTCGTAGAAGCACGTGACGTAGAAGAGTTCGAAGAAGACATTCCCACTCGTAAGCCTCCCCGCCCGCAACTCCGCGTCCGTTCCGGTCTCGACGAGGAATATTCGTCCGACGAGATCGAGAAAATGACCCTGCTGTACGAGGGGACGCTGTCGAATATCCAAGAAGGCGAGATCGTCAAGTCGAAAGTGCTCCGTGTGACCGACACCGCCGTCATCCTCGACGTCGGGTTCAAGTCGGAAGGCGCGGTGGCGATCGACGAATTCAAGGATCCCCGGAGTCTCAAGGAAGGTGACGAGATCGAAGTCTTCCTCGAGCACCTCGAGGACCAGGAAGGCGCCGTCGTCCTGTCGAAGAAGAAGGCCGACTTCATGCGCGTCTGGGAGCGGATCCGCGAAGCGCATGAGAAGGACGAAGGCGTCACCGGCACGCTCGTGAAAAAGATCAAAGGCGGCGTCGTCGTGGACCTGATGGGCGTGGACGCGTTCCTGCCCGGCAGCCAGATCGCGCTGCGCCGCGTTCCGAATATCGACGAGCTGCTCGGCCAGAGCTTCGAGTTCAAGATCATCAAGCTCAACAAACGCCGCCGCAACATCGTCGTCTCGCGCCGCGTGCTGCTCGAAGCCGAGCGCAAAACGAAACGCGACGTGCTGATGAAGGAGTTGTCGGTCAATCAGGTGCGGAAAGGTGTGGTGAAAAACATCACCGACTTCGGCGCCTTCATCGACCTGGGCGGCGTGGACGGCCTGCTGCACATCACCGACATGAGCTACGGCCGCGTGTCGCATCCGTCCGAGATGGTGCAGATCGGCCAGGAGCTCGAGGTGAAAGTCCTCGACATCGACTGGGAGCGCGAGCGCATCTCCCTCGGCCTGAAACAGCTGCAGCCCTATCCCTGGCAGAACGTCGCCGCGAAGTATCCGGTTGGAACGCGCGTGCAGGGCAAGGTCGTCTCGATCACGAACTACGGCGCGTTCGTCGAGCTCGAGCCGGGCATCGAAGGGCTGGTCCACATCTCCGAGATGAGCTGGACGCGGAACGTCCGGCACCCCTCGAAGCTCGTGTCGATCGGCGAGTCGATCGAAGCGGTCGTCCTGAAGGTCGACGAAACCGAAGAGAAGGTCTCGCTCGGCATGAAACAGACCGAGCAGGATCCGTGGATGGCGCTCCCGCAGAAATATCCGGTCGGCACACGGCTCCGCGGCAAGGTGCGCAACCTCACGTCGTTCGGCGCGTTCGTCGAAATCGAACCCGGCATCGATGGGCTGATTCACATCTCCGACATGTCGTGGACCAAGCGGGTCCAGCATCCGTCGGAGGTCGTGAAGAAGGGTGACGAGGTCGACGTGCTGATTCTGAACGTCGACGCCGAGAACAAACGCATCTCCCTCGGCCTGAAGCAGGCGCAGGAAGACCCGTGGCTGCGGATCGGCGAGACCTACCCGGTCGGCACCGAGCTGCGCGGTCGGGTCATGCGGCTCATGGACAAGGGCGTCGTCGTCGATCTCGGCAGCGACATCGAAGGCTTCGTGCCGATGTCGCAGCTTGGAATTCCGGACATCCAGCAGCCGGGCGACGCTGTCAAGGAAGGCCAGGCGGTAGAGCTGAAGGTGCTGGAGGTGGATCCCATCCATCACCGGATCGTGCTCGCCGCCACGGGATTCCCGAAGGACGATATCATCCCGATGCCGGCGCCCGCTCCGGTTATTGAAGAGGCGCCGCAGGCAGATTCAGACGCCTAGACGCCCAGACGCCTAGCGGGTTCGAGTTTTGAAGGGTCAGGAAGTCTTCCTGACCCTTCTTTCTTCCATATCTTCTCCTCCCATGTCCATGCGAGAAAAGCTGGAGCTGCTCCAGCAGAAGCGATCCGAGTCAGAGCAGGGCGGCGGTGCGGAGCGCGTCGAAACACAACACAAAAAAGGGAAGATGACGGCGCGCGAGCGGCTCGACGTGCTGCTCGATCCCGGCTCGTTCGTCGAGCTCGATCGCTTCGTCACCCACCGCGCCACCGATTTCGGCCTCGCCGAGCAGAAGATCCTGGGCGACGGCGTCGTGACCGGATGGGGCCGGGTCGAAGGGCGCCTCGTCTACGTCTTCTCGCAGGACTTCACGGTCTTCGGCGGTTCGCTCTCGGAAGCGCACGCGGAAAAGATCTGCAAGGTGATGGACCTCGCCGTGCAGAACGGCGCGCCGGTCGTGGGCTTGAACGACTCGGGCGGCGCGCGCATTCAGGAGGGCGTCGCGTCACTCGGCGGCTACGCCGACATCTTTTTGCGCAACACGCTCGCGTCGGGAGTCGTGCCGCAGATCAGCGCGATCCTCGGGCCCTGTGCCGGCGGCGCGGTCTACAGCCCGGCGATCACCGATTTCATCTTTATGGTACGCGGTCTCTCGTACATGTTCGTGACGGGTCCGAACGTCGTGAAGACCGTGACGCACGAGGAAGTCGACTTCGAAAAGCTGGGCGGCGCCGACGTGCATGGCGGCACTTCCGGCATCGCGCATTTCGTGCACGATTCCGAGCTCGAGTCGATCGGCGCGATTCGCACGCTGCTGTCGTTCCTCCCCGGCAACAATCTGGACAGCCCCCCGACCCGCACGCCCGACGATCCTCCCGACCGCCGCGAAGAGGCGCTGCTCGACGTGGTCCCGGATGAGCCGGCGAAGCCGTACGACATGCACGACGTCCTCCGCCACGTCGTCGACAACGCGGCGTTTCTCGAGGTCCAGCGGGACTACGGCAACAACCTGATCGTCGGGTTCGCGCGGCTTGCCGGCAGACCGGTTGGCGTGGTCGCCAATCAGCCAGCCGCCCTCGCCGGCGTGCTCGACATCGCCGCCTCGCTGAAGGGCGCCCGGTTCATCCGCTTCTGCGACGCCTTCAACATTCCGCTCGTGACCTTCGAGGACGTGCCCGGGTTTCTTCCCGGCGTGGCCCAGGAACATGGCGGCATCATCAAGCACGGCGCGAAGCTGTTGTTCGCCTACTGTGAAGCCACGGTTCCGAAGCTCACCGTCATCACGCGCAAGGCGTATGGCGGCGCGTACGACGTCATGAGCTCCAAGCACATCCGCGGCGACTACAACGTGGCCTGGCCCACGGCGGAGATCGCCGTCATGGGTCCCAAGGGAGCGGTCGAGATTCTCTTTAAAGGAGAAGCGAGCGAGGAGCGCACCAACGAGTATCGCGAAAAGTTCGCCCATCCCTATCAGGCGGCGGCGCGCGGCTACCTCGACGACATCATCGATCCGCGCGACACGCGGCCGCGCCTGATCGAGGCACTCCTCACGCTGGAGACGAAGCGCGCCAAAAACCCGCCCAAGAAGCATGGGAATATTCCTCTATAAGGCGGTGCTGGCGCTGCAGCTCGTGCAGAGCCAGCACCCGGACTCGGTGCGGGCGGGGCTGTGGGCGCGCATCGCCGCGGACTCGACCGACGGGCCGGCCTGGCTCGAGCTCGGGCGGGCCTATCTGCAGCGCGGCGCCGAGTACCACATGCATCGCAAACCGATGACGGTCGATACGGTGTGGGCGCACGCGACGCTCGACACGGCGCAGGTGGCGTTCGAGCGCGCGGCGCGCTGGAGTGCCGGGACCCGGACCGCCGATTCGGCGCGCGTGTTCCGCGTCTATGCGTTTGGCGAACTGGCCTATGTCGACTGGGAAGCGGCGGGGAGCGCCGCGGCCACTCTCACCTGGCACACCCTCCCCGATGGGTTGCGGTTGCCGCCCGTGCTCGAAGAGCTGGGCGAAAACCTGCTGCGGGCCTGTCCGCACCAGGGCATCCTGTTCACCGCCAGTGAGACGGATACGCAGGCGGCCTGGTACCTGCGGTTTTCGCGCGGGCTGCGGCCGGACCTCATGATCGTGCCGTACAACCGCTGGTACGCCGACACGGTGCTGCGCAATCGCCTGCTGCGGGAAATGAAGACCCGGAATCCTTCGCTGCGCGCGCTCAGCCAGTCTCGCGCGGTCTGCGCCACCATGGGCTTCGAGCGCCCGCCCGACGACCGCTCGGTCAAATGGAATAAGCGGCCGCTCGTGTGGGTGACCGGCAAGGAAACTAAGGCCGACCGCGTCCCGCCCCAGGATTTCGTCTTCGCGGCGCTGAAGCTGGCCGTCGATGAGCACGAAACCTGGACGGGAGCGGTGACGGCGCTGTACCGCCGCGCGGCCGGCAACGCCGGCGGGTTGTGCAAGGCGTTCGAGACCTTCCAGCTCGGGCCTGAGGTCGGGTGTCGTTGAAGCGCGTGCTGGTCGCGAACCGCGGCGAGATCGCGGTTCGTGTCATTCGGGCGTGCCACGAGGAAGGCCTGGCGGCCGTCGCAGTTTACTCCGAGCCCGACCGCCTCGCCCCGCACGTCCGCGATGCCGACGCGGCCGTCCTCCTCGGTCCAGCGCCGTCGTCCGAATCCTATCTCGATATCGGTAAACTGATCGCGGCAGCGAAAAACACCGGCTGCCAGGCCGTCCATCCCGGCTACGGCTTCCTGTCCGAGCGCGCCGCGTTCGCCGATGCCTGCAAGGACGCGGGGCTCATCTTCGTGGGCCCGCCGGCCTCGGCAATCCGCGCCATGGGCGACAAGACCGAAGCACGTCGCAGGATGCAAGCCGCCGGAGTGCCCGTCGTTCCCGGCACCGCGGCCCAGTTGCGCGATCCCGTCGAGGCCCGGCGTGAAGCCAAACGGCTCGGCTATCCGGTGCTCCTGAAAGCCGTCGCGGGCGGGGGCGGCAAGGGGATGCGCCTCGTCGGCAACGACGCGGAGGTCGAGGGCGGATTCGCCGCCGCCCGGCGCGAAGCCCAGAAAGCCTTCGGCGATGGCAGCCTGTACATCGAGAAGTACCTCGAGCGGCCGCGCCATATCGAGATCCAGATTCTCGCGGACAACCGGGGCCGAGTCGCGGCGCTCGGCGAGCGAGAATGCAGCATCCAGCGGCGCCATCAGAAGCTCATCGAGGAGTCGCCGTCGATGGCGGTGTCACCGGCGCTCCGGCGCCGCCTCTCGGAAGCCGCCACCGCGGCGGCCGGTGCCGTCGGCTATGTCAGCGCCGGGACGATCGAGTTTCTGCTGACGCCCAGCGGTGAGTTCTTCTTCCTCGAGATGAACACGCGCATTCAGGTCGAGCATCCGGTCACCGAGCTCGTGTACGGCGTCGACCTCGTCCGCGAGCAGCTGCGCATCGCCGCCGGCCAGCCGATGCGGGTGCACGGCGCGTCGGGCCCTGGTGGCCAGCTCCACCCGCGCGGTCACGCGATCGAATGCCGTATCACGGCGGAGGATCCGTTCAACGACTTTCTCCCGCAGACCGGCGTGCTGCAGTATCTGCGCGTCCCCAGCGGTCCGGGCATTCGCTGGGATGCGGGAATCGAGGCGGGGAACGAGGTGACGCTGTTCTACGATCCGCTGCTCGCGAAGGTGATCGCGTGGGGCGAGACGCGCGAGATCGCCATTCAGCGCATGCGTCGGGCGCTGAGCGAGCTCGTGATCGTAGGCTTGCCGACGAGCCAGCCGTTTCATCTCCGCGTCATGGACGATGCCGAGTTCTTGAAAGGCGAAATCGACATCAAGTACCTCGAGCGCGCCGGGGCGCGCGTGCTGGCTGCGCCGCCGCGCCCCGGTGTGGAACGGGCGTTAGCAGTCGCTGCTGCTATGGTGGCTGACCAGGGGCATGATCGACCGCCACCTAGCAGTTTGACCGCCCGACCGCCGCAATCAAACGCATGGACGCAAGCCGCTCGTCTAGATGCGCTTCGCGACGGTCTCGAGTGAGCGATATCGTGACGATCACGCGCATAGCAGTCGGAGGGGAGGGCGTCGGCAGATTGAGCGACGGCCGCGTCGTCTTCGTGCCGCGCACGGCGCCGGGCGATCGCATTCGGCTGCGTGAGGGATCGCTGCACCGGCACCGCAATTTCGCGCGCGCGGAACTTGGCGAAATCGTCGAGTCCGGCCCCGGTCGCGTCGCGCCGCCGTGCCCGCACTACGTGCACGATCACTGCGGCGGCTGCCAGCTCCAGCATTTGGCATACGACGAACAGCTCAAGGCGAAACGTGCGATCGTGGGCGACACGCTGCGGCGGATTGGCAAGCTGGACCTGCCGGAGCCCGAAATCGTGGAAGCGCTCGAGGAATGGCGCTATCGGGCGAAAATCAGTATGGAGGCGAAAACGGCGGTCGGACTGCACCCCTACGACAGACCCAACTTCGTCTTTCCACTCGCCGATTGTCACATCACTGACTTCCGGTTGATGGCGCTGTGGCGGGAGTTGCGCAGCCGGCTCGCGTTGCTGCCGCAGCCCCTGACGCGGCTCACGTTGCGGCTCGACCGGGAGGAGCGCCGGCACATCATCGCCGAATCGGCCGGGGAGCCGTGGCTCAATGCCGAGGATCTCCGGGGCAGGTTGGTCGGCACGGTCGACGGCGAGGTCGTCTGCTGGTGGCACCCCGTGGATGGGGCCGCCCGCGTCGTGGCAGGACCCGCGACGGGCTTCCCGGCGACCGCGTTCGAGCAAGTGAACTCGGGAATGGGCATCATCACCCGCCGCTGGGCCGTCGAGCAGCTCGGCGATGTGCGCAGCCAGACGGTCTGGGACCTCTACGGCGGCATCGGCGATACCGCCGCGCTGCTCGTCGAGCGCGGCGCCAGTGTCGTGAGCGTCGACGCCGACGAGAAAGCGGTGAGCTGGGGACGTGCTCGGCTCCCGGCGGCGCGCTTCATCGCGGCCCGCGCCGAGGATGTGCTCCCGAGTCTGCCGGTGCCCCATGCGGTCGTGGTCCATCCGCCGCGCGCCGGCCTGCACTGGGACGTCTCGCTGCGACTGACCTCGGATCCGGTACCGAAGCTCGTCTATATCTCGTGCGATCCGGCGACCCTCGCGCGCGATCTGCAGCGGCTCAATGTCAATTATGTGGTCAAGGAAGTACGCGCGTTTGACCTGTTCCCACAAACCGCGCATGTGGAGACAGTGGCGGTGTTGGAAGCCGCATGAGATACCACGTCAGCATCCGTTCCCGCACCTACGTCGTCGATGTCGATGGCGGGTCTGTCACCATTGACGGCGAGCGTCTCGAGGCGCACGCGGCCGCGATCCCGGGCACCCCACTGCTTCACCTGTTGCTCGGCAAAGAGTCCTGGACGGTGGCCTGCCAGCAGCTCGACGAAGGGCGCTGGGCCCTCGGCGCAGCCGGCGAGCGGGTCGAGGTCGAGGTGCAGGACGACCGGTCGAAGCAGATCGAAGCGCTCACGGGGCAGGGGCGCAAGGTCGTGGTGGGCGGTGTGGTGAAGGCGCCGATGCCGGGGCTCGTCGTCCGGGTGGAAGTCACCCTGGGCCAGGCCGTGGAGGCCGGCGAGGGGTTGGTGGTGGTCGAGGCGATGAAGATGGAGAACGAGCTCCGCGCGTCGCATAAGGCGATCGTAGAACAGATTCATGTGAAAGCAGGGGATCGAGTCGAGAAGGGCGCGCCGCTCGTGACGCTTTCCTCCCAACCAGCGCAACCCTCAGGTTGACAGAGCCTTACGCCTCGGTTAGACTCCGCGTCTGCCAAAAACCAGGGCGAAGCGGGGCATGAAGACGTACACGTTGAAGCCGCAGGACATCGAGCGTCGGTGGTGGCTGGTTGACGCGGCGGAGCAGCCGCTCGGCCGGCTCGCCAGTCGCATCGCCCAAATCCTGCGGGGCAAACACAAACCGACGTTCACGCCGCACGTCAACGGCGGCGATTTCGTCATCGTGATCAATGCCGAGAAGGTGCAGCTGACAGGCCGCAAGGTTGAGCAGAAGCGCTACTTCCGGCACACCGGCTACATGGGGCACGAGCGGTTCACGCCGGTCTCAAAAGTGCTCGGCAAACATCCCGAGCGCGTCATCGAGAAGGCGGTGTGGGGGATGTTGCCGAAGACGACGTTGTCACGTCAGCATGTGAAACAGATGCTGAAGGTGTATGCAGGGCCAGAGCATCCGCATGCCGCGCAGCAGCCGACGCCGCTCGTCGCCGTAGGGAGGGAGTCCAAGTGAGCACAGGCATCACACCGGAGCTGCGCTGGCACGCGATCGGACGCCGGAAGCTCGGCATTGCGCGGGTCTATCTGACCCCGGGGTCGGGAAAGTGGAGCATCAACGGGCGGACGCTGGGTGATTATTTCCCCCGGCCTTCACTCGTGTCGCACATCCAGCAGCCGTTCACCGCGACCGACACGCTGGGCGCGTTCGACGTCAAGGCGCGCGTGGTGGGCGGTGGACTGACGGGCCAGGCCGGCGCGATGCGGCTTGGGATCGCCCGCGCCCTGGTGTTGGCGGACGATCGGCATCGCAAGAAGTTGAGAGAGCAAGGGCTGCTCACGCGAGATCCACGCGCGGTGGAACGCAAGAAGCCCGGTCGTGCTGGAGCTCGCAAGAGATTCCAGTTCTCGAAGCGGTAATCGGTTATCGGTCGTCGGTTATCAGTTACCGACTACCGAGAACTGATGACCGAAGACAAAAACCACACGCTGCTTGATTCCGTGTTGGGTCCCCGGAGATCCGGGGTGACACCGAAGACGAGAGCAGCGGCGGACAAACCCGAGGAAAGGGATAGCGTGGCTCAGCCTCAGTTGCAGGAATTGTTGGAAGCAGGTGTTCATTTCGGCCATCAGACTCGCCGCTGGAATCCGAAGATGCGGCGGTTCATCTTCGCCGAACGCTCCGGCATCTACATCATCGATCTTCAGAAGACGCTGCGTCAGCTCGAGGTCGCACAGGAGCTGCTGCGCAACGTCGTGTTGAAGGGTGAAGGCGTGCTGTTCGTCTGCACGAAGAAGCAGCTCAAGGGCATTCTGGAAGCGGAGGCGAAGCGCTGCAGCTCGTTCTACGTAACGGAACGCTGGCTCGGCGGGACGCTGACGAACTTCCAGACGATCAAGAAGCAGATCAAGCGGCTGAAGGACCTGGAGCAGGGCGCGGCGGACGGCGACTTCACGAATTACACCAAGAAGGAGCAGCTGCTGTTCGACCGCGAGCGGGGGAAGCTCGACAAGAACCTCGCGGGTATCAAGAACCTCGGCCGGCTGCCCGGCGCGCTGTTCGTGGTGGACGCGAAGAAGGAGCGCATCGCCGTCGCCGAGGCGAACAAGCTCGGGATTCCGGTCGTGGCGATCGTCGACACGAACGCCGACCCCGATCTGATCACGGTGCCGATTCCCGGGAACGACGACGCGATTCGCGCCGTCTCCCTGATCACGAACGCGATCTCGGACGTGATCGCCGAAGCCCGCCGCCAGATGCCGCTGCGTGACGCCGCCACGGGCGAAGAGGGCGAAGGCACGACGTACTCGACCGAGACGGGCGAGGCGGACGTGGACGGCGACCGGAAGAAGCGGCCGGCGCGCCGCAAGCGGCGCCCGAAGCCCGAGGCGATCGCCGCGCGGATGAAAACGGAGGAGGCGCCAGCTCCCGCGGAACCCATCAGCGGGGAGAAGGCGTAACCACCAGCGTTGGATGAACCACCGACCGCCGCCCCCGGGCTTCACGGCGCGAGGGCGGCGTTTTTATGAGGGAGTGAAAGGAAGCATGACGACTGTGAAAGAGATTCCCGCAAAACTGGTGGCCGAGCTGCGTGCCAAGACGGGCGCGGGCATGATGGATTGCAAGAAGGCGCTCGAAGAGTGCGCCGGCGACGCCGCCAAGGCGGAGGAAGTGTTGCGCGTAAAGTACGCCGCGCGCGCCGAGAAGCGCGCCGACCGCGCCGCGGGGCAGGGGGTCATCGAGATCTACCTGCACTTCAACGGCAGGGTCGCGTCGATGGTGGAGCTGAACTCCGAGACGGACTTCGTCGCCAACACGCCGGAGTTCAAGCAGCTCGCCAAGGACCTGGCGCTGCACATCGCATCAGCCAGGCCGATCGCCGTCCGCATCGAGGACGTGCCGGCGGACGTGGTGGAGCGCGAGCGGCGCGTCGCCAAGGCACAGGTGGCCGAGGAGAAGAAGCCCGACGCGGTGAAGGACAAGATCGTCGAAGGCAAGCTCAAGAAGTTCTACCAGGAGAACGTGCTGCTGGAGCAGCCATTCGTGAAGGACGACAAGGTCACGATCGGCGATCTGGTAAAAGGGCTGTCGGGCAAGACGGGCGAGAAGGTTGAGGTCCGGCGGTTCGCGCGGTTCGAGCTCGGAGGCAACTAGGTGGCCACGAAGCTCGCCTACAAGCGCGCGCTCCTCAAGCTTTCCGGAGAGGCGTTCGCGGGTGGGCGAGCTTCTGGCATCGACTTCGCCGTCATCGAGCGGCTGTCGGATGAGCTGAAATCCGTGGCCGCGACCGGCGTCCAGCTCGGCCTCGTGGTCGGCGGCGGCAACATCCTGCGCGGGACGACCGCGAGCGAGCAGGGGATGGACCGCGTGTCCGCCGATTACATGGGGATGCTCGCCACCGTCATCAATGCGCTCGCGCTGCAGGACATTCTCGAGAAGAAGGGCGTCGACACGCGGGTCATGACGGCGATCCGCATGGAAGAGCTCGCCGAGCCCTACATCCGGCGGCGCGCCGTGCGGCACCTCGACAAGGGGCGCGTGGTGATCTTCGCCGGCGGGACGGGCAATCCCTATTTCTCCACCGACACCGCGGCGGTGCTGCGGGCGCTCGAGATGGAGGCGCAGGTCATTCTCAAGGCGACGAACGTCGACGGCGTCTACACGGCCGATCCGAAGAAAGACCCCAGCGCGAAGTTCTTGCCGATGCTGACGTTTCAGGAGGCGCTGGTGAAAGGCTACGCCGTGATGGATGCCAACGCCTTCGGGTTGTGCAAGGAGAACAAGCTCCCCATCGTGGTGTTCAACATCAACCAGCCCGGCGCGACGGCCAGGGTCCTGGCCGGAGAACGCGTCGGCACGATCGTCCAATGACTCCTGCACCAGCCGGATCTCTGACCGACCACGTCAAACATGCCAAGCAGCTCATGGACAAGGCGGTGGAAGCCGTCAAGCGAGAGTTTTCTACCGTGCGCACCGGCAAGGCCACGACGGCGCTGCTCGATCTCGTGCGCGTCGAGGCGTACGGGAATGAAATGCCGCTGACGCAGGTCGCGAGCGTCGCCGCGCCGGAGCCCAAGCTGCTCACGGTGCAGCCGTGGGACAAAGGGCTGCTCAAGGCGGTGGAGAAGGGCATTCTGGCCTCCGATCTCGGCCTCACGCCGTCGAACGACGGCAACCTCATCCGCATCCCGATCCCGCCGCTGACCGAAGAGCGCCGCAAAGAGCTGGTCAAAGTCGTGCACAAGTTCGCCGAGGAAGGGCGCGTCGCCATCCGGCACGCCCGCACCGAGACGATGAACCGGATCAAGAAGACCGAGCACGTCTCCTCCGACGACCAGAAGCACGCCGAGAAGGAAGTGCAGAAGACGCACGACGATCACCTCAAGGGGGTCGACGCGGCGGTGAAGGCCAAAGAAGCGGAGATCATGGAAGTCTGATGCTCTCCGGTCCGATTCCTCGCCACGTGGCGATCATCATGGACGGCAACGGCCGCTGGGCGAACGAGCGCCGGCTGCCGCGGCCGTTCGGCCATCGGGCCGGGATGAAGGCCGTGCGCGAGGCGGTCGAAGGGGCGATCGACGCCGGCGTCGAAGTCTTGACGCTGTTCGCTTTTTCCGAGGAAAACTGGAACCGCCCCGCCACCGAAATCTCCGCGCTCATGGATCTGCTCGAGGAATACATCGCCCAGGAAGTCGCCGAGCTGAAGGGCCAGGGCGTGCGCGTGCACGTGCTCGGCGACCGCAGCCGGCTGACGCCGGGAGGACGGGCGGCGGTCGAGCGGGTGGAGCGCGAGACGGCCGGTGGCCAGAAGCTCTCGCTCAATCTCTGCATCTCGTATTCCTCGCGCGGCGAGATCGCGCGCGCGGCGCGGCTGCTCGCGGAAGAAGTGCTCAAGGGCACGAAGAAGCTCGAAGATATCGACGAAGAGGCGATCCGCGCCAAGCTCTACACCGCGCCGTGGGGCGACCCCGATCTCCTGATCCGCACCTCCGGCGAGCAGCGCCTCTCGAACTTCCTGCTGTGGCAGCTCGCGTATACCGAGCTGTACATCACGCCGGTGCTGTGGCCGGACTTCAACCGGCGCACGCTGGTCGATGCCATCCTCGACTATCAGCGCCGCGACCGGCGCTTTGGAAAAGTCACCGCGTCCTGATGCCCCCCCCTTCCCACAATCTGGTGCAGCGCATTGTGGTGGCCGTCGTGGCCATTCCCGTCGTCGTCGGCATCATCTGGCTCGGCGGCTGGACGCTCGCGGCGACGCTGGCCGTGCTGGGCGTCCTGGGTGCGGGCGAGATCTACGACTTCGGCCGGCGGCAGGGCATCGAGCCGCTGGAGCGGACGGGCTGGCTCGCGGCAGCCGCGATTCCGTTGCTGTCGTACTGGGCGAAAGCTCCCGCTCTTCTCCTGGGGGCCGTCTGGTTAATGGTGACGATGGCGATCGCGATGGCGCGACGCGGCCCGAGTGGGCGCCCGCTCACGAGTGTCTCGATCACGCTGTTCGGCTGCGTCTATGCGTCAGGAATGCTCGCCTTTCTGATCGCGATCCGGCATGGCGGCCACGCAGCCACGCGTCCCCTGGCCTACGTTCTCCTCACGCTGTTTCCGCTCGTGATCATCTGGATTTGCGATACCGCCGCGATGGCGGTGGGGACGGCCGTGGGCGGTCCCCAGCTCGCCCCGATCCTGTCGCCCAAGAAGACGTACGCGGGAGCCGTCGGCGGGACGCTCGGCGGAGTGATTACGGCACTCGCGCTCGGCAAATTCGTACTGAATCGTCAAGGTTGGAGCTTCAGCCCTGGGCAGCTGTTGCTGTTTGGTCTCGCCGTCTCCATTGTCGGACAGATCGGTGATGTCGCGGAATCGCTGTTCAAGCGCGAAGCGGGCCTCAAAGACTCCTCGACGCTGATTCCGGGCCACGGCGGCGTGCTCGACCGGCTTGATTCCTTGTACTTCGTGATCCCTACGGCGGCGGGTTTGTATCGCATGTTTGGAGTGATATGAGTGTCGGCGTCGCAATCCTCGGATCCACTGGGTCGATCGGCAGATCGACGCTCCAGGTGCTCTCTCGCCAGCGAGACAGATTCCGTGTTGTCGCACTCACGGCCCATTCCAACGCCGATTTGCTCGCCGAGCAAGTCGCGGAGTGGAGGCCGGCGTTCGCTGGCCTGGTGAATGGCGGGAAACGGGAAACGGGAAACGGGATACGTAAGGGCGCCACGTGTCTCGTTGAGGCAGCGACTCATCCAGACGTAGCGATCGTGGTGAACGGCATCGTCGGTGCCGCGGGACTCGAAGCAACGCTGGCGGCGTTGCGTGCCGGCAAGCGCGTCGCGCTCGCAAATAAAGAGACGCTGGTCATGGCGGGCGAGCTGGTCGCCCAGGCGGCGCGTGAGGGCGGCGGCGAAATCGTCCCGGTCGATTCCGAGCACAGCGCCGTCCTGCAATGCGTGGCGGGGCGCCGGCCGACC
>DASWEL010000273.1:0-2350 GCA_036394755.1 Gemmatimonadales bacterium | reverse complement strand
GGTCCGACGACAGTGCCACGAGGCTGTCGAGCCGGAAGTCCGGTTCGAGCGCACGCAGCGCGTCGTCGAGCAGCCCTGCCGGCGGCGTCTGCGCTGCGCCGCTGGTGACGGTCGTCACATTCGCCGGTGTCGAACGACGGTCGGGCGTGGTCACGGGCGAATAATGTAGTCGGTGGTTTCGGCTGGCACGAACTACCGGGAGGGAGCAGATTCAACGGGATGGACAGCGAGCGCAACCCGATCCGGCATCATGTCGAACGCCGCGTGCGGCCCGAGCGGCGCTCGGGACTCGACCGGCGGATCACCGAGCGCCGGCAACGGAACAGCGCTGTGCTCGTCGAGCGTCGTGGGCTCGCCGACCGGCGTAGTCCCGTGGAGCGCCGCACATACGGCCCGCGACGCAAACTGAGGGACCGGCGCGGCTCCGGCCTCACGATGGACGACCTCACTCCATCCTGACTTTCACAACCGCCCAGCCGTCATGGCTGCCGCGCGCGTAGCGTGCATCCCACAAATAGATCGCCTTGCCGCTCGTATCGACCTCGGCCGTCAAAAACCGGGCGAATTGAGCCATCGCGCGCCCCTCACGCGTCTGCTGGATCGCGCGCTGCACGACGGGCGCCCGCAAGTGCCGCGGCTGCTGCCACCCGTCGCCGACGATCGTGTCGGTGCTCGCGTACATCGCCTCCCAGGTAAACGGCCGCCCGACATTGGTGAGCGCCGCCCAGGACGCCCCACTGCCGAAACGTCGCCGGGACAATTCGCGAATCTCCCGCTTCCGGCCGGCCGCGACTGCTGCCTGCGCGCCGGTGTACACGACGAGGAGCAGCAGGGCGAGTGTCGCGGCGCGCTGCCGGCCCACCGGACCAAACCAGTAGCCGATCCAGCCGATCACCGCGACCACGCACACCAGTGCGTACACACCAAGGACCCAGGTAGCGACGAGATCGTGCGCGCGGACCACAAAGAACGTGATTGTGCCGCCCACGACGAGCGCCGCCGTGAGCGGTGTCCAGTGGCGTTCCGCGCCCCACGCGAGCGCGACGAGCGGCACCAGCCAGAAAAACGGATCGACGATCGCGACCCAATCGAGGTAGTACCACGTGCCATTCCATGGCAGAAACGGGCGCCAGCCGTAGGAGCCCTGCCAGTCCATGTAGAGGTGGCTCAGCACGGCTGCCGCGATGCCTGCCGCCAGCCATCCCCACGCCGGCACGGCAACCGCGCGACCGCGCCGGCCGAGGAACCAGCGCGCTACGCGCCAGCCGGCTCCGATGAAGAGTGTGAGGCCGACGATTTCCACGAGAGCGCCGACGAGTGAGTGCGTGATGCCGCGATGGAGCACGAGGTAATCGGCGCGGGTGCCCGGGAGTCCGATGAGGAGCTCGCACAAATCGGGCGTGTTCGCCGCCACGATACCGAGCAGCGCGGCGCGTGGCACGTGACGATCGGCGACGGATCGCATCAGCGCCGCCCCGACGAGCGCGTGGGCGAGGTTGTCCATGCTACACGATGCGGGACGCCCTCGCGGGACGTCCAGGGAAACCAGGTCTAGCTTAGTTCCGCGAAAAGTCGACCGTGACGACCACAGCATTCGGCTTTGACGCCGGACGCTCGGTGGAGATCTGCGCCACCGTCGCGACAGCGTGCTCACTCTGAATGCTGGAATTCGTAACCGCCTGCCGGACGGCGCTCAGGGCCTGGAAGCCCTCGTGGGTATCCACGACCGTTGCGGTGGCTTGCAGTGTGCCACGGGCTTGGGCTTCTGCATCCCGCCCCACCAGCGTCAGCGCCGCGACCACTAGAACCGCTACGAGCCCGAACCGCATTGCGTGCTCCCCTGAGTGAGTGCCGTTGGATTTCGGCTTCCCACTAGGGCAGGCGGCGTGCCCAGCAATTGTAACGACGTAACGCTATATGTAACGGCTGCTTGTACGATTATACGAGTCCGAGTCCCGTCTCCAAAACCGTCAAGAATTCTGACACCCCAGTTCTGTTGCATTAGCTAACTCGAAGTCCTATTTTGGCTTCCGTTCATCCACGCTCTATCGTCAAATAATTAGACAGCGCACAAGAATAGGGCGGTTGGCATAAGCCTTGCCCTGACTTGCCTTTCGAAGGTGGAGGCGCCGAATGGCACTCCAACTGACTAACAGCTCGACACCAACACAGGAGTACGAAATGCGGAGCATCACGAAGCTGTCCCTGGTGGTTGCCGCCCTCGTCTTGACGGGCACGACCATCCAGGCTCAGTCTAACAATGCCAGCATCACGGCGACGGCAAGCGTGCAGACGCCGATCAACGTGCTTGGCGCCCAGCAGTTGAGCTTCGGGAACGTCTTCCCGGGCG
>DASWEL010000272.1:0-23619 GCA_036394755.1 Gemmatimonadales bacterium | reverse complement strand
TACAGCGTATCGAGACCGGCGCGCAGGGCGTGCACCGCATCGGGGGGGGACCCAAGACCCGGGGACGGCGCGCTCTGCAGGGCGAGCAAGATCGCCGCAAGCACTGGCACGTCAGCGGGGGGCGGCGGTAATCGGAAGCGCCGGAGCCAAACCCGCGGTGCGGGTCGTGACGGTCCGGGCCAACTCACGCAATGCCATGCCCGCGGGCGAATCGGGCTGACTCACGACAATCGGCTCGCCGCGATCGGCGAGCTCCGCCATCCCGGCCTGCAATGGGATCTGGCCCAGGAGCGGCACCCCCAGCTCGGCGGCCAGGCGGGTGCCGCCGCCCGCCAGGAAAATGTTGGAGCGCGCATGGCAGTCGGGACAGACGAAATAGCTCATGTTCTCGACGATGCCGACCACGCCGACGCCAACGCGCTCGAACATCTTGGCGCCCCGCAGCGAATCGCCGACGGCCATCTCCTGTGGCGTCGTCACGATCAACGCGCCGTGGAGCCGTACGATCTGCGTGAGGGACAGCTGCGCGTCGCCGGTGCCCGGCGGCAGGTCGACGAGAAAATAATCCAGCTCGCCCCACGCGACGTCGTGCATGAACTGCGTGATGATCTTCATGATGATCGGGCCGCGCCAGATCGCCGGCGCATCGCGCTCCACGATGAACCCGAGCGACATCAGCTTCACGCCGTGCGCCTCGAGCGGCTGGATCTTACCGCCCTGCACTTCGGGCTTCCCGGTGACGCCGAACATGCGCGGGATGTTGGGCCCATAGATGTCCGCGTCCATCAGTCCGACGCGGTGCCCGTCGCGGGCCAGCGCCGCGGCGAGATTCGCGGACACGGTCGACTTCCCGACGCCGCCCTTGCCGCTCGAGATCGCCAGGACTTTGCCGAGCCCCGGCATCTCATTCGGTGTGGGCGGCGCGGGCGGAACGGGCGGCGCGGCCGGACGGCCGGACGGCCGGGCGGCCGCTTGGGTCCCCCCCCCACCATCGGCCGAGTCGACGACATTCATCTTCACGCCCGTCACACCGGGAACCCCTTCGACCGCCTTGCGCGCCTGGCGCGCGAGCGACCCGGGATCCTCGCGCGTGAGCACGAACGTAAACGTGACCGCGCCGGCGGAGTCGACGGTGACGTCCTTCACCATCCCGGCCGCGACGATATCGCGGCCGTGGCGAGGATTCGTAATTCCGCCCAGCGCCCGCTCGACGTCAGTTTTGATCGTCAATTCGCTCACGCGGGCACGCCATTGGCAAGGAACGCGCGCGCAGCGCGCAGCACCTTCTCCTCCACCTCAGCCATGGTGCCCGGCAACGACGCGCCCGCGGCGCGGTGATGGCCGCCGCCACCGAACTGATTGGCGAGCGCCGCGACGTCCACCTCGCCCATCGAGCGAAATGAGACTTTGACCCGGCCATTGCCGATGTACCGAAATAGGAGTGCCATGCGGACCCCGGCAATCGAGCGCGGGAATTCGACGATGCCGTCGAGATCATCGGCGGTCACCTCGTGACGGCGCAGCGCATCCGCCGGCACGCTTACCCACGCCAGCCCGACCTCAGGCTCTACGACCAGGGTCTGCAGCACCTCGGCGAGCAGCCGCACGCGACCTTCCGGCGCGCTCGCATAGACCGACGCGTAGATCGATTCGGGGTCGACACCCTTCTCGAGCAGCGCCGCGGCGACTCGCAGGGCGCGCGCCGTCGTGTTCGAGAAGCGGAATCCACCGGTGTCGGTGAGCAACCCGACGTACAGGGCCTGCGCAACTTCGGGCGTCAGCGGCCAGCCCGCGACGCTGGCGAGATCGAAGATCAGCTCCGCGGTCGCAGTCGCGTCCGGCGCGATGAGGCAGGGGCCCGGAGGCAGCTTGACCGGGCCGACATGGTGATCGATGCAGACGAGCGGCGGCTGCCGTTTGTTGATCACCGCCGCCAGGTTGCCGAGCCTGCTGAGGTCTCCGATGTCCAGCGATGCTACGAGATCGGCGCGCTCGATCTCGCGCACCGCATAGTCGCTCGCATCGGCGCCATCAGGAAGCAGGAAATGGAAGCGCTCGGGGATTTCGGTGGGATTGGCGATGATCACCGAGACACCGCGGGCGCGCAGCAGATGCCACAACCCGATCTCGCTGCCGACGCCGTCACCGTCGGCGTTGACGTGCGTCGTCAAAACGACGTGGCGGGCGCTGGTGAGTGCCGCCGCCACGTCCCGCGCCGCCTGGGCACGATCCGGTGGAACCGGAACGCCGTTCGGGTTCATTGCGGGGAAGATAATCGCCTCATATCCGGCGCCGATCTAGCTCTTTTGGACGTGTTTCGACCGGCGCCGGTGCTGCTCCACGTGTTTACCGGCGCGGCGGCTGGCCTCGCGGCGCCCCACCCCCACCACCACCACCGCCCATGCTCGGCGACCCGCCCGCACCACCCGCCAGCTCTTTCTGCAGGCGGCTGTGTTTCCGGCTGTACCCAAAGTAGATGACGAAGCCGATGAGCAACCACACGATCAACCGAATCCAGGTGTCTGCCGGCAATGTCGCCATCAGGCCCAGGCAGCTTACCACGCCGAGGATCGGGACGACGGGGACCCACGGTGTCCGGAACGGCCGATCGAGGTCGGGACGCTTCTTGCGGAGAATCCACACGCCGGCGCAGACCAGCACGAACGCGAGCAGGGTGCCGATGTTGACCAGCTGACCGAGCAACTGCAGCGGCAGCAGGCCGGTCGCGAGCGTCACGGCCACGCCGGTGAAGATCGTCGAGAGGTACGGCGTCCGGAATTTGGGATGGACGGCGCCGGCCCATTTACCCAGCAGGCCGTCGCGCGACATGGAGTAGAACACGCGCGACTGGCCGAGCAACATCACGAGGATGACCGAGCCGAGACCGAGCACGGCGCCGATGTCGATCGCGATCCGGACCCACTCCGGTGCGCCGACCTTCTGCATCGCGTAGGCCACCGGCGCTGCAACGTTGAGCTCCTTGAACGGCACCATGCCGACGAGGATTGCGGAGACGATGATGTACAGCAGCGTGCAGATGAAGAGCGAGCCGAGGATACCGATCGGCATGTCCTTCTGCGGATTCTTGGCTTCCTGAGCCGCAGTCGAGACTGCGTCGAATCCGATGTACGCGAAGAACACCAGGCCCGCGCCGCGCAGGACGCCCGACCAGCCGTACGTGCCCCAGTCTCCCGTGTTCGGCGCGATGAGGGGATGGTAATTGGCGGGAGTGATGTGGCCGAGTCCCACGGCGACGACTAGCAGGATGATCGTCACCTTGAGGATGACGATGAAGTTGTTGACCGTCGCCGATTCCTTGATGCCGATAACGAGGATCGTCGACATGAGGATGACGATCAACACGGCCGGCAGATTGATCCACGCGCCGGTGAAGACGAGCCCCGCTCTTGTGCACCCCGCGACGGCGGCGACGACGTTCGCCTGCGTGCACCATTGGGTGGGCGAACCGGCGAGCTGGGCGGGCAACGAGAGGCCGAAGTTGCTGAGCAGCGACACGAAGTGGCCCGACCAGCCGACGCCGACCGTCGCGGCGCCCGCCGCGTATTCGAGCACGAGGTCCCACCCGATGATCCAGGCGACGATCTCGCCCATGGTCGCGTACGAATAGGTGTACGCGCTACCCGCGACCGGGACGGCCGACGCCATTTCGGCGTAGCAAAGGCCGGCGAAGGCGCAGGCGACGCCGACGATCGCCATCGAGATCCAAACCCCGTTCCCAGCGTAGAGCGCGGCGGCCTGGCCCGTGAGCACGAAGATGCCGGCGCCGATGATGGCGCCGATGCCGAGCGTGATCAGGTTGAGCGGGGTGAGCGCCCGTTTCAGCTGGTGCTCGCCCGCCTCGTTGGCTTCGGCGCGCAAGGTCGAGATGGATTTGGTAGCCCACAAATTCATGCGGGACTCCGTTCAGGGGGGTGACGAATCGACGGTGCAGACCGACCCAAGGTTCGCCCGGGCCAGCGATCTGTCAATAGAGACGAGCGTTAGACCTGCGTCACCGGGCTAAAACGCGAGACGGACACCGAGTGACCACGAGCGCGGCAGCGGCACAGTTCCGGTATCCGAGATACGTGGTGATAGCCCGATTGGGTCGGAGACTTTCTCGTAGCTGGCGGCTTCCGGGTCGCCGCCGGAGTAGCGCGTCCACGTTGCAAGATTACGTCCGGCGAGCGTGATCGACGCGGTACGGGCTCCGATAAGCGCGGCGGCTGTAGGCGGGACATCGAACGCCACCGCGACCTCGCGCAGTTTGAGATAATCGGCGTCTTCAAAATACTGCAACACGGGATCCCCCATGCCCGCGACGGCAATCGCTTGTTGGTCCAGCGGCGTGGCCGCGTCGTAGCGTTGCCGACAGACGGCCCGGCCGGCGCACCGCCACCAGGCGATTGAGTTGAACAGGGTCTGTCCCGCGCGGTAGTCGAGCGTCAACGACGCGTGCCAGCGCGCTCCAACGCGCCACGACGACGTCAACATCGCTCCCTGTGTTGGACGCGGCGTTCCCGCCCATTGCGGCATCCCACCGACCGTGACTTCGCTTCGCGTGATGATCCCGTCACCATTGGCGTCCGCATAGCTGTCGAGCGACCGCGCCCAGTAGCCTCCCACGGGGTAACCTGGCATAGTGGAGAGGACCGGCAGGCCGCTGGTGACTCGATTGCGGTTGCCCCAGACCGAAAGCTGCGCCGTCCATCCAAAACCAGTGCGTTCCAGGACCGCCCCCGCAAACGATGCAACAATGCCACGGTTATTGATCTTCGTGTCGGGAATGTAGACGGTCGCTGAGCCGGGGAATCCATAGAACAGATAGCGATTCGCGGTTGAGCGAGAGTCGTACAAGCTCATCTGGGCATTCAGGCGACCGTCGAATAATCCGGACGCTGCACCCAGCTCGACGCCCTTAGTCTTCTCGGGTGGCATAACCCACGCGAAAATATCCGAGGGTTCGAGGCCAGGAGCCGGCAGGCTGGTGGCCGAGCCGTACGCCGCTCGCAGCTGCAACCGGCCGAGGGCGCCACCCTCGGAAGGCCGCGCGAGCCAGCTGACGGCGACACTGCCGTCCGTGTTGGAGAGAGCAAGATTTGTGAAGCGGTCGTGTCGCAGGCTCGCCGACGCGCTGAAGCGCTCTCCAAGTGCGACGTCCTCGGCGAGATACCACCCCGTCGAGGTCCGCCATCTGGCCGACGCCGACGATGCGCAAGGAACGAACGGGCTACAGTAGACGGTCTGATCCAACTCGAGGCGGTAACCGAGGCGCTCCATGCCCAGCGTGGTCGTGAATCTGGTATTGGACCAAGGCTTCGCGACTGCCGCGACACTCAATTGCGTAGTTCGCTGCCGAACGTGACGCCTGCCCGTGACGCGTGGATTGATCGACGGCGTCTCGTCCTCACTCGTCACTCCATCAGTGGCCCGCTGACCTTGCAGGTGCAGCCAGGCAACCGGGTCGGCGCGAAAGCTGAGCGCCCACCACGTACGCGCGGTTTGCTGTGAGCTCGGCCGTTGCCGATAAAACGCACTGAGCGAGTCCCACGAGAAGGCAGCGCCATCGCTTGGGCCGAGTAAGGCGTCGCGGACTGGCTCATACAGCGGTAGACCCAGCGTGCTACGGACATGATCCGCCAGGACGCCGATCTCGAGGAACGAAGCGGGCCGCACGGTGGCGCTGCCGCGCAGATTCGCGCCCGAGTAGTCGTTGGCATTCATGGGCAGAACCGGCATGGCGTAGGCGCTCCCATCACCATCGAGATCTCCAGACACATGGAGCGCGCCCCAGGGCCGTCCACCGCTGGCGCTGAAACCTGCGCGGCGGTGCAGCGGAGACCCGAACGGGCTACGCGCCGCCAACGGATTGAACGACTGCACGTAGTCCTGGACGCACGCACCCGCCGCCTCACTGGCGAGATCACAGTACCCACTGCGCAGGCGCGGATCGGCATTGTTGGTGTCGACGCCGCCGTAATTCGTGGGCCAACGTCCATGGGGCGACGACACGGTGGCCTGCCCATAGGTCTCCCACCGGAGTGGTCCCGCCGTCCCGCGCTTCATCTGAATAAGAATGACACCAGCAGCCGCGCCTGGACCGTACATGGCAACGGACGTGGGAGCCCGCAGCACCTCCAGGGTCTCGACGTCTTCGATGCTGATGTCGTCCAGCCGCAGCGGCCCGGGCCCGTCGACGGGAAGGGCGGTCGCGTCTTCGGCAGCATCGATCCGAATACCATCCAGCAAAATCATCGGCGCGGCGTTGCCGAGCACCGTATTCGTCGCGGCGAACCTGATTTGCGAACCCGCGCCTGTCAGACCAGAGCCGCGAGTGACCAGCAGGCCGGGAACTCGGCTGGTGAGCGCCTCGGTGAGTGTCTGGGCACCGCGTTCGCGAACGATGGTCGCGACATCGATGACCGTCCGATCGGATGTGGAAGGCGCTTGTACGCTCAGCGCCTGCAGCAGCAGCGGCAGAACAATCATCGAGCCTCCGTCACAGCGGAGCAGTGCTACAAGCTGTAGTTCGGCGCCTCGCGCGTGATCACCACATCGTGCGGGTGGGATTCACGCAGCCCCGCAGTGGTAATGCGGATGAACTCGGTTTCCGTTCGCAGCGCGGCCATATCGCATACGCCGCAATACCCCATGCCGCTCCGCAACCCGCCGACCATCTGGTACACCACGTCGGCGACCGGCCCCCGGTACGGGACCCGCCCCTCGATCCCCTCCGGGACGAACTTCTGCAGCGAGACCTCGCCTTCCTGGAAGTAGCGGTCTGCCGACCCCTCCTCCATCGCCGACAGGCTGCCCATCCCGCGGATCACCTTGAAGCGCCGCCCCTCGAGCAGGAACGATTCGCCCGGACTCTCCTCGGTGCCCGCGAGCATCGAGCCCATCATGACGCTCTCGGCGCCCGCGGCGAGCGCTTTCACCGCGTCACCGGAGTACTTGATGCCGCCGTCCGCAATCACGGGGATATCGCCCGCGCCCCGCACGGCGTCCACGATGGCGGTGATCTGCGGGACGCCGATCCCGGTCACGACACGGGTCGTACAGATCGACCCCGGCCCCACGCCGACTTTGACCGCATCGACGCCGCGCTCGACCAGAGCACGGGCGCCGGCTTCGGTCGCGACGTTGCCGGCGACCAGCTGCGCGTCCGGGAAGACCTCGCGCAAACAGGCGACCGTGTCCAGCACGCCCTGGCTGTGGCCGTGCGCGGAATCCACCACGATCACGTCGCACCCGGCGTCGACCAGCGCCTGGGCGCGCGCGCGCGCGTCCGGCGTGCCGCCGACGGCCGCGGCGACGCGCAGCCGGCCGTGCTGGTCTTTATTGGCGTCCGGGTATTGGCGACGCTTGAAGATGTCCTTGATGGTGATGAGACCCTTCAGCAAGCCCTGCTTGTCCACGACCGGCAGTTTCTCGATGCGATGTTTCGCGAGAATGCGCTCGGCCTCGTCGAGGGTCGTACCGATGGGCGCGGTCACGAGCTTGTCCTTGGTCATCACGTCGCGAATCGGCCGGTCGAGCTCGCGCTCGAACTGCAAATCGCGATTCGTGATGATGCCGACCAGTTTCCCCGCGCCGTCGACGATCGGCACGCCCGAGATCTTGAAGCGCACCATCAGCTGCTGCGCTTCCCGCAGCGGGCGGTCGGGGCCCAGCGTGATCGGGTTCATGATCATTCCCGATTCGCTGCGCTTCACCCGATCGACCTCGGCCGCCTGACGGTCGATCGGCATGTTCTTGTGGATGACGCCGATCCCGCCCAGACGCGCCATGGCCATCGCCATCTCCGCTTCGGTCACGGTATCCATGGCCGCGGCGACGATCGGGATGTTCAGGGGGATGGCGCGAGTGAAGCGGCTGCCGACAGCGACGTTCCGGGGATGCACCGTCGAGTGACGGGGCACGAGCAGGACGTCGTCAAAGGTGAGGGCGACGTCGGGTCGGAAGGTTCCCATCTCGGAAGTTACTGGGGGGGCTTCGTTTCCTCAACCTGTTGTTCAACCTGCTTCTTCTTCGCCTCCTCGACGGCCGCCTTCCCGGCCGCGGCCAGGCCCTCGAAGAACCGGCCGGCCTTTCCCACCGCATCCATGGTTCCTCGAATGATGGTAATCGGCACGCGTCCGGCGCGCATCGTGTCTTCCAGTGTTTCCGCGACCTTCTGGAAGGCGGGAGCGCCGGCGGCCCGTTGCGAGTACTTCGATTCGAGGAATTCGATGTAATCGAGCACCTGGTAGGCCTGCTCGTCCGGCATCACATCGAGCTTGCGCCGGATGCGCTCATTCAGTAGGTCGTTCACGGCGTTACGCCTCCCTCCAACGAAATCAGGTCCACGACCGGGTTGCCGAGATAGCGGCTGCGGCCGTTTCGTACCCGCGCCGTGATCGTCATCGTGACGAGCGGCGTGAGCGCGCGGAATGCGGGCAGTTTGGTATCCGGAACGACGACGTAGACGAACCCCCGTTCGGGCAGCGGTCCGCGCGCCAGCACGTACGTAGCGCCGGTGGGAATGTCGGGCCGCAACTCGTCGGCTTTCTGGATCGCGATGAATTCGAGATTCCAGCGGAGCACCTGCCCCGCGTAGCGCTGCGGCTCGGCGCGCAGCTCGGCGGCGGTGACCCCCACCTGCACGCCGGCGGGCGCGGCCTGCAGATCGCCGCCTTTGACCCAGCCCTCGAACTGCACGCGGGTCCACTCGCCGTTGCGGCTCAGGACGCGGAGCGGCGTGTCCGTCGTCACCGTGCCTGCTTCCGGGCCGTCCGGGGCGCGGTACAGCGTCGTTATGCGCACCGGTTGGGCGCGCGTGCTGTCTATGGGGGTTGGGGCTTGGGGGCTCGGGCCTGGGGTTCGCACAGGCTGGCTGTCGGAGACCTGGGACGTGTCCGCCGTGCGCGTCGCGACGATGTCGGCCATGGGCGCCAGCGCGCTGCGCTGCACCCAGCCGATACGTGTCACATGCACCCACCGGCCGCTGCTGTCGGGCGACGCGCGCTTGAGTCCGAATCCCTGCGAGAGCTCGGCGACCAACGGACCGGCGGGTGCGGCGCGGAGGTTTTCGTTGGGCGAGCGGGTCACCACCAGGTCAAAGTCGGGCCGATCACTCGGGCCGACGGACGTGGAGAAGATCCAGCCTTCGAGCAAGACCTGCATCCAGTCGTTGCGAGTTGCGCCGGCAGGCAGGATGGCGCCACGCGCGAGTCGCGCGATGCGCCGGCCCGCAACGTCCTGATAAAACCACGCATTGTCGACGTTGACGCGATACCTGTTGCTGCCCTGGGACGCCGCGACCGGCGGCGGCGCGAGGCTCAGAACCGCTAGTAGCACGGGAGTGATCTGGCTAACTTGCATCCCCTTCAATATGACAACGACCCGCAGCATGCGCGCCCCCCCTCCGGTGGTCCTCGTCGTGCTCGACGGGTGGGGCTTCCGACCCGGCCGCGAGGGCAACGCCATCGAGCTCGGTCAGACGCCGGTGTGGCACAAGCTGTGGGACCGCGCGTCGCGCACGCTGCTCGAGGCATCCGGCCTCGCCGTCGGTCTTCCCGAGGGACAGATCGGCAACAGCGAAGTCGGCCATCTGAATCTCGGCGCCGGCCGAGTCGTGCCTCAAGACCTCGTCCGCATTTCACAGTCCATCGAGTCTGGCGAGTTCTTCCGTATTCCGGCGTTGGTGCAGCTGGTCGAGGATACACGTCGGCACGACGGCACGTTGCACTTGATGGGATTGATTGGAACAGGTGGCGTCCACGCGCTCGATAAGCATCTCGTTGCCGCTATCGAGCTCGCCCGACGCCACGAGGTACCGGTTGCCATCCACGCTTGGCTTGATGGACGGGATACGCCACCGAAATCCGGCCTCGCCTTCATGGAGCAGCTGTTACAGACCGTCCGACCGTCCGACCGTCAGACCGTCAGCACCGTCATCGGCCGTTACTACGCAATGGACCGCGACAAGCGGTGGGAGCGCACCAAGCTGGCGTACGACGCGATGGTGAAAGGCGTCGGGATTCAGGTCCCCGATCCCATCACCGCGATCCAACAGGCGTACGCCGTCGGCCAGACCGACGAGTTCGTCAAGCCCCGCGTCATCACCGGTGCGCCGCTCATTCGCGACGGCGACGGAATCTTCTGTTTCAACTACCGCGCCGACCGCATGCGCCAGATCGTGCGGGCGCTGGCCAGTCCGGATTTCGACGGGTTCGACGTCACCGGCCGGCCCGAGGTGCGGCTCGTGACGATGACGCGCTACGACGAGAGGTTGCCCTTCCCCGCCGCCTTCGAGCCGATTGTGCTGTCACGCATCGTCGCGGAGGTGCTCTCGGACCACGGCAAGACGATGTTCCGCACTGCCGAGACGGAGAAGTACGCGCACGTCACGTATTTCTTTAACGGCGGCTACGAGCCACCCTACAAGGGAGAGGAGCGCTTGCTCGTCCCGTCGCAGAAAGTCGCGACCTACGACTTGATGCCGGAGATGAGCGCCCCGGGCGTGACCGACGTGCTGTGCAACGCGATTGCGGGGAAACAGCACGATTTCATTCTGTGCAACTACGCCAATGGTGATATGGTCGGGCACTCCGGGGTGCTGGCGGCGGCGGTGAAGGCCGTCGAGACGGTCGACCAGTGTCTCGCGCGGGTTCTGACCACGGCCGATGCCGCCCGAGCCACCGTTCTGGTGACCGCGGATCACGGCAACTGCGAGCTGATGATCGACCCCGCCACGGGCGGCCCGCACACCGCGCACACCACGAATCCCGTACCGTTGGTCATGGTGGGCGACGGTACCCCCAAGCGACATTTGCGTACCGGCGGCTCGCTTCGTGACGTCGGGCCTACGATCTTACGTCTGCTCGACATCGAACCACCGGTGGAAATGACAGGGAAGGATCTCAGGGAGGGATGATGGTCGGACGGTCGGACGGTTGGACAGTTGGACGGTCAAGGCGGGTGTTGTGGACGGTCATCGGGGGAGTCTTTCTGTCCCTCGGTCCGACCGTCCGACCGTCCGACGGGCAAATAGGCCACGACCCCGAGCACTCGCCCTACCGCGACATCCTCCTCCATTCTGGGCCGGTCTTCTTTGTCGGCCACCTGGGAGCGGACCGCGGGACCACTGGCGCGGGCACGAGCAACGCCCTGACGTTCGGGGCGCGCTACGAGATCCCGGCCGGCAAAGCGCTGCACTTTCAATTCACCGGCGCCTACCTCCATGGCGACCGATTCATCCTCGATCCCCGCGCCGACTCGTCATCTCCCGCTCGCCGCACCGGTCCGTTCAAGTCCGATCTCGGCATGGTGGAGGTTGGCATGCAGCTGCGGCTCAGCGGCAACAAGACATGGCGCGGGCTTGCTCCCTACGTGGGCACGGGGTTCGGGCTGACCTTCGACGTGAATTCGCCGGGGGACACGACGGGAAGCGGCTACCACTTCGGCTCCAAGCTGACGATCGCGTTTACGACCGGCGTGCGCTGGTATCCCGCTCGGCGCGTGATGATCAATGGCGAGGCGCGCGCGCAATTCTGGCGTCTCAAGTATCCCCTCTCCTTCCATGAACAGCGGGCGTCGGACGGGTCGCGCGTGCTTCCCCTGACCCAACCGCTCAACGACTGGACGCTCCATCCCTGGATCAGTCTCGGCATTGGATGGATTTTCTAGCCGAAGGCTTCCGGCGGGCGTGGGGACTACTCGTCGCGGGTGATTCCGAGGTTTACGGGATCGCTCTTCTCACTCTCAAAGTTGCGGTCGTTGCGACAGCCATCTCCTGCACCGTGGGGCTGCCGCTCGGCTACTTCCTCGCCACCCGGCGCTTCTGGGGCCGACGCGCCGCGCTGACGATGGTCAACACCGCACTCGCCTTCCCAACCGTGGTCGTCGGCCTGCTGCTCTACGGCCTGCTCTCACGACGCGGCCCGCTGGGTGGTCTGGCGTGGCTGTATACCTGGCAGGCGATCGTCGTCGGGGACGTGCTGCTGGCGTTGCCGATCGCCGCGGCGCTGTCGGCCGCCGCCCTTCAAGGCGTCGACCCGCGGATCCGCCGCACCGCCGAAACGTTGGGGGCGGGATCGTGGCGGACCGCCTGGACGGTGGCGCGTGAAGCGCGCTTCGCCCTTGCCGCCGTCATCACCGCAGCCTTCGGCCAGGTCGTCGCCGAAATCGGGGCGGCGATGATCGTCGGCGGCAATATCCGCGGCTCCACGCGCACGCTGACCACCGCCGTCGCGCTCTACACGGCGCAAGGGGACTTCGGCCTGGCGCTCGCGCTCGGCCTGGTGCTGTTGATGCTGGCGCTCGTGGTGAACATCGCGTTGCAGATGCTGCAGGGACGCGGCCATGCTTGAGCTGCGCGGCATCCGCCACCGCTATGAAGGACGCGTCGTGCTCGACCTCGAGCAGTTCACGGTGCCCCGCACGGGAACGGTGGCGGTCGTCGGACACAACGGCGCCGGAAAAAGCACGCTGCTTCGCCTGCTCGCACTCCTCGAGGCGCCGACAGAAGGCCAGGTGCTCTTGAACGGCGCCGTCGTGCCCCGGCGTCCACCCGCCTCGTTGCGCCGGCGCGTGACGCTGGTCGAGCAACGGCCGATTCTGTTTCGCGGCACGGTACGAGAGAATCTCGAATACGGTCTTCAGGTCCGGGACATGGGACGCGCCGCGGCCAATGGCATCATCGGAGATGTGGTGGACCGCCTCGGACTCCAGTCGCTCCTCTCGCGGCACCGTCACGAGCTGTCCGACGGCGAGGTACAACGCGTGGCGGTTGCGCGGGCGCTCGCGCTGCGGACTGACGTCCTGTTGCTGGACGAACCGGCCAGCTCGGCCGACCGTGCCGCCGCGGGCGCGTTGTACCGCGCTCTCGCCGTCGAGCGAGCGGCCCGCCCCATTGCAGTCTGCATCGCATCACACCAGCTCGAAGACGCCTACCGCTGGGCCGACGACATCCGTGCGCTCGCAGATGGTCGCCTGTCCCCAGTCACGCCCGAGAACCTGTTTCGCGTCGAGCTTCCCGCGGGCGACGGAGTGAAGACGGTGCGCGTCGGGGGTATCGCGCTCGTGGTCATGACCGATCGCGCCGGTCCAGTGGTGGTCGCGGTCCCGCCCACCGATATCTTCGTGAGCCGCGAGCCGCTCCCATCATCGGCCCGCAACGTCTTCAAGGGTCGCGTGACCGGCCTGGCCATCGAGCACCGCGGCGCCGGCGTCCATGTTCGGGCGGACATGGGCGGCGTGGAGCTGGTCGCTGCCGTGACCGCGGAGGCCGCACGCGATCTCGCGCTCACTCCGGGCGGCGCGGTCGTGTTCTCTTTCAAGGCCACCGCCGTCCAGGTATTCTAAGGAATGCCGACAGCGTATCTGACCAGGATCGTCGAATTCACTGCGACGCACCGGTTTCCCAATACCCCGGAGTTTGCCGGGGCCACGAGCGACCATAGCCATCGCTATCGCTGTGCCGTGACCGTGAAGGGTGTGTTCGATCCGGCACGCGGCGGTGTGATGAGCCTGCCTGTACTCAAGTCGCTGCTGCAGCGTGAAGTCGTGGGCCGTTTCGACGGGCGCCATATCAACGAAGACATCGCGCCGTTCGCCGATGGGAAGTGGGTCGCGACGGGCGAGGCGCTCGCCCTGCATGTGTGGGAACGGATCGCCGCGGCCTTGCCCGCGGGCGTTGGCCTGCACTGTGTGCGCATCGAGGAGGGCGCGAATCTTTATGCAGAATACCGCGGGGACACGTAGCGGCCGGATGCGGGCCGACTCCGCGGTGGTCGAGGAGTGGCCCGTCTGGCTCGAGGTGAACGGCGAGCCCGCGGTCACGTGGATGTGCACGCCCGATCAGCTCGAAGAGCTGGTGGTGGGATGGCTCCACGGTGAGGGATACATCGCGTCACTCGACGACCTCGTGCAGCTGCGTCCCTGCGCGCCCGATCTGGGATTCTGGGCCGACGTGAAGCCGGAGCGAGTGGCGCAGGTGAAAGGTGAACGTCGCAAGCCGGTGCTCGCGTCGGGTTGCGGCGCGGTCGCCACGATGCTGGCAGACCCCGATGCGATGGCCCATTCGCCACCGCTGCGCGGCGATCCTCCAGCCCCCGAAATGCTGCGCGCGCGCTTCAAGGAGCTGTTTGCGGCGGGCGCGCGCTATAACGAGACCGGCGGCATTCATGCCGCCGCGCTCACCGACGGCCATACGCTGCTCTTTCACGCGGAGGACATCGGCCGGCATAACGCGGTCGACAAGGTGATCGGTGCCGCGGTGCTCGCGCGGACACCGATCGAGAACCGCGGGCTGCTCGTGACCGGCCGGATCTCGGCCGAATTGGCGTTCAAAGCGGCACGGGCGGGACTCGCCTGGGTCGCAACGCCGAGCGTTCCGTCCACGCTCGCCGTTACCATCGCCGAGCGTTCCGGGATGGTGCTCGTCGGCCGCGCGGTCAGCGGCACGCCGCACGTGCACAAGCGCGGGTCATGACACCCGCCGAAGAAGAGGCCGTCCGCGCCCTGCTCCGCAAGGCGCGCACCATCGCCGTCGTAGGACTATCCCCCAACCCGATGCGGCCCAGCAATTCCGTCGCGCGCTATCTCCAGCGGTCGGGATACAAGATCGTTCCGGTGAATCCGGGGCATGACGCGATCCTCGGCGAGAAGAGCTACCGCACGCTCTCCCATGCGGCGCGCGATCACACCATCGACGTGGTGGACGTGTTTCGCCGCAGCGAGCTGGCGGGTGCCGTCGTGGATGAGGCGATTCCGCTCGAGCCGCAACTGATCTGGCTGCAGCAAGGCGTCGTGGATGCGGCGGCGCAGGCGCGCGCCGCCAAGGCGGGCATCCCCTTCGTGATGGATCACTGCCTCGCTGTCGAACATCGTCACCTCGAGGTCTAGATGCGGGGAGCTGTCCTGGCGGGGGGCGCTGCCAGTCGATACGGCGGGGTCCCCAAAGGCCTGTTGTCGGTCGGCGGAGCCCGCATTCTCGACCGCGTCGTCGAGGGTGTGCAGGCCGTGACCGGCGCGCTTCCATTGTTGATCGCCAACGCACCCGGTGCCTCCGCGTGGCGCCCCGATCTGAAGACCATTCCAGACGCACGGCCGGGTTTCGGCAGCCTGGGCGGGATCTACACGGCTGTCACCGCCGCAACCGGGCCAGTGCTGTGCGTCGCCTGGGACATGCCATTCGTTCCTGACGAGTTGCTGCGGGCATTGGTCGATGGCGCCGCGGCCGGCAATTATGACGCCTTTCTTCCCGAGAGCTCCGGCCGGCGCGGCCTGGAGCCGCTGTGCGCGGTGTATGGCCCGGCGTGTGGCCCGGCGATCGCGCGGCGGCTCGAAACCGGGGACTTGAAAGCCATCTCCTTCCACACCGATGTACGGGTCGGTATCCTCTCCCTCGCCCAGGTTCGGGGCTTCGGCGACCCCGACGAGCTGTTCTTTAACGTGAACACGCCGGACGAACTCGAGCGCGCGGAGGCGTTGTGGCGGCGACGCGCATGATCTCCATCATCGGCCTCAAGAACGCGGGCAAGACGACGTTTCTGGTCGCGCTCGCGGCGGAGCTCGTGCGTCGCAAGTTCCGCGTGATGACGATCAAGCACGGATCGCACCCCGCCGACATGGATCAGAAGGGCAAGGATACCTGGCGGCACTGGCACGAGGGGAGAGTGGAGCGGGTGCTGATGGAAGCACCGGGTCAGCGGGTGCTGTTCGAGCGCACCGAAGTGGAATCCGACCCCATCACGCTCGCGCAGCGCTATCTCAGCGACGCCGACATCGTGCTCGTCGAGGGATTCAAGCGCGCACCGCTTCCCAAGATCGAGGTCTATCGCGCCGTGGCGGGACCGAAACCGATATTCGATCCCGCAGTGCACGACCCTGCCGATTGGGTCGCGATGGTCACGGACGATCGTACCCTGCGCCTTCCGATCCCCGTCTTTCGGTTCACCGACACCGCCTGGCTCGTGACGATCGCCAATCTCGCGTGGGATCGCGCGAAGATACTCCCCCCATGACGCCAGCTGAGGCCGCCAGGATCATCCTTTCAGACTGTCGGCCGCTTCGTCCCGCGCGCCGGCCGTTGCGCGAGGCGCTCGATGCGGTCCTCGCCGAGGACGTGACCAGTCCGCTCGACCTGCCGCCGTGGGACAATTCCGCGATGGATGGCTATGCCGTCCGGAGTGCGGATCTGCAGGAGAGCGACACCGACCTCGACGTCATCGAGACGATCGCCGCCGGACAGTTTCCGCAGAAGACCGTAGGCAAGGCGCAGGCGACCCGCATCTTCACCGGCGCACCATTGCCGCAGGGCGCCGACACGGTGATCCGCCAGGAAGACACCGCACAGCCATCCAACGGGCGGGTCACGATCCGCAATGCGCGCGACGCGAAGAAAAATGTCCGGCGCCGCGGCGAGGACATTCGCAAAGGCGCCGTCGTCCTGCCCGCCGGCACAGCGCTCGGCCCGGCGCAGCTCGGTGTGCTGGCGTCGATCGCGTACGACGCACCGCTCGTACATCGCCGGCCTCGCGTCGCGTTCATGGGATCGGGCGATGAGATCGCCGAGCTCGAGGAGCGCGACGCGATCCTCGCGGGCACCAAGATCGCAAGCTCGAACTCCTACACGCTCGATGCCTTGATTCGCCGGTCGGCCGCGGAGCCCGTCAACCTCGGGATCGCCCGTGACAGCAAGGACAGCCTGCGTGAACACCTGCGCGGCACCGCAGGCGCTGATCTTCTGGTCACGACCGCCGGTGTGAGCGTGGGAGAGCACGACTTCGTGCGCGACGTGCTGCAGGAGCTTGGCGGGGAGCTCAAGCTGTGGCGGATCGCCATGCGGCCCGGTGCACCGGTCGGATTCGGTCTGCTCCAAGGGGTCCCGTGGATCGGCTTGCCGGGCAACCCGGTGAGCACGATGGTGACGTTCGAGCTGTTCGTGCGCCCCGCGATTCGGCGCCTGCAGGGACACGCGTTGCCGTTTCGCAGGACGGTTCCCGTCATCGTTCGCGAGCCGATCACGCTCGGTCCCAGGCTGCGACACTACCTGCGCGCAATAGTAGAGGAAGGGGAGGCTCGTTTGACAGGGCCGCAGGGCTCTGGCATTCTCACCAGTATGGCGCGCGCGAATGCCCTGCTCATCGTCCCAGCCGAGCTGCCGACGGTTCCCGTGGGGACCGAGCTGCAGGCGATCATGCTCGACGACCCGCAACACGTCGCGGAACCACCCTACTGATGGCTGTCCTCGGCTCCCCCGCCGTGCGTCGCGCGCTGCGCCTGACGGGCTACATCCTCTTGACCCTCGTCGTGTATTGGGTCAACGCGGTAACTCCGCCAGCGGCGAGGCTTGGGATCTTGTACATCATCCCGGTCCTCCTCGTCACCTGGACCGAAGGGTTGGCCTGGGGAATCCTATTCGCCGTGGTCACGACGGGATTCCGGGAGGCCATCGCGTGGGTTCAGATGCCAGCCGACACCCCGATGCTGTGGCGCATCGTCACCGCGCTGGCGTACCTCGCCGTCCTGGGCGTTGCCATGGCGGGGCTCCAGACCCTGCGACGCCGAGAGGCGCAGATGGCGCGCCTGATCATTCAGGATCCGCTCACCAACGTCCTGAACGCCCGCGCGTTCGCCGAGCGGCTCGGCCAGGAGCTGGACCGGAACCGCCGGTATCCGCGCCCACTGGCGCTGATGTACATGGATCTCGACAACTTCAAGGTCATCAACGACACCCATGGCCATCAAACGGGTGATGCCGTGCTGAAGCTCGTCGCCGACGCCATGCGCACATCGGTACGGCAGGCCGATATCGTCGGACGGCTGGGCGGCGACGAATTTGCCGTCATCATGCCGGAGACCGATGCGCACCTCGCGGACGCCGCGGCCAAGCGGCTCGTCGTCGGCTTGCGCAACGTGTTCAAGGGAACGCCGAATGTGACCGCCAGCATCGGCGTGGTTTCCTGCACGGCAACCGAGGCCAGTACCGACGATCTCCTGCGCCGGGCCGATCAGGCGATGTACGATGCGAAGAAGTCGGGCAAAGATCGGGTTGTGCAGGTCGCGATTTGATCCTGCTGCTCGTCGCGCTCCTCAGCGCGCAAGATTCCAGTCCACAGCTCTTCTACCGCGTGACCGTCCCCACGGACCGGTCCGCGTATCTCGTCGAGCTCCAAATCACCAATCCGCCGAGTCGCAGCCGACTTGTCATTCCGAACTGGGCGCCCGGCGCGTATCGGCTCATGGATTCGTGGCAGAACATCCGTGAGGTCGTCGCCGTGAGCGCCGCGGGTGATTCCCTGCCCATCCAGCACGATTCGCCGATCTCGTGGGTCATCGACCCCAAGGGCGCTGCCCGGATCACGGTGCGCTATACCGCTGGACTGCGGGATACGGATCAATGGCGACGGCCCAACAACCGCTGGTTCTTGCGCTCGAGCTCGGGAGTCGTGGATGGTCCGCGCACATTCATGTATCTCGACGGGTGGAAGCCGGCGCCGGCCCGTGTCACGTTCCAAGTGCCTGCAGGGTGGCGCGTCGCGACGGGCCTGGTTCCGACGACCGTCGACAGCACGACGTACGCGGCGCCAAACTACGACGTGCTCATCGATGCCCCTGTCCTGCTGGGCAAGTTCCTGACGTATCGGTTCAGCGCGGCCGGCACTCCCCATCGCGCCGTCGTCGATCTCGGCGGCGGCCGTGCGTACGCCCCGGGGATCTTTGTCGACATGTTGCAGCGCATCGCGACGACGGCGATCGGCATCTTCGGCTCCGCCCCCTACGCCGACTACACGTACATCTTCGTCGGTGGCCGCGGCGGCGGCCTCGAGCATCTCAACTCGACCACGATTGGCGTGACCACCGAGACGCTCGCCCGCAATCCGCGCGGCGCCGAAGCCGTGAGCGCGCACGAGTTCTTCCATGCCTGGAACGTCAAGCGCATCCGGCCGGTCGAGCTCGGTCCGTTCGACTACGAGCACGAAGTGCGCACGGTGAATCTCTGGTGGAGCGAGGGCGTCACCGACTATTACGCCGACGTGATTCTGGCGCGGGCCGGCCTCGACAGTCCGGACGATTTCGTCCGGGGCCTCGCCACTTCCATCGGGAATTACCGCAGCAATCCCGCACGCCTGCTGGTCTCGCCCGAGCGGTCGTCGTGGACGGTATGGGACTCACCAGTCGTGAACAACAGCCACGTCATCTCCTATTACCTGCAGGGCGAGTTGCTCGGCTTCCTGCTCGATCTTGCGATCCGCGACTCGACCGACAACGCGAAATCGCTCGACGATGTGATGCGCTACCTGCTCGACCATTACGCGGGCGAGCGCGGCTTCACACGCGACGAGCTGGTGGCGGCGGTCCGCAGCGCGAGCGGGCGCAACTTCGAGGAGTTCTGGCGGCTGTACGTGAGCGGCGCGACCGAGATTCCGTGGGACGACTACCTCCGCACCGCCGGATGGAAGGTGGTGTTCAACGAGACACCCGACATCGACGCGCGCATCGGCTCGATCCCGCCGGCCGTGCAGGGCGGCCACTGGCGTGCGGTCGCCACACCGGGCAGTGCCGCGGAGGCTGCAGGCCTCCGGACCGGGGACGAGCTGGTGCGGATCAACGGCCGTCCCATCATCGACGGGACCGATGTCAGCGCCGCCGTGCGGGCGGTCGGCCCGCGTGCGGAGGTGGTCATCGAGGTCGTGCGCGAGGGCCGGCCATTCATGATTCGCTTCTGGGCCGGAACGTACAATCGCGTGCGCGCGGAGCTCCGGGATGTGCCGGCGCCCACGGCGCGGATGCGGCGTATTCGCGCCGGCCTGGTTGGAGGGCTCGCGCGTTGACCGAGCGAGCGATCGAGCTGGTTCTGATCTTCACGTCGATCCTGTTCATCGTGGATCCGTTCGCCGTCATCCCCACGTTCCTGGCGATGACGGCGCGCGACGCACCGGCGCAGCGGCGCGTGCTGGCGCGGCGCGGGGCGTGGACCTGCGCGATCACGCTCATCGCGTTCGCGCTCGGCGGCAGCCTGATCTTCAAGATTTTCGGAATCACGATCGGCGCGTTCAAGATCGCAGGCGGCGTGCTCATCGGCCTGAACGCCCTCGACATGGTCCAGGCGCGGCGCAGCCAGCAGCGCGAGACGCCGATCGAGACCGCCGAGGGCATCCAGAAAGACGACATCGGCATCATGCCGCTCGGTGTGCCGATGCTCGCGGGGCCGGGCGCGATCTCGACCGTCATGGTGCTCGCCCTCGGGGCGAAATCGACCGCCGCGATGGTGACCGTCTACGTCTCGATCGTGCTGACGGCGCTGATCACCTTTTGGGTGCTGTCGGCGGCCTCGATCGTGGAGCGACGGCTCGGCCAGACGGGCATGCGGATCCTGACCCGGCTCATGGGCTTGGTCCTCGCTGCGATCGCCGTCCAGTTCATCATCGATGGCATCAAACTGAGTTTTCGGGATTTCCATCCAATGGGCTAGTCCCGGAGGGGGAAACTCCGGATTGACATTCGCTCAGATGGCTGATTGTGGCTGGAAATGGCAGAGCCTAGCCTACGCATCCATGGGCCCTCTCTTTTTCTTGTCGCTAGATCGCTAATGTCCTCACCCCTTGTCAGTGCGCTGCTGATCGAAGCCCCGGTGAACCGGCATTTCGCCCAATTGCATAGCGACCCGCAGACCCTCACCGACGCCGTCACGCTGTATTTGCAGACCGGTCTGCGCCGTGGCAACGGCGTCGTGGTGATCGCGTCCCCCGCGCACACCGAGCTCTTCTTCAACCGTCTGCGTGAGGACGATCTCGATCCCGGCGCGTTTCTCAAAACCGGCCAGCTCGAGCTCCACGATGCCGAGCTGACGCTGCGCAAGTTCATGCGCAATGACATGCCGGAGTGGGAAGACTTTCGTCGCGCGATGGGGGCGATCTTCGAGCGGGTACGGGCGTTCGGGCGCGGCACGACGCGCGCGTATAGCGAGACGGTGAATGTGCTGTGGCACGAGGGCAAGCAGGAAGCCGCCATTCGGCTCGAGGAGTGCTGGAACGAGCTGGCGCGCCTATATCCGTTTTCGAAGTTCTGCAGTTACATGCTCGACGTCCATGACGATCACGCCTACACGGGGCCCCTCGAGGAGATCGGGCGCACTCACTCCGACATCCTCGCCACCGCGGAAGACGAACGGTTTCGCGTCGCCTTGGACGCTGCCAGCCGAGACGTGTTTGGCGTCCCGCTCTCGGAGATGGTCGGATTCTCGCGGCGGCGCGACAGTGGCGAGCAGCGCTTCCCCAGCGGGCAGCGGACGATGCTGTGGGTCAAGCGCAACTTGCCCTCTGCGAGCGCGGCGGTACTCGAGCGCGCACGTCACTACTACGATGAATCGGTGTAGCGAGTGACCACGGCCGCTGGTAGCAGCCTTCTGACTGACGCGCCGACCGGCCGCCATTTCGCCCAGTTTCACCGCCATACCGAAGGCCAAGATCGTCGTCGCGACACGCTCACCGACTCGGCGCTCCTGTTCGTCGAAGCGGGCTTGCAGCGCGGAGACAGCGTGGTGGTCATCGCCGGACCCGATCAGCGGGACCGGCTGTTCGAACGCCTGGCAGCGGGCAAATTCCGCCCGCAATCGCTGCGCGATCCGGGACAGCTCTCCGTCCTCGATGCCGAGCAGATCACAGGACGCTGCGTTGCCGACGGCCTGCCGGAATGGGCACTGTTTCGTAACGCGCTGGCGCCCGTCCTGTCGCGCCTCCACACATCCGGCCGTGACTCGCGGGTCTACAGCGAGATGGCGAATGCGCTGTGGCAAGCCGGGAATACCGCCGGCGCGATCCGGGTCGAAGACTTCTGGAATGCCTTGGCCGGCACTTACCCATTCTCACTCTACTGTGGCTACACGATGGATACGCAGTCCGAGCACGCCTACGCGGCCCCGCTCGAGGAGTTAGGCCGCACCCACTCCGACATCTTGAGCACGCCGGAAGACGAGCGATTTGGCATCGCGCTCGATCGGGCCAGCAAGGAGATGTTCGGGATTTCACTGACGCAGATGACGGGTGTATCCAAGGAGGACGGAGCTCGGTTTCCGAGCGGACAGCGGACGATGCTCTGGGTCAAACGCAATCTGCCGATGTCCACCGCCCAGCTCGCGGAACGCGCGCGCCACTACTTCAGGGACCTCCACGCCTAGCGTTACATCCGTTTGTACTTCGGTCCACTGCCGCCTTCGCGCGGCGTCCACCGCGGTCCAAGTACGTCCGTCGCCTTACAATCCACGCAGTTCGGGGCGTTGATACGCAGACCGCCCTCCCCCGCTTCGTAGACGCCCGCCGGACAGACATGCGAGTAGAACCGGGCGACCTCCACCGGGACCACGGGCGGCACAATCAGGTGGCTTGGGATCGTGTCTCGCGTGGAGTTTCCCGACTTGAATACGGCATCGACCTTGCTGACCCCGAGCGGCATCTCGCCTGACCCCGGGCGCGAGCCGGGGGAAGACCGGCGCACGACCTCTACGTCCGCGTGCATCCGATATTTCCCGTTGGGAAACCGGCCGCCCGTCAGCGTCATAAGCGCCGCCTGGATTCCGCCGAGATAGAAGCCGTCGCGGAACGCGAGCCGCATGTTCCGCGTGCGGTAGAGATCAGCAGCGATGTAGGACGCGTTCACCAGGCGATCGTACTCCCGTAGCTCAGCGCCGCTCTTGAGATTCGGGAAGATGGCCCGGGCGGCGAACATCCCCGATTGCATCGCGTAATGAATCCCTTTGAGCGACGGCACATCCACAAAGCCCGCCGCGTCGCCCAGCAGCACGACACCGGCGCCCGAGCGCCGCTCGGGGAGAGAGTAGTAACCGCCTTCGGGGATCGTCTTCGCGCCCCACTCGATCATCTCGCCGCCGGCCAGCAGCTCGCGTAGCAGCGGATGTTGCTTCAACCGCTGCAGCAGGACATGTACGTCGAGCGCTGCGTCGCGGTAATCGAGACCGACCACGAGCCCCAGCGCGACAAGATTCGGTTCGAGCGGGTACACGAAGCTGCCGCCGAATGCATCACTCGGCAGCGGCCATCCCAGCGTGTGGATCACACGATCGAGCGGCTGCCTGGTTTCCCAGAGCTCCTTCACCCCCAGCGCGAAGATCTGCGGATTCTCCGATGCCACACCCCGCCACTGGCACCATGCCTGCGCGAGCAGGCCCCGCGTCCCCTCAGCGAGCGCCGTGACGCTGGCGACGAGATCGTTAGGCGCCTGCCCCCCTGGCGTAGGATTCCCGTCCCGATCGAGTCCGGCAGGAGCGGTTCTGACGCCCGCCACTGCCGAGCCTTGTACGAGCAGCTGCGCCGCCGGAAAGCCCGTGAACACGTTGACGCCGAGCTCCTCGGCTTTGGCGCCGAGCCAGCGCACGATCTCGCACAGCGACGCGATGTAGTAGCCGCGATTGTGCATCGTCGGCGGCGTTGGAAGGCGCCATCTGCGTTCAGCCGTCAGCAGGTACACTGCTTCCTTGCCCACCGGCGCGCGAAATGGAAAGTCGGCGTCTTTCAGATCAGGAAACAGCTCACGAAATGCTCGAGGGTTGACGACCGCACCGGACAGCGAGTGCTCCCCTAAAGCCTCGGCCTTCTCGAGGACGCCGATGTT
>DASWEL010000271.1:0-11448 GCA_036394755.1 Gemmatimonadales bacterium | reverse complement strand
GTCACATAGTCGGCACTACCGTCGGCCCTATCGCCAGAACCTGTCGGAGACGACGGCCCGGTCAGCCAGGTCACGTTGTGCGTGATGGCGCCCGCGCTCCAGCGGAACGTGATGTTACCGGCCGGTATCGTGTCGGGAGTCGGCGAAAAGGAATTGTTGGCCACAGAAATCGTCGTCGAGTGCCCAACCGGTGGCGGCGGAGGGGGCGGGGGCGGCGGATTGCCCCCGTATCCTGTGCTGCTGTTGCTGCACGCTGCGATTAGAGCCATCGCCGCAACCATCAACCAACGAGACATCGGCATGACGCCTCCACGTAAGGGTGAAACCAAGACACGAGCTTCCGGAATGAATCTACCCGGGAGCCTATGACTGTGTGTTGCTCTGTGCTACGGGTTCACGTGAATCGCGCCGTCCATACCGACGTGGTGTGTACAGTGATAGGTGTAGTTACCGGCGACCAGCGCGGTCACATAGTCAGCACTGCCGTCGGCTCTATCGCCGGAACCTGTCGGAGACGACGGCCCGGTCAGCCAGGTCACGTTGTGCGTGATGGCGCCCGCGCTCCACTGAAACGTGATGTTGCCGGCCGGTATCGTGTCTGGAGTCGGCGAGAAAGAGTTGTTCGCGACCGTGATTGTCGTCGAATGACCTTGCGGAGGGGGGGGAGGAGGCGGTGGTGGCGGCGGGGGCGGCGGTGGATTCGGGGAACTGCTGTTGCCGCACGCAGCCGCCGCAACGATCGCCGCAATCACCAGCCAACGAGACATCGGCATAGCGCCTCCAAGGGGGGAAGTAGGTCGTTCGATGTTGACTCTGGTAACGTGGTGTGGTACACCCGTTCCCGTCAAACGGGCCGGATGCACTACCGTGGGACGGGGCTAGTGCTGCTCGCGCTCGAGCGTGTCAGCGGCCAGGCGAGGGGAGATGATGGGGTACCGGTTCGCGAACCACGCCCACGACAAGAAGAAGAGACCGCCGAAGAACAACGCCACACCGATCTCGGGCACGCCGATCGCGGGCCCGGCGCCATGATTGACGGCAGGCACGACTTCGAGATACCGCTCGAGCCAAATGCCCGCCAGGCTCACGAGCGCAAAGCCCACCATCGTCGGCGCGAACAGCTTCGGCTTCACGCCGAGTAATCCGATGAACGGGATCAGGAAGACGAGCAGGAATACCGCGATGCCAACGGGGCGCCACACTCCGTACAGGCGGTAGAAGATGAAGTACGTCTCCTCGGGCAGATTCCCGTACCAGATCACGAGAAACTGTGACCACATGAGATAGGCCCAGAAGACCGAGAATCCAAAGCACAGCTTGCCGAGGTCATGCTGCTGGCGCGAGGTGTAGATGTCGGCGAGGCTCATCGTGCGGCGCAGGAGAATAGCGAGTATCGCGAGCATCATGAGGCCCGCGAGGAAACTCCCCATGAAATAGAACGCGCCGAAGAGATTGCTCACCCATTTCGTCGACAGCGACATGATCAGGTCGAAGCCGAGCAGGCTGTACCCGAACGCGTACGCGAGGATGAGGAACGCGGCTTCGCGCGAGATCCGGGGTGCGTCTTCGGTTCGCCCCACCTTCTCACCGCCCGATACCTCACGCACATCGGGACCGGTGTCGTGACGGACGAAACGCCACGAAAGCCACGAGAGGAAGGCCAGGATCGCGCCATTGCGCACGAAGAACCACTTGCTCGTCAGCCACCAGCCGATCTCAGGCCGCGGCTCATGAATCCACGTGAAGATGTATTGCCGACCGATGATCAACCCGATGAACAGCAGCAGTGCCACCGTCGTGAACGCCGCGCCCGCCTCGGCGAAGCGGATGATGACGCCAGACCAGTGACCCTTCGCCAGCTTCTGCGTCGCCGCGAAGACCACCATCCCCTGCGCGAGGCCCACCCAGAACACGAAGTTCACGTGGTAGGCCCACCACGTCCGCTCCGGGTTTCGGCTGAGCAGACCCAACACCAGGATGACGCCGCCCAGGCCTGCGGCAACGGCACCCAACAGGGCGAATCGCGCGACCGGGGCCTGGCGCGCCTTCTGAACGAGATCGGAGCGACTGATCGTGGCCACGGTCACTGACCGGTCCGCGCGTTGAGCTGGAGACTGCGGACGTAGTTGACGAGATCCCAGCGGTCGGTCCCGTGGATCTTGTCGCCATAGCGCGGCATCAAGCCGCGGCCCATGCGCTGTGCCTCGACGATCATCCCATAGATCGCGCCGTCAGTCATCTTGGGGCGCGACGGATCGACGAGCGAAGGAACACCCGGGAACGGTCCACCGGCGGCCAGCGACACCGGGCCATCTCCGCGGCCGTGCTCGCCGTGACAGACCTGGCAATAGGTCTGATAGACCCATTGCCCGCGGTTCAGCGACTCTGCCGTACGCGTGCGGGGATTGACGAGCCGATCGGCCGTCTCTCGAGTGAGCGGGAGCTCTCCACCGTCTACAGGAACCGTCCCCGCCACCGGCGGAATCGGACGGGCGTACGGCTTGATGTTGCGCTGGTGCCGCATCGTCGCGAACCAACCGACTTTGTGCACGACGGTATCGGGCTCGCAGGCGCCGAGGAACCAGAGCGTCACGAGCAGCAGGGCAGCGCGTCTAGCCACGACGCACTTCCTCCGCCCCGGCGTCGCGCAACAACGACTCGATCCGCGCGGCCTTGTCGCCGGCCGTGGGCACGAAGATGCCGAACCGGTCGTTCGTGAAGCGCGCGTCGTACAGGATCGTGCCGGCGCGCCGCGCCGCAAACAGCGAGTTGAAGAGGACGCCGAGGATCGTCGCCAGGGCACCGAACAGGATCGTCATCTCGAACATGATGACGACGTAAGGCGGAACGGACCCGACGGGCTTGCCGCCGACCACGATCGGCCAATCGGCCGACATCCAGAGCGTCAACCACGCGCCGATGGCACATCCGGAGATGGCGCCCACCAGCGTGAACATCCGGACCGGGCTCACCCGCTGGCCCAATGCGTCCTCGATCTCGTGGCGCGGGATTGGCGCATACACGGTGAAATCGGTGTGCCCCGCCGCGCGCAGCTGCTTGATCGCCGCGACCGTGGCATCGAGGTGCGCGAAGATCCCGAGTACGCCGGGCGTCGGCGGCGGCCGAAACAGATCGTTGAGAGGCTTGGGGAGCGCCATCATACGTGCGCCTTCGACGCTTTACTGCGCGGCGGCGCGAGCACTTCCTTCACCTCCGAGATCGACACCGCAGGGAAGTTCTTCACAAAGAGCAGGAACCACATGAAGAACCAGCCGAAGCTGCCCGCCATGATGCCCCAGTCGGCCCACGTCGGGTTGTAGACCGCGTTCGTCCACTTGGTGTATGGCTCGCCCGCGAGCGACACGACGATGATCACGTAGCGCTCGAACCACATCCCGATGTTGACGAAGATCGAGATCACGAAGAGCGCGGTGATGTTCGTCCGGATCTTCTTGAACCACAGCAAGAGCGGCAGGAACGCGTTGCAGATGTACATCGTCCAGGACGCCCACCAAAACGGGCCGAACGCGCGGTAGTAGAACGCGGCCCGCTCGGTCGCGTTGCCCCCATACCAGGCAATGAAGTTCTCGGTGAGGTAGGAAAACCCGACGATGGATCCGGTCAGCAGGCACAGCTTCGCCAGGTTCTCGAAATGCTTGACGGTGATCAGCTCTTCCAGACCGAACAGCGTGCGAATCGGCGTGAGCAGCGTGATCACCATACCGCAGCCCGAGTAGATCGCGCCGGCGACGAAGTACGGGGCGAAGATCGTCGCGTGCCACCCGGGGACGAGCGCCATCGCGAAGTCCCAGGACACGACGCTGTGCACGGACAGCACCAGCGGTGTCGCGAGCGCGGCGAGGTAGAGGTAGCCGCGCGTGTAGTGGCGCCACTGCTCGTTGGACCCCGTCCAGCCGATCGACGTGAGCGCATAGAACTTCTTGCGCCACCCGGTCGCCAGGTCGCGGACCGCCGCAATGTCGGGGATCAGGCCCATGATCAGGAACAGCGTCGAGACGGTGAAGTAGGTCCCGATCGCGAACTCGTCCCAGATGAGCGGCGACTTGAAGTTGGGCCACAGGCCGCGCTCGTTCGGGTACGGAATCAGCCAGTAGAAGTACCACTGCCGCCCGATGTGAATCAGCGGAAACAGCCCAGCCGTCATCACCGCGAACACCGTCATCGCCTCGGCGGTGCGGTACACCGCCGTGCGCCAGGCCGATCGGAAGAGAAACAGAATCGCCGAGATCAGAGTCCCGGAGTGCGCGATGCCCACCCAGAACACGAAGCAGGTGATGAACACCGCCCAGTACACGGGATGCGAATACCCGGCCAGCCCCAGTCCATAGCGCAGCAGGTACAGCAGCGTGATGATGCCGATCGCGAGCAGCGCGACGGCGGCGCCGAGCAGCAGGAAGTACCCGCGCGACGGCGTGCCGAGCGTGCGCGCAATGGTCCGCGTGACGTAGTCGTACGTCACGCGCGCCGGCGCCGTGGGGGGGGGCGACTCAGCCATGGCTGGGCGTATCCTGAGCGACGACGCGCGCCAGATAGGTGATCGCCGGCTTGGTGTTCAACCCTGCGAGCACGTGATAGCCGCGCGGGTTCCCTGCGAGCTCGTAGACGCGGGAGTGCCGGTCGTTGAGGTCGCCGAACACGATCGCTTCGGACGGGCACGTCGCCTGGCACGCGGTGACGATGTCGCCGTCCCGCACGTTCCGGTTCTCGAGCTTCGCCTGGTTCTGCGCACCGCGGATGCGCTGCACGCAGAACGTGCACTTCTCCATCACGCCCTTCTCGCGCACCGTCACGTCGGGATTGAGCAACATCGACAGCGGCTCGGGGAACGCCTCGTACTTGCCGCCCTGCTCCGCGTAGTTGTACCAGTTGAAGTAGCGGACCTTGTACGGGCAGTTGTTGGAGCAATAGCGCGTGCCGACGCAGCGATTATAGACCTGGCCGTTCAGCCCGTCCGGCGCGTGATACGCGGCGAACACGGGACAGACCGGCTCGCACGGCGCGTTGCCGCACTGCTGGCAGAGCATCGGCTGATTGACGGCGCCCTGGACGTTGTCATGCTCGTCGACACGCCAGTAGCGCTCGAGCCTGAGCCACGCCATTTCGCGCCGCCGCTCCGTCAACTCCTCGCCGACGGTAGGGATGTTGTTCTCGGCATAGCACGCGGTCACGCACGCCGAGCACCCCGTGCATTTCGACAGATCGATCGCGAGCCCCCAGCGCGGCTGCTCGCCTTTGTAGTTGCCGATCTCCGCTTTCTCATGTTGGCGCTCCGCCCACCATTCGACCGCGTCTTTCGCGTATTCGGGCGTCTCCTCGTGATGGAAGGGCGCATCACCCGGATGCAGCGCCTTGGCGCGCGCGAGCGACAGAACTTCGGTGGTGCCCAGGCCGAGCTCGCGAGCGTTCCCTTCGATCGTAGCGATTCGCCGTTGATGCTCATCGGTCTTCGTCGCGCTGGCGCGCACGATGAAGGAGCGACCGCCGTACGTGGTCGCCTGGGCACCGAGGAGCTCGAAGGCATTCGCCGAGCGGTCCTTGGCGTACCGGCCGTACGCGGTGTGTCCCTGCCCCGTCGGCACCGCGAGCACGTCCGGCCGCACCGAGCGCGTGATCCACGCCGGGAACTTCGTCCCGCCGAAATCCGACTTGAGGAGCAGGAAGTCCCCGGTGGCGAGACCCCACTTCGCGGCCGTATCGGGATGCACTTCGACCCAGCTGTGCCAGGCGATCTTCGAGACGGGATCCGGAAGCTCCTGCAGCCAGGGCTTGTTGGCGCCGCGCCCATCGTGCAGAGCGGGGTGCGGGAAGACGATGACTTCTTGCTCCTGGTCGGCAGAGGCCGCAGGCGCCGCAAAACTGAGTTTCGAAACGTCGGCAAGACGCACGGTGCGCGTCGGCGCGTCGGCGTAAATCCCGCCCTTCGCCAGCGCATCCATCCAGTACTGGTCGAACCCCGCTGCGTGGCGACTGCGCCACTTGGCCTGCAGATAATCGAGGAACGTCCCAGTCTTCCCGGCAAGCTTGAGGATCACGTCGCCGGTCGGCTGCGTTCCAAACACCGGTTGCACCACCGGCTGCTGCAACCCGACGACGCCGGCCCGCGGCCGGCTGTCGCCCCATTGCTCGAGCGGATGGTGATCGGGCAGGATCAGGTCGCACGCGGCTGTCGTCTCGTCCATGTAGGACGAGAAGCTGACCTTATACGCGACTTTGCCGAGCGCCTGCTGGAACGCACCAGGGAGCGAGTGCGCCGGGTTCGTGCCGTGCACGAAGAGAAGGGCAACGCGACTGTCTGCCATGTCCGACGTCAGTTTCGACAACTCGCCGAACGTGTTCGTCGACCCTACGCCCAGATCGGCGCCGAACTTCAGGAGCGTCCCGACCGCGCCGACCACGTAGTTCAGGATGTTCACCGCGGCGACGATTTCCGCACCATTCGCGCCTTGCATGGCCATCCCGCCGGTCACAGCGAGTCCGCCGCCCGACCGTGCAAACTCTCGCGCGAGCCGGACGATCGTCGCTTCGTCGATCCCGATCACCTGAGCGACAGCGCGCGGGCTATGTGCCCCCAGCACGCTGACAAGCCGGCTGGCATCAGCCGGTAGACGAGCCAAGTGCTGGCTCATGATCACCTGCGCCATTGCCAGGGCCAGCACGCCTTCGGTCCCCGGCTTGGCGGCGATCCACTCGTCCGCGTTCATGCCGGTGAGCGACAGGCGTGGACCGACATACACGAACTTCGCCATCGACGCGGGACGACCGGCATCGAACGCGTGCGCGCGGGCGAAGCCGTTCTGGAATTCGACCGGCGAGAGCCACGAGTCGAGGAAGTCGGCACCGAAGGACAGCAGGTACTTCGCGTTCGCGAAATCGTATGTCGGCAACGTCCCGGTGCCGAACGCCATGCGATTGCCGGCTCGAAGCGCCTCGAACCCGAAGGCCTCGTAGCTCATGCGCCGTCCGCCCACCTGCTTCATCCATTCATCGACGAGGTCGCCGAACGTCGACTGGTCGGCGCCGGTCAGGAAGACGATGCCCTTCCCTTGCGCCTCGCGCACCTTGGCGGCGAGCCGCTGCAGCGCGCCGTCCCAGTCGATATCCTCGAACGTCCCACTCGCGTTCCGCACGAGCGGATGGGCGATGCGATCGGGGTTGTAGAGTCCCTGGATTGCCGCCTGACCGCGCGCACACAGTCGACCGCGGTTGATCGGCGAGTCGGGATTGCCTTCGAGTTTGACGGCCCGTCCCTCGCGCACGCGGACCCGCACGCCGCATCCCGCCGCGCATTCACGACAGGTAGTGGCGTAATACGTCGCGGTACCCGGTATTTGGTCTTCGGGCTGCACCAAATACGGGATCAGCCGCTCGGTGGGCTCGGGACCGATGCCACACGCCGACACGGCTGCCGCACCGGCGCCGGTGACGCCGAGGACCTTCAGGAAACGTCTGCGATCGATGGAGTCGGTCATATCAATAGTGGCACACGCTGCAGTCGCGGGTCACGTTGTTCTTGATGTGACAGCGGACGCACCACCCCATGCGCAACGTCGAGACTTGATTAACCTGCGCCATGCGCTCGACCTGTCCGTGACACGTCTTGCATGCTTGCGTGCCGAGCGCCTTGATGTGTCGCATGTGCGGGAAGCGCACGAAGCCGGGAAGCGCGTGAATGCGGATCCACTCCGGCGACTTGTGATCGCGTGAACTGGTGCGCAATTGCTGCACCTGGGCCCGTTCGGCGCGAACGGCGGCCGTGTCGCTCTTTACGCCGCCCCGCGTCCCCCCCGCGACATAGAGATGGCACCCCATGCACGTTTGCACCGACGGAATGCCCGGCTCGCTGGAGACCGCTGCCGAGTAATGGCAGTACATGCAGGCGACCTGATACTCACCTGCATGCACGTCATGGCGGAAAAAGATCGGCTGCCGTGGTCCCTTGAGGTCGCCGCTGTCACTGATGATGGGGGCCTGATACCGAGAAGCCGGGGAAGAAGCGGACTGTGCCTGCTGGCCGTTCGCGACCATAGGCGGGAGGGCGAGAATCAACACCACGACCGCAGCTGAACGCAGATTCCCTCTACTGGCTAATCAGTGGTTCGGTTTTGGTGTGGGGCGGCTTAAGCCCGAAGGCTCACGAATGTAACAACGGCTACTCCGGGCGCGCCAGTAGTTGGTACTTCAATCGCACGACGTCGACAAACGCGTGGACGGCATCGAGATCGTCGAATGCCATCCAGCAATGGCGCACGCCGTCGGACATCGTTCCGTCACGCACCGCCTGTTTGATGACGCGCGGCAAGCCGTTCGTCGCGCTGATTTCCTGCTCCTCGACCCCCGACAAGACGAACGTGCCGCTCACGCCCGTCTGCATCGGGTGGAGGTAGCCCAGCTTCCGGCCACCAACTTCGTACATCCAAACCCATTTCCACATCGTGCCGAGGTAGACGACTTGCTCGGTCACATGGCGCAGGCTGCGCAGCTCTTCGCGGGCCGCCTTGAATCGCTGGGCGGCGCGGGCCGACAGGTCACGCACGGGCTGATCGGGCTTGGGCCGCTGGCGCGGGCTCAGGTACAGATGGCCGGCCCAGTAATCAGTGGTTGGCTTGTTCATTGGCGCCCCAATACTACAGGCGTGGTCAAGAGGCGAAATCGAGCAGGATCGAGCAGCCGCCCACACGACTGCTGCGGCACCGCCATACGCCCGTCCCGGCCCATCGCCAGTTTGATGACATCGCCGTTGCGGCCGAACCAGCGGCTCGATGGCTCGAGATCGGAGGGATAGACGAACAAGGGCAATGACGCCGCAGCGAGCCCCGTCTGGGAGCCAATGCCCGATTCCGGCATCGTGCCGGCCCACAACTTCCCACCATATTCGGCAGCCAACCGGTAAATCCGGCAGACCTCCGTCAGCCCGCCGACTCGATGCACCTTGATGTTCCAGACCTTGGGCCCGTTCAATGCCATGATCTGCTGGGCCGCGCGCGCGTCGCGCAGCGTCTCATCGAGGCAGATCGGGGTGCGCAACGCTTTCCCGAGCCGGGCATGCCCTACCAGCTCGTCAGGATGGAGGGGTTGCTCGATGTAGAGGAGGCCGGCGTCGTCGAGCGCGCGCAACGCGGACTCGTCGCGCGGCCATTCATACGCGCCATTCGCGTCGACGGTAAGGGGAACATCGCTGCCCTCGAGTCCCTGCCGCGCCGCGCGAACCGCCGCCACGTCCCAGCCCGGCGCCACTTTGATTTTGACCCGCGCATATCCGTGCCGTACGGCGTCATAGACGGACCTCGTCAGCTCGGCGGGATCGCGGTCGGGTGGAATCCCGAGCGCGACACCGCAGGCGACCGCGGGCGCTGGCATCACGCCCAGTCGCTCGCCGAGCAACATCGCGAGCCCCGTGCCGCGCGCGTGCGCTTCGAGATCCCACGCTGCTGTTTCGATTCCCGCGCGCGCAAACCAATTGCCCCGTACGCCATCGCACATCACGGCGTCAACCGCTTCGGGCAACGGATCCTCAAACTCCCGGCCCACGACGCGCGGCAGCAGTAGTCGTGTGATCAAGTCACGCGCGCTGGACAGCGTCTCCTCCGAATAGAATGGACGCTCGAACGGCGGGCATTCACCGTATCCGACGTGGCCGGTGTCGTCATGCAGCACGACGATGAGTGAGCGCCGTTCCGTCATCGTGCCGCCCGAAATGATGAACGGCTCGAGAAGCGGCAGCGTGAGCTCGAACAACTCAGCGCGGGCGATGCGTGTCATCGTGATCTGTCGGTCTGCTGCGGAACCATACGCGGATCCAGAGGCCAAGTGGAAGGACGACGAGTAGTCCGGCCACCACGAGAAGCGCCTGGCTCCCACTCGACGGGATCAACCATGCCACGGCGCCGATTGCAACGCCCGCCATCATCATCTGGAGGTAGGCACTCTCGATGCGATCACCCGCGGGCAGCCACGACATCCGATCGGAGAAGAGCGCGATGACCCCGAAGCATCCCAGCGCAACGACACCGATCCAGCGGGCCCACGCCTTGGTCTGATCAACCGTGCCGCCCCAGGCCAGGACCACCGCGAGGGCAAGAAACGCCAGCCCTGACAGTCGACGACGCTCGCTCAACGCTTCGCTCCAGGCAGGAGATCGAGGAAGTGCAGCTCGCCGCCGCGTCGCTCGAGTGCGCCTGCGGCTTCGCGCTCGAGCATCACCGCGATCAGGCCGTCGCGGGGATCGAATATCAACGCATGCAGCGCCCGCTGCGTGCGCGACCCCTCGGTCGCGGGATACTCCTCGAGTGGGAGCTGAAAGCAGGTATGGAGCTGGACTGACGAACAGCCGCGCAGCGCGTATTCGACAATCATCCTGCCCGAATGGATGTTGCCAGTGCCGCTGAGGGACGGTCGGACGGTCTGACGGCCGGACGGTCGGTCTAACACTCTCAGATTACGGTCGCTCAGCTCGGGGCCTCCATAGGCGACTCCCAGGTTAGCATCGAAGAGCCGGTTGAATACGACAAGCGCATCGGCTGAGCTCGCAGCATCCATCATCTCCCGCTGAAAGTCATCGTCGAAGCGCGCATTCATCAGCTTCATGGCGAGCCGAACATTGGCGTGCGCTTTGATCTTCGCGGGCACTTCTCGCAGCCATCGCAGGATCTGCTGTTTCTCGTCGGCAAGGGAATCGCCTGCGAGCGTGGGCGAGAAGTCCTTCTCCAGCAAGAGCGGCGTCTGACCGCACGCATGCGAGAGCGCGTGGGTCGTAAAGGCGTACTCGTCGTCGCGAAACGGCTCATTCAGTCGCGGTAGATGATACTTCACCGACGGCACGGTCAGGAGCAGTCCCGCCCGTGTGAAATCCCAAGCGGCGCGTGCCAGCGCAAGATAGTCATCGAACGAGCGATCCCAGCCCCTCCCTTTCCATGTCACCGTCCACCCTCCGCCGCGACGCTCGACTTTCATTTTCGTCTCGTGAATCGCCCAGGCGGCCATCGATTGATCGCCGGCCGAGTCCTGCGCGATCACGGTCTTCAGCACCGCGAACGCGAGCCCGGCCTCGGCGTCGGTTTCCAGCTGCCCGCTGTTGAGCGACAGCTGGCCGGAGCCTTTGCCGATGGGGTGCGGGATCGGCTCGCCCAGGTAGCGCGCCGCGAGAACGATCCGGTAGGTGTCGCGCACGTGCGCGGGAAAATCGCGCGGCAACGCCCGCTTGAACCGCTCGAAGTCGTTAGCGAGCGAAGCGCGAGAGGCGGAATTGCTCATCGGGCGTCGCTCCACTCAGGACCACTCGAGCGACGAGCTCTCCAACGGCGGGGCCGTGTTTGAAGCCGTGGCCCGATCCCCCACCCACGATCCACGCGTTCGCCGCGTCGGGGTGCCGATCGATGATGAAATGCTCGTCGGGAGACTGCTCGTACTGACAGACGCGCGACTCGAGCA
>DASWEL010000270.1:0-2450 GCA_036394755.1 Gemmatimonadales bacterium | reverse complement strand
CTTCTGGTACCCGAAGAACAAGAAGAGAACGACCATCGACGCGCGAATCAGGTGGTAATCGAGGTCCTCTTTGAGCAGGCCGAGCTTGATGAACGCGCTGATGAACCAGTTCATGGTGTTGGGTCCCCTCCTTTGTGGCCTCACGACGATTCGCCTCGAGTTCCGGTTCCCCGCACAACGACGGCGCCGGGACACGCGCTTCGCGGGAACACGGCGACGACTCAGAGCCCAGTCGCGGCGCCGATCAGTCCATCGCCGACTGCACGATCGGGACGGCAGTGTTTCGCCAACGCGTCCGTCGACGCGTGCGTATCCTTCGGCTGCGTCAGTCATCGCGTACCTCTCTCGGAGATGCGCTCCTCCGTCGTCGGCTAACGGGATGTGGACCGATGTGCCAGCGCCGGCACATTCGCCAAGAGCGCGCCGAGTCCCTCCGCCATCGTCAGGTGCGCCAGAACGGCGTCGCGAAGCTTTGGATAGGGCAGCTCGGCCAACATGGCCGCCTGAACCACCGCCATCACCTCACCGGCTTCGGGCCCGATCATCGTGAAGCCGAGGATATGATCGTCACTTGCGGAGACGAGCACCTTCATCAAGCCCGGCCGTGCGTCCACCGCTTGCACCCGCAGCACGTCGCTCATGGGGAGCTTCGCCACGCGGGTCGCCACGCTCTGGCGATGTGCGTCGCGCTCGCTCAATCCAACGTGGGCCAGTGGCGGATCCGTGAACACGCAGTACGGGATCAGCCGGTCCCGCGTGTTGCGATTGCCGCCGGCAAGATTGTCTTTGATGATCCGGGAGTCGTCGACCGAGGCGTGCGTGAAGTGTGGGGTCCCGGCGCATTCGCCGATAGCCCAGACGTCCGGCGCGGTCGTCTCGAGCTGGTCGTTGACACGCACATAGCCCCGAGCATCGAGCTCGACGCCGGCCTGCTCGAGGCCGATCCCCGTCGTGGTGGGTGTCCGCCCGACGGCGACGAGGATATCGCTGCCTTCGATCCGTTGCTCGCCGGCGGCCGTCCGCACCAGGACCGTGACGTCCTTTCCCGACCGACCGTGCACACGGAGCGTCTGGGCGGCGACGAGACATTCGATGCCTTCGGCGCTCAGGATCCGCTGCACTTCACTGGAGATGTCGGGATCCTCCTGGCTGAGAAGCTGCGGGCCATGCTGGATGATCGTCACGCGACTGCCGAAGCGACGGTACGCCTGGCTGAATTCGAGACCGACATAGCCTCCGCCGAGCACCACCAGGTGTGGCGGCACGTGGTCGAATTCCAGCGCTTCGATGCTGGTGAGCGGGCCGGACGCTTCCAGGCCGGGAACGTCGGGAATTGTCCCGTGCGTGCCGACGTTGACGAAGACCTTGTCTGCGTAGAGGACACGCGCCCCCCCGCCGTTCAGACGCACCTCGAGTGTCTTCGGAGCGACGAAACGGCCGGTCCCCATGATCAGCTCGGCGCCGCTCTCCTTGTAGGCGCGCAGGTGCGCGTCGACCTGCCTGTCGACCATGTCGCGCTTGCGCTGGCGAACCTTCACCATGTCGACCGCGACGCGGTCGCTCGTCGTCCCGAACTCCGCGCCGTGGCGCGCGACGTACGCGACGTGCGCGCTCCATATCTCGTTCTTGCTCGGCATGCAGTTGATGTTCGGGCACGAGCCGCCGATCCATCGGCGCTCCACGACCGCCGTGCGTCGGCCGGATCGTGCCAGATCCCAGGCGAGCAGCTTCCCGCCCTGTCCACTGCCGAGCACGAGCGCGTCGAACCGTTCCGGTGCAGCCATATAGCCCCTCCAGGCAGAAGGTGCTTTCGGACGTCAGCCTTCTGATGAACGTGTCATGAACGTCGAGAGCCGTTTGCGGAGCAGGAGCCTCGCGCGGTGGGCGCGGGTCTTCGCCGTCCCAACTGTGATCCCCAGGGCGTCGGCGACCTCGGCCATCGATAATCCTTCGACATCGCGCAGGACGATCGCGGCCCGATAGTGAGGCGGAAGCTCCGAGACCGCCGAGCTGAGCACGCCCCGAAGCTCCGTTCGCATCGCCGGGTCGTCGAGCTTCGTCGACCAGTCGGTGATCCGATCCGCATGGTGGCCATCCTCGTGGAACTGGGGAAGGACTTCGTCAAGCGTGATCTCGTTGCGTCGGTGTGCGCCGCTTCGGCGGTTCTGGTAAGCGGCGTTTGCGGTGATGCGGTAGATCCACGATCGCAGTGACGACTCAGCCCGGAACGTGTCGATCTTCCTCACCACGTTCCAGAACGCGTCCTGCACGACCTCCTCGGCGTCTTGTCGGTTGCCCGTGATCGCGATCGCGAGGCGATACGCGCGGTCGCCGAATGTGGCGACGAGACACTCGGCGGCGGTCGCATCGCGCCGGCGCAACGCTTCGACGAGCCCCCAGTCGCCGTCACCTTTCTGCTGAACGCCATCCGGATGAATCATGACGTCGCG
>DASWEL010000269.1:0-5993 GCA_036394755.1 Gemmatimonadales bacterium | reverse complement strand
AGGCGCCGATTATCCTGAGGGGCAGAAGTGCGGGGCGTGCCCATACTGGCTGGATCGCGACCGATGGACCGGAAAGATCATTCGGTGAGCGGTGCGCACAGCGTGACGACGACGCGTGATCCGATAGGACGGTTTCAACGCAGGCGGTGGTTTGCCCTTATCGGCTCGGCCTCGCCTGGGGGCACCTTATTGTTCGCGCTACTCAACGGGAAGGTGGACATTGTTGCAGGCAGCCTCGTTTGGGGCTTGGTGGGCGCATCGGTGGTCGTGGCCGCCTGGGCTTTCGTCGACTACCGGTGCACCGCGTGCGGCCGGTTCCCCGAGGCCGAGATTCCGCTCTTCAATCCTGCGCGATGTTGCCAGTGCGGAGCAGTCCTCAGACCCGAATCGCGATCGTGAGGGCGCCGGTTGACCGGTGAATACGATGAAGCTTGACCATGTCGCAATCTGGGCTGTGGACATCGAACTGATGCGCACCTTCTACGAGAAGTACTTCGACGCGCGGTCGAACCTGAAATATGAGAATGAACGTAAGAGGTTCACTTCGTATTTCCTGACGTTCCCTGGAGGCGGGCGATTGGAGCTGATGCACCAACCAGACGTCCAAAGGATCCCGGATACACAGAGCTCGCGCGAGTTCATTGGGTATGCCCACCTGGGTGTGGAGCTGGGCTCTCGGGCCGCCGTCGACGCCCTTACAAAACGATTGCAGGGCGACGGGTTCACGCTTTGCGATGGGCCAAGAAGGACGGGCGACGGATACTACGAGAGCATGGTCGCGGATCCCGAAGGTAACCGGATTGTTATCGCCGAATGAGTCCGCTGCTGTTAGCCGCGATGGCGGAGGCTGCGGTGGGCTTGGCGGAGATCGCGGGCTAGGAGGGTGACGGAATCGGGCGGCTGATCGTCATTTCCCACGGCTCCGGCGGGGCGCCCCGGGGTGCATGACGACTTGGCTCCACATCTCCTCGATACGCTGTCTAACACGCCGCTTGAGCGGCCCGGCACCATTGCGCGCCCGAACGTCGCAAGCGCCAGCACCGGCAGCTCAGCGCCAGGCCGTTAGGCTGCGACGGCACTCGGCAAAGGACAAATGAAGATTACGGTGTGCGAGTTCCCTGACGAGGCCGCACGCAGGGAGGGGGCGTGGGCAGACTTGGTTCGCGATCTGGCCGCGAGCCCCACAGACATCGTGGTACTGCCTGAGATGCCGTTTTGTGACTGGAAGACCTTTACGCGAGGACAGTAGACCTTGCCGCATGGCGGGTCGTCCTCGAGGCTCACGACAAGATGATGGCCCGGTTGGTGGAACTGCAGACACGCGTGGTCCTCTCTTCCCGCCCGGTAGACGTGCAGGGAAAGCGCCTCAACCAAGCGTTCTACTGGACGCGGGACGGAGAATATCGGAGTGCACGTGCCAAGTACTATCTCCCGGATGAGCCTGACGCGTGGGAGGCGACGTGGTTTGATCGCGGTGACCGGGACTTTTCCCCGTTAACCGTGGGGCTGTGACCGTGGCCTTCCAGTTATGTACCGAACTTTTGTTCACCGAGGCGGCCTGGGAGATCGGCCGGCGCGGCGCCCAGCTCATTGCGGCACCGCGAGCAACCAGCGAACACCGGCGGTGGCGAATGGCGGCGTGCCTGGCGGCGATCATGTCCGGCTGCTTTGTCGCCTCCGCGAACCGCCGATCCTATGATAGCGAGGCGTTCGCCGGCCGCAGCTGGCTGGTCTCGCCTGAGGGAGAAGTTCTAGGCGAGACGAGCGCTGATTCGTCGTTTCTAACGGTCGAGATTGACCTGGCGGCGGCGAACCATGCGAAGCGGACCTATCCACGCAATCTCACAGTCACGTGATGGGTCTCGGGTGCAGTACAGCCTCACAATCGCCGCCGCGCTGACGCGCGCGCGGCTCATGCGGACGTTAGTCCTTTGGTGAAACCTACGTGCGAGACGGAACGGCCGACTCCCGCAATCTAACGGATACAGGGCTGCGAAAGCGGGCAGCGCACGCAGTCTTGGGAGAACTCCGCATTTTCGAGATCCTTGCGGAATTCAAGCCCGTCTTGGTCGGAACGGTGCCTCTAGGGATCGATTTGCCAGCAAGCGACCTCGATATTGTGTGCGAGGTCGGAGCTCTCGAACGGTTCGCCGGGATTCTGGGAGACGCTTATCGCGGGTACTCGGGCTTCGAACTCAGCCGTCAGCCGCTTTCGGGCTGTCCGGCTGTCCTCGCGTCCTTTTCCAGTCAGGGCTTTAGTATCGAGGTTGTTGGTCAGGCGATTCCCATCGCAAAGCAATACGCTTATCGGCACATGGTGGTCGAGGAGCGGCTCTTGCGCCTTGCCGGTCCAGCAGCTCGCGAGGCGATCCGGGCATTGAAGCGAGCCGGTTTCGAGACCGAGCCTGCATTTGCTCAGTACTTCAAGCTTGCCGGTGATCCGTATCGTGTCCTCTCCGACCTGTACGATGCGTCCGCGGACGTACTTCGGCGTTTGGCCGGGGATGCGCCGGGCTAAGAGTGCGCTGGAGCCGACCGCCGACCGACCGGCTCGTAGTCGACAATCGCGTGCTGTCGGCGGCGGCTCAGCGCTGCGTTAGACCTCAAGCGTGGGTGCAGCGATGCTCAATCGCGGTGTCGTGATAGTGCGGCCAAAGCAGCCCTACCTTGACTGGGCGGCTGGACTGGACGACTCGGGGATCGTGCCCGATCCGAACGATGAGCAGACGGTGTACCTGATTCCAAGCTACGAGGACGAGGAGGCGGCGTGGGAGATTCTCGCGAAGGTGCACCCGGCGATATTCGAGAACGAACTGTTTGGGTGGCATACTGACGAGGCCGCATGGCCAAGAGGCCGAGACTTCGCGATGTTCAAGGACTGGTTCGAGATCGAACTGCACTCAGTTGTAGAGGATCTCTGCGACGTTGAGATCGTTGATGAAAATGACGAGGTCTAACCTCCAGGTGGAGAGAATCGTGCGCAAGTTGATCGCACTTGTGCTTCTCCTGTTAGCCGCAGCGCCCGCGGATGCGGCCGAGTTGTCGTCGTCAGCTCAAACAGAAATCGATGCGCTTCTGAATAGGCTCGGAGCGTCGAAATGTCAGTTCTACCGGAACGGAAGCTGGCATAGCGGCTCGGAGGCCCGGGACCACTTGCAAATGAAGCTCGACTACCTGGTCGAGAAGGGTCTCATCACCGACTCGGAAGAGTTCATAGAGAAAGCGGGCACGGAGAGCAGCATCAGTGGGAAGCCCTACAAAGTGCGATGCCCAAACCAGGAAGAACAGCCCAGCGCCGTGTGGCTTGGCAGCGAGCTGCGCAAAATCCGGCAGAAGGACAGTAAATGAGCGCAGGGCCTGAACCTGGGCGTCGACGTTATTCTTCGGGGCCGGACTCGCGCTCGAGGATGCGGTAGAGGGTGCGGCGGTCGATGCCGAGCAGCTCGGCGGCGCGCACCTTGTTGCCGCCGGCCTCGTCGAGCACGAGCGCGACGTACCAGCGTTTGAGCTCCTCCAGCGTCATCCGGTTCGGCGGCAGCTCGGGGGCGCGCTTGGTCTCGGCGCGGACGTCCGCCGGCAGGTCTTCGGGTAGCAGCAGGGGCGCGCGGGCGAGCGCCACCGCACGCTCGATGGCGTGCTCCAGCTCGCGCACGTTGCCCGGCCACGCGTAGGCGCGGAGCGCGTCCAGCGTGCCCGGCGCGAAGCCCTCCACGGGCTTGCTCGCGGCCGCGGCGTACCTGCGCGCGAAGTGCTCGGCCAGCAGGGCGACGTCGTCGCCGCGCTCGCGCAGGGGCGGGACGGCGATGGTGACGCCGTTGAGACGGTAGTAGAGATCCTCGCGGAACAGGCCGTCCTCGACGCGCTTCTTCAGATCGCGGTTGGTGGCCGCCACCAGCCGCACATCGACGGGGATCGGCTCGTTGCCGCCCACGCGCCGGAGCACGCGGTCTTGCAGCGTACGCAGCAGCTTGGCCTGGAGCGCCGGCGACACCTCCGAGACCTCGTCGAAGAAGCAGGTGCCGCCCTGCGCCGTCTCGAGCAGCCCGCGCCGCGTGGCGACCGCGCCCGTGAAGGCGCCGCGCTCGTGACCGAACAGCTCCGACTCGAACAGCGGCTCGGGGATGGCGGCGCAGTCGATGACGACGAACGGCCGGTCGGCGCGGGACCCCGCATAGTGAATCGCGCGCGCCACCAGCTCCTTGCCCGTGCCCGTCTCGCCCTGGATCAGCACCGTCGTGTCGAGGCCCGCCACGCGGGCCACCAGCTTGTAGATGGCGACGATCTCCGGCGAGTGGCCGACGAGGCGGTCGGGGTCGAAGCGCTCGCGCAGCTCGCGGCGGTAGCGCTGGTTGTCACGCGCCAGCCGCTGGACCTCGAGGATGCGGCGCACGGCCCGCTTGATCTCGTCGAGGCGGAAGGGTTTGCTGAGATAGTCGTAGGCGCCGCGGCGGATCGCCTCGATCGTCGTGTCCATCGCCGCGAACGCCGTGAGGATCAGCACGGCCGGGGCCGGGTCGAGGGCGACCAGCCGCGCCAGCACCGCGAGCCCGTCGGGCTCCGGCATGCGCAGATCCACCAGCGCCACGTCGAAGACCTCGCGCTCGGCGAGCGCGATCGCCTCGCCGCCGCCGCTGGCCGCACGCACGCGATAGCCCTCGCGCTCGAGCACCTCCACCAGCAGGTCGCGCGCGACCGCGTCGTCGTCGGCCACCAGCACGGCGGGACGCGCGGACGTCATGAATGCGCCGCCTGGTGAACGGCCACGCGGTCCACGGGCAGCAGGACGCGGAAGGCGCTGCCGCGCCCCTCCTCGCTCGCGACGTCGATGCGCCCGCCGTGGCCGTGGACGATCTGCGCGCAGATGAAGAGTCCCAGCCCGGTGCCGCGCTCGGGATCCTTCGTCGTGACGAACGGATCGAACACGCGCTTGAGCTCCGGACCCGGGATCCCACAGCCCGTGTCGGTGACCTCGATCTCCACCTCGCCGCCGCGCGCGCGCGTCGCCACGCGGATGGCGCCGCCGGGCGGCGTGGCGTCGAGCGCGTTGGTGAGGAGATTCAGCACGACCTGCTGCAGCTCGCTGCGCTGGGCGAGCAGCCGCGGCAGGGCGGGATCGGCCTCGACGGACAGCTCGAGCCGCGCGGCCGTCAGCGCCGGGCGTACCAGCTCCACGGTCTCCTGCACGAGGCCAGTGACGTCCACCGGCACCGCCGGCTGCGGCGAGCGGCGCGTGAGGTCGAGCAGGCGATCGATGATCTCGCGCAGCCGTCCGAGCTGGCTCTCGATCACGCGCAGGCGGCGCTCGATCGTCTCCGACACCGCGGCCGCGGGCAGGTCCTCGCGCAGGAGCTCGAGGTGGCCCATCACGGAGTGCAGCGGCGTGCCGACCTCGTGCGCCACCTCGGCCACGATGCGGCCCGAGAGCGCCAGCCGCTCGGCATGGCTGAGGTCGCGCTGCATGGCGAACAGTCGCTCGCGGGCGCGCGCGATCATGTCGTTGAACCGGCCCGCCATCACGCCGAACTCGTCGTTCGAGGTCACGGCCACCGGCTCCGCCTCGGCGCCGCGCATGGCGCGCACGAACCGCTCGATCGGGCGGTTGACCACGCCGTGGACGGCCAGGGTCATGAGCGAGCCCATCACCAGCACTGAGACGGCGGTGAGCCAGAGGGCGAGCGTGCGACTGCGCGCCTCGCGCGCGTCGAAGCGGTTGAGCGAGAAGCGCGCGGCCACGGCACCGGCCACCGCGCCGTCGAGCTGGATCGGCGCCATCACCTCCCACGACCGGCCGCCGGCGTCGGTGAGCAGGCGCGAGATCACGACGCCGTTGCGGACCGCGGCCTCGTCGCCCGTGGTGAAGGGAAGGCGGTGAGTCGGCTCGCTCGTGGCCACCACGGCGCCCCCGCCGGGAGGCAGGCGCACGATGTCGAGCTGCAGCACGCTCGGCCGCACGGCCATGATCTGGTGGATCTTGCGGTCGATGAGGGCGTGGG
>DASWEL010000268.1:0-10475 GCA_036394755.1 Gemmatimonadales bacterium | reverse complement strand
GTGCCTGTGCCGGGGGCAGCTTGTCGCCGATCGTTTCGATTGCCGCGCGCCGGAGATCGGCGCTGGGATGCGACCGCGCGACGTCGACGATGGCGGGGAGGCCCAGGACGCCGATGTCCCCGAGCGTCTCGAGCGCTTGCCGCTGTACGTCCTCGCTCCGGCTGTTCGACACCAGCGTCGACAAAAACTGCACCGTCTCCGCGGTCGGTGCGAGCTCGCCGAGCTTTTCGACGGCGGCGCGCTGGACATCCGCATCCGAATCATTCGTCGCGAGGGACTTGAGCAGCGCGATTGCGTCGGCAGTGGGAAGGTGTTCGGCGAGCGTCTCCGCCGCTGCGCGCCGTACATCCGAGTTCCGATGATTGCGCGCGATCTCGCGGAGCGCCGGCAGCCCACGCCCGTCCGACAGCTCGCCGAGGGCTTCCACGGCCGCCCGCTCCACATCTTCGTCGCGATCACTCTGCGCGATCGAGACGAGCGTGGTGTGCGCGCGATCATCGGATTTCTGACCCAGCCCCTCGACCGCCGCGCGGCGCGTGTCGGCATCACCGGCCGTCTTCGCGATGGCGATGCTGGAATCGATCGCCGCTGCTAGCGCGTTGTCTCCCAGCGACTCGGCCGCACGCCGGCGCACGTCACCGGACGCATCATTGCGGGCGGCCGCGCTCAGCGCTGTTACCGCGGCGGACGAGGGATGAAAGCCCAGCCATTCCGCGGCCTGCTCCCGCACGCCGTCCGGTTCGCGACTCGTGAGCAGCCGCACGAGCAGCGGCACGACGACGTCGCTGGATCCGTGAATACCAAGAGCCGAGACGACATCCTCGCGCAGATCCGGATTCGACGCCCCAGCAAGCAGATCCTGGACGATCGGCAGGCTCTGTGCCTCCGTGGCGGGTCCGAGCCAGAGCAGCGAGCGACCGCGGAAGTCCACCGGCAAGTAGGAGCTCGCCACATGCACGCGGGTCAACACAGGCTTACCGACTTGATCGGTGAAGCCGAATAGCAGCGCGATGTCGTCGGAGTCACCCGCGCCGGTCAGTGGCGCGAGGCGCACGCCCCGGAACATGAATCCCTGGAAGTTGCCGTACATCCGCCCGCTGATTGTGATGTTCTGGCCGACGGCTTCCATGCCGCGGTCGACGTAGACGGAGTGCTCGAGCCACGACGGCCGCGGGATCATGTACCCAACCCAATACGACCGGCGGCCGAGTTGGCGGGCCTGCGTGCGCGCCCACTCCCACCGCTGTGCGAGCGGCTGCGATTGATCGGGATGGCGCAGCACCGTATCCGGCCGCACGCGGGTCGTATCGGCCGCGATTTGCGTCGCGCTCGCGACTGCCAGGCGATCACTTCCCGTTGCCAGCAGAGCGACCGTCACCGCGAGCACGCCGGCGAGGCCTGCGGCCCAACGCGGGAAATACTCCGCGCGCGCAGTGGTGGGGAGGACCAGACGCCTGACACGCGTGATCAATGAGCCTCCACCGCCCGTGGCCGCAAGCGCCAACCGGGGAGTCGCCGCGCGGATGCGCTCCATGCTGACGAGCGCCGTCGCGTACAGATGCGGATCGCCGCACACCCGGACCGCGAGATCGTCGCAGCAGTGTTCGCGCTCTTCCCTGATGCGGCGCGATACCCACCACACCGCAGGATGATAGAAGAGCAACGTCTCGATGACGCATTGGACGACGTTGACGACGTAGTCGTAGCGGCGCACGTGAGCCAGCTCGTGTGCGAGCAGCACCTCGAGCTGTTGCGGCGTCAGACCCGTGAGCGCACTGGCCGGCACGAGGACCACCGGACGCAGCCAGCCGATGACGGCGGGGACCTCGACGAGCAACGACTCCAGCAGGCGCACCGGGCGATTCACGCGCAGTCGCGCCGCGAGCCGCGCCAGCACGTCCTGGAGCGCGGCGGAGACGTCGCGTGTGCCGTGGGTCCGCAGCGGGCGCGCCGCCATCCACCCATAGGCTAGGCGTACCGACAGGATCAACACGCCCAGCATCCACACGACGACGAGCCACGGAAGAACGGGCTCGAGTCGATCCCGGAGCAGCGTGAATCGTACGGCGCTGTTCGATTGGGAAGCTGCCGTGAGCGACGGGAGCGACTTGACGTCGGCACCTGCTGCACGCGGGGCAGGGGAGGGGGAGGGGGAGGGGGAGGGAGTGGCGTTCACTTCGAAAGATGGTGCCGCGGTCGCGGGTGAAGACACGACCGTGGGCTCGTACAGTCGCAGCGTGGTTGCGACGGGAAGGACAAGCATCGCCGCCAGCGTAACGATCGCGAAGGTGTAGCGCGTCCGAGCCGCCGTGGGCCGAATCAGTGCCAGGGCGACGCCCAGGACGATGGCGAGGGCAACGCCTTGCCACAGGAAATGCACGAGCGCCCATCCCAGCGCATGAGTTGCGTTCATCGCGAATCTCCCTTCCTCTCGTCGAGGAGGCGTCGAATTTGTTCGAGCTCGGCGGGGGTCGCGCGGGTACTGGACAACGCCTGGAGCACGAGCGCCAGCGACGACCCTCTGAACGCCCGTTCTACGAGGTCAGACAGCAGATGCCCGCGCGTGGTTGCCTCGGAAACGGCGGCGGCATAGACGTGTGTGCGCGAGCGTGTATCGCGCTTCACGAGCTTCTTTTCGGTCATGATCTGGAGGAGCTTGAGAATCGTGGTGTAGCCGACGCTTTCTGCCCGGCCGTCCCGCAGCGCCTCATGCACTTCACGCACTGTACTCGGCCCCCGGTGCCAGAGCACAGCCAGGATCGCGAGCTCGGCGTTGGTCGGTCGAATCGTCGGGCGAGGAGGCATGGACCGAATATACGAAGCGTTTCGTATATGTCAATACGAAGTCCTTCGTATGGATGCATATTACACGCATGGATGCCGCCATCCAGTCGCTGCTCGATCAGATTGCCGCCAACAAGGCGGGAGGGCAGGCCGTGGCGGCCGGATTGAGCGACGAGCGGCTCAATTGGCACGCCACGAAGGACAGCTGGTCGATCGCCGAGTGTCTGACACATCTGAACGTCGGCGTGACGAAGACACTGCCGGCCTTCGATCGTGCGATCGGCGAAGGGCGCTCCAAAAACCAGCTGGCGCCGGGACCGTTTCGGTACGGGTGGTTCTCTCGCATGATGGTCGCGTCGATGGAGCCGCCTCCCAAATTCCGCATGAAAGCCCCTAGGCTCATGCGGGTGTTGGTCGGCGGCACCTATCGCGGCGCTGACCTGCTGCCCGAATTCGCTGCGATGCGCGATCAGTTGGCGGAGCGCGTGCGCCAGGCCGACGGTCTGGATCTGGCACATGTCCGAACGATCTCTCCTGTTAACCGCTTGCTGCGTATGCCGCTAGGCGCGTATTTCGATTTCATCATCGCGCACGACCGACGGCATCTCTGGCAAGCCCGGAACGTCCGCAACCGCCTCGCTTGACAAGAAACCCCCCAATGCTACTTTCTTAGCAGTAAGTGCTAATTTTTTAGCATCCAACCGTTGGGGGATCGGCAATGTCCAAAGAAACGAATACGCAGCTGAGCCGTCGGGAACGGGAGATCATGGACGTGATCTACCGGACCGGCCGTGCCACCGCCGCCGAGGTGCTCGATCAGCTCACGGATCCGCCGAGTTATTCCGCCGTGCGCGCGCTCCTGCGGGTGCTCGAGGAGAAAGGCCATCTCCGTCATGAGGAGGACGGCCCTCGCTACGTGTTCGTGCCGACCGTTCCGCGCGAGCGAGCGCGGCAATCGGCGCTGCGACAGCTGCTGCACACCTTCTTTGACGGTTCCACGGAGCAGGCCGTCGCGGCGCTGCTCGATCTCTCTTCCACACGCCTCTCCGACGCGGAGCTGGCCCGTTTGAGCCAACTCATCGCCGACGCGCGGAAGGAGGGCCGCTGACATGCTCGCGATCCTCGCTGATGCCTTTGTCAAAGCGACCGTGCTGCTGGTGCTGGCGGCCGTCGTGACCGTCTTTCTGCGCCGCTCTCCCGCGTCACTGCGGCACCTCGTCTGGACACTCGCTTGCGGCGGCGTGCTCGCGCTGCCTCTCGCTTCTGCGTTGCTGCCCAATTGGAAACTCGCGCTCTGGCCGCGCCTCGATGTACCCGTCGCGTTCGATGCCGAGCAACTCGCTCCGCGCGCGGCGGCACCCGGGCCGGCGCCAGCCGCGCATATGGCACCGACGGTCCATGCGCCGACTCCGTCACCATCCAGCACGATCGAGGCAGAGCCCGTGCGTTGGCACCTCACGACCGATTGGACCGCGCTCGTGTTTCCTGTCTGGCTCAGCGGCGTGGGAGCCGTTCTGATCCTGCTCGCCGTGGGGATCGCGCGGATCACGTGGCTCGATCGCGTCACGCGGCCGGTGGAAGACGAGGCGTGGCTCATCCTGGTCGACGAGCTGTCGCTGGAGTTGGGCCTGCGCCGTCACGTGCGGTTACTGCAAGCGGATGGGCCCGCGATGCCGATGACGTGGGGCATTCGGCGGCCCGCGATTCTGCTGCCCGCCGAAGCCAACGATTGGACGCCAGAGCGGCGCCGCGACGTGTTGCTGCACGAGTTGGCGCACGTGAAGCGGCACGACTTCCTCATTCAGCTGATCGCGCGGATCGCCTGCGCGGTCTACTGGTTCCATCCGCTGGTGTGGCTCGCCGCTACGCGGCTGCGCGAGGAGCGCGAGCGCGCCTGTGACGATCACGTGCTGCGCGCGGGTGCCTCCCCGTCCGAATACGCCTCGCATCTCCTCGAGATCGCGCGCGGCCTCCGGGCCGCGCGCGCGACTTCGCTCGCCAGCGTCGCGATGGCTCGGCCCGCGCAGCTCGCGACGCGCCTGATCGATGTGCTCGACACCGGGCGGAGCCGCGCCACGCTGTCGGCGCGCTCGGCATTGCCGGCGTGGATCGCGGCGATCGCGGTCGTCGTGCCGCTCGCGGCCGCCGCACCACGGGTCGCGGAGCCGGCGTCGGCCGCCAGGAGGGGCTCACTCGACGCGATTCCACGGCTGCCTTCCCCAGGCCTGAGCTCCTCCGCGAAGCGCGCAGCCGCGCCGCTGCTGGCGGTGGCGTCGCGTCAACCGGTTGCGGGAATGGACACGCTCCGCGGCTGCAGCGCCGAAGGTTCTCGTCGCTCGTCGCATAGCCATGAGGGCGACGGCGACGTCGTAACGCTCAGCATCACCACCGGTCACTGCGCGGTCACATTCGACGCGGAGGGCAAGTTCACCTTCAATGACGATTTCACCGACATCGCCACGCTGGCCTCGGGCGGACGGATCGTCATCGAGGTGGACTACGGCGCCCACGATCGCCGCGTGACGATTCAGCGCCGCGGCACTGAGCTCGAACGCGTCTACAAGGTCGATGGCGATGTCCGGCCGTTCGACGACGACGCGAAAGCCTGGCTGAAAGAGACGCTCACGTTTCTGCTGCGGCGCACCGGGTTCATGGCCGAAGAGCGCGCGCGGTGGATTCTCGACGCCCGAGGCATTCAAGGACTGATCGACGAGTTCGGCCAGCTCACCGGGGACTACACCCGGCGCATCTACTACCAAGCCGCCGTCGAGAGCGGCAAGCTGGATGCCGCGGGGTACGAGCGCATCGTCACGCTCGCCGGTCAATCCATCGACAGCGACTATGAGCTGGCGGAGTTCCTGATTGCCGTCTCCCAGAAGCAGCCGCTCACCGAACGGATGCAGGTGGGATTCGTCACGGCCGCGAAATCGATCGGCTCGGACTACGAGCGGCATCGTGTCCTGACGGCGGCGCTGTCGCGACCCGGTCTCACCCCGGCCATGGAGGCCGGCATGCTCGACGCCGCGGCGGACATCAATTCCGACTACGAGCTGGCTACGCTGCTGATCGAGCTGAATGACGCCCGCCCGATCGACGAGGCGGTCCGGCCCGCGTTCTTCAAGGCGGCGAACCGTTTGCAGTCCGATTACGAACACCGACGCGTCCTGGACGCGGTCGTCGCCCGCCAGGGTACCAGCCCTGCCATGCTGGCCGACGTGCTCACCTCGGCCAAAACGATCAACTCCGATTTCGAGCTGGCGGAGCTGTTGACGAAGGTCGGCGGCTCATACGTGCTGGACGATGCATTGCGGCCGGCGTTCTTCGCCGCCGCCAAGAACCTCAATTCCGATTACGAGCACGGCCGCACGTTACTCAGCATCGTCGAGCGTGGCGAAGTGCCGCGCCCGGTCGTGCTGGCGGTGCTCGAGTCGGCCAAGGACATCTCGTCGGATCACGAGCTGTCGGAGCTGTTGATCGCGGTGATCAGCAAGGTGAAAATGGATGACACCATCCGGGCGGCCATCCGCGAGGACGCCGGATCCATCGGCTCGCAGTACGACCGCGGCCGGGTGTTCGAGGCGCTGAGCCGCGATTGAGCCTCGTGGCGTTGTGCCTCGCCGCCTCCGTCGCATTGCAGACGAGCGAGGCACCACCGGCCAAGCAGGCGAGGGCGGTTCGGTTACAGGGTACGTCCATCACGCTCGATGGGCGGCTCGACGATCCGGCGTGGGCGCGGGCGGCGTGGATCAGTGACTTCGTGCAGAAACGCCCGCGCGAAGGCGCGGCGCCCAGCGACAGCATGCGCATCGCGATTTTCTACGATGACGACGCGCTATATGTGGGCGCGCGGATGTTCAGTCGTGATCCCTCCAAGATTCAGGCGCCGCTCTCACGGCGCGACAACACCTTTCAGGCCGAACGCATGTGGGTGTCGTTCGACAGCTACCACGACAAGCGCACCGCGTACTCGTTCGGTGTCTCGGCGTCCGGGGTGCGGGCAGACTGGTACCATGCGTCAGACGATGAGAACGACGCGAACTTCGGGTTCGACCCCGTCTGGGAGGCGAAAGCGAACATCGACGCGCTCGGCTGGACCGCGGAGATGCGGATCCCTTTTTCGCAGCTCCGGTTCACCAATCAGCCGGTGCAAGTGTGGGGCTTCAACGCTAATCGGTGGAATCCCGTCACGAGCGAGGACGACTACTGGATCCCGGTGCCCACCGACCGCACCGGATGGTCGTCGTTCATGGGACAGCTCGTGGGCATCGAGGGCGTCAAGCCCACGCGCCGGCTCGAAGTGATGCCCTACGGGGCCGCCGATTCGCGGCTGCTGAGCGGTGTCCACCCGGACGATCCGTTCAACAATCGGGTCAACTTCGCGGGTCGCGCGGGCGCCGACGTGAAGATGGGTCTCGGCCCCAACATCACGCTCGATGGGACGGTGAATCCCGATTTCGGTCAGGTCGAGGCCGACCCGGCGTTCGTGAACCTGACGGGGTTCGAGCAGTTCTTCGATGAGCGGCGGCCCTTCTTCACCGAGGGCAATCAGCTGTTACGCGGCAGCGGCCCGTCCTACTTCTACTCACGCCGCATCGGCGCGCAGCCGTCGTGCAATGCCAGCGGGGACTTCGTGGATTGCCCCCAGAATGCCACGATCCTGGGTGCCGCTAAAGTGACCGGGCGTCTGGCCGGCGGGATGTCGGTGGGCGCGCTCGCGGCGGTGACTTCGCGCGAATCGGCACGGATCTATGACTCCACCACGAAGACGTTCGGTCGAGTCGAGCTGGTACCGCCCGCCGGGTACGGGGTGATGCGAGTGCAGCAGGAACTCGGGGCATCGAAGTCGGTCATTGGAGTCACGCTCACCACGGTGCACCGTGGCGTCGATAGCCTCCTGGCGCCCCGATACACGAAGCACGCCTACGCCGGCGGTGCCGATTGGGTGTTGCGCTGGGATCGGGGAGCCTACGAGCTGCGTGGCTGGGCCGGCTTCAGTCATTTGCGCGGCGATACCGCCGATATCAATCGCGTGCAGCGCTCGCCCGTGCACTACTTCCAGCGCCCCGATGCCGGTTACCTGACCTACGATCCCGCCCGCACCACGCTCACGGGGTCGGTCGCGAGTCTCTGGTTCCGGAAGACGAAGGGCAACTGGCTGTACGATCTCCAATACGCCTGGGAATCTCCGGCGTACGATCCCAACGACGCCGGTCGCCTCGGGAACGCCGATGGTCGGACCGGATTCGCGGGACTGATTTATCGCCAGACGAAACCCGGTGCGTGGTTTCAGAATTACGCCGCGAATGTCAACGCGGTGACCGAATATGACTTCGGCGGTACCCGGCAGTACCTGTTTACCGAGCTTTATGGCGAAGTGACTTTCAAGAATTTCTGGAACCTCAGCTCGTACATCGATTATCAGCCGCGTGCGTTCGACCATTCTGCCACGCGCGGCGGGCCGACCATTGCGACGCCGCAAGGGTGGAACTGGGTCGTGCGGCTGCAAAACAATTTCGGCGCGAACACCTCGTGGACGGGTCGCGTCTACTACGGTGAGGACGAGCTCGGAGGTGAGACGTACCGACTCAGCGGCCAGATTTCCATCCGGCCGTCAAGCCGCTTTCAGCTCTCCGCGGCGCCCAATTACGTGCGTTGGATCCTCCCGCGGCAGTGGGTGGCGACATTCGATACGAGTACGCATGGGCCGGTGGCCACGTATGGGTCACGCTACGTCTTCGCGCAGATCGATCAGCCCACGTTCCTCATGGAGCTGCGGGCCAATTACACGATTGGCCCGGAGCTCACCCTCGAGCTGTATGGCGAGCCGTTCGCGGCGAACGGCCACTATTACGGGCTCGGGGAGCTCCCGCGACCGCGCACCTTCAACCTGCGCCACTACGGTACAGCCGGAACGACGATCGCGCGCGACGCGGGAGGCAACTACACCGTCACGGATAATGGCGGCGCCGACACGCTGAACATTCCGAATCCCGACTTCAACACCCTCTCGTTCCACAGCAATGTCGTCTTGCGGTGGGAGTGGAGGCCGGGGAGCACACTGTACGTCGTGTGGGCGCAGAATCGCGATGGATCACGGGGCACGACTCGCGGAGTCGGATTCGGGGACCTGGTAAACTCGTTCCGGGCGACGGGCGACAATTTCCTTGCAGTGAAAGTGAGCTACTGGATCCCGGTGAACTGATAAGCGGGGACATGCAAAGACTAGGCTGCAGACGCACCGCGGTCATGAGGAATCCGCGTTTTCCATTTCAAGCAATGATCTCTTCCGCTCGACTCCCCAACGGTATCCGCCCAGGTCACCGTCCTCGCGCACCACGCGGTGGCAGGGAATGACCAATGCGGCGGGGTTCGTGGCGCACGCCCGAGCGACTGCTCTCGTCGCCTTCGGCTGTCCGATCGCCTGCGCGACGTCGGCGTAGGTGCGTGTCTCGCCGAACGGAATCTGTTGCAGCTCCTGCCACACCCGCCGCTGGAATGCGGTCGCCCGGATGTCGAGCGGCAGATCGAGGTGCGGCTCGGTGCCCTCGAGGTAGGAGAGGATTGCGTCGACGAAGCCCTCCAGCTTTCCGCCTTTCCGCTCTCGCACCCGCGCGGCATCGAACTCGGTGCGGAGGTCGGCTTCGAGCTCGGCGGCGCTGTCGCCGAGCGTCACACGGCAGATCCCCCGATCGGTCGCGGCCACCAGCAGGCAGCCCAGGGACGTCGGCACGGTGACAAAGACGATGTCCACCCCCGGGCCGCCGCGGGCGTACGTCGCGGGCGTCATGCCGAGCTGCTCGTGCGTATGCTCGTAGACTCGGCTCGTGGAGCTGTATCCGGCTTCATAGAGTGCGGGACTCACGTGCTTCCTCCGTTTCAATTCCTGCTTGAAGCGCGCGGTGCGGTGCGCCTCGGCGTAGGCCCGCGGCGTGATCCCCAGAACTCGTTTGAATGCGCGCGCGAGCCGGCGGGCCTCGCCTCGAGGCGCCGTGCCGGCGGCGATTGCGCGAGCCGCTTCGCGCACCAGTGCTACAGTGGCGTCGGCGCCAGGCGCGTCGGCAGGATGACAGCGGCGGCACGCGCGGAACCCCTCGCGCTCGGCAGCTTCGGGGATGGGGAAAAAGGTGACCTGGGTGCGCCGTGGGCGGCGGCTGGCGCAGGACGGGCGGCAGTAGATGCCGGTCGAGCGGACAGCGTAGACGAACGCTCCGTCGAACCGGCGATCTCTTGCCAGCACCGCTTGCCACCGCTCCCTGGGACTCATGGCGGAGAAGTTAGTGCGGGGCCCCACCGGAGTTCTATCCGATTTGTGCTCTCAAATCCTCACTGCCACGGCTCGTCCTTGGACGGGCCATAGATCGACGGGACTTTCGCGCCGGTCATGCGGAGGTAGACCGAGAGCTGTCCGCGGTGGTGGATCTGGTCGTTCAGCATGAACCACAACACATCCAGGCGTCGCAGATCGCTGACTTGCTTCGGGCCGGTTTTGAACTTGACGGTGGCGTTGAGCTGCGATTCGTCCGCCTTCCGCACCTTGTCGCCGAACGACCTCAACGCCTTTTCGACCTCTCCGACGACGCCCTGCCAGTTCGCGGGCATGGCTGGCATGTTCGGAGGTGGGAACTTCATCTCGCCTTGCACTGCCTGTGCGCCGGCGATGCCTTCGAACACGAACGTCCAGGCAAGATCTT
>DASWEL010000267.1:0-3582 GCA_036394755.1 Gemmatimonadales bacterium | reverse complement strand
TCAACACCGCGCGATACATTCGGGTATGACGGGGACTGTGGTCGTGAATCCCTAGGAGAACGCATGAAGCGTGTGTGGCTGCTGCTGGGCGCGGCACTGACAATCGCGGGATGCGGCAGTGACCCCGGTCCCTCCTCGCTCAGTTCGGTTGTGATCACGGGCGATTCCACGGTTGGACTCAACGGCACGCTGCAGCTGACGGCTATAGCGCTCGCCGGGAATCGCCCGGTCACGACGGGTCTGACGTTCGTCTGGTTCTCCTCCGACAGCACGAAACTTCGCGTCTCGCAGACGGGGCTCGTGACTGCCTTGCAGCTGGGCAGCGCGAGCATTACGGTCGCCGCGGTGCCACAGGTGAGCACGCCGGTCACGAGCGACCCATTCCCCATTCGCTCGCGCATCGGCAGGATCGTCTTTCAACCATTCGACATCTCCCTGACCTCCCGCAGGGATACCCTCATCGTGATCGCCGATGTGCGTGATGGCCTGAACAGCTCGGTGGCGGGTGTCCCGGTCACCTGGGTGTCGCGCAATACCGGTATTGTGACCGTTGCCGACAGCGGCATTGATAAGGCGATCGTCGCTGCAATCGGGTATGGGACGACGCGCATCGTCGGCACGGCCGACGGCGTGTCCGACTCCCTGACGGCGACGGTGCAGCAGGTGCCGGCCAGCGTCGCGATCACGCCGGCGTCGCTCAGCACGCTGCGAGCATTCGGCCGCAGCGTGCAGGCGACCTGTATCGCAGTCGATTCGGCGGGCGACACAATTCCGAACCATCTCTGCGACTGGAGCGTCCTGTCGGCGGGCGTGGTCTCGGTAAACCCGGTGACGGCCCATACGACGACGGTGACAGCCGTGGGCAATGGCACCGCATCGATTCAGGCGCAGGCGATCGCCGGCGTGGTCGCCTCGACCCCGATCACCGTGAATCAGGTTCCGAAAACGGTGCAGATCTCGCCGGCGAACTTCGGCACACCCGATGTGACGATGCGGACCAACCAGTCGGCGCCGTTCTTCGCCGCGGTCTTCGATTCGCTCGACCATCCGGCACTCGAGGACAGCGTCACCTGGACGTCGAGCGATTCCACGCGGGCGAGTCCCGCGGCCGCGGCAACGCTCGATTCGACCGTGATCACCACGTTCGCCCTGACCGGAGCGGCCACGATCACGGCGACTGCTGGGCCGGCGTCCGCGACACGGGTGGTGAACGTGAGCGCGTCGCCCATCAGTTTCGCGGCGGACGTTCAGACTATCTTCAACACCAACACGCCGGCCTGCACCAGCTGCCATCCATCCGCCGCGGGCTTGAACCTCACGGCCGGATCGTCATACGCCAGCATCGTGGATCAGAACGCGTCGGAGGTACCGGCGATGAAGCGGGTGCGTCCGTTCATGCCGGATTCATCCTATCTCGTGCACAAGATTCAGGGAACGCAGAACACGGTGGGCGGCACCGGCGCGCGGATGCCGCTGGGGTGCAGCGGCAGCGGCTGCCTGTCCGACGCGACGATCAACATCATCCGAAACTGGATACTGCAGGGCGCCTTGCAGAATTGATGTAGGCGTACCCGTTGGCGAGATACAGTACGAGCAGCGCGGCCGTCGCCGCGCTCACCCCGTACTTCCAAATCGCCGGCGCGGCAGACGTGGACAGCAGGCCTTCGATCGTGCCGGCTATCGCGAGCAGGGTTACGACTGCCCCGATCATCCGCGCCGCGATCCGTCCTTCCACGACGAGCGCATCTCGGCGCGTGCGGTCACCCGGCGCGATGATCGCGTTGGCCAGTCGGAAGCCGGCCCCCGCCGAGATGAAGATCGCGGTGAGCTCGAGCACGCCATGGCCCAGCACGAAGGTCAGCAGGTAGTTCATCGCCTGGTAGTTTTTGAACAGCCCCAGGACGAGTCCCAGCATCATGCCATTGGTGAACAAGAGCCAGGCCGTCAGCAGGCCGCCCGTCAAACCACCCACGAACGTCCCGAATGAGACGGTGATGTTGTTCGTGATGATCCACGCCGCGGTTTGCGGTCGATCTTCCTTGCTGGTCTCGGCGTACCCGCGGCCTTCCGCCTGGTTCTCCGCCGCCGCCTCGGCGCGGGCGACCATGCCCGGCATCAGCTCCTCCCCCAGCTCGGGCCGCTCGCGGATCATCACGTAGCCGACGACGGCGGGAACTGAGAACAACAGGAAGGCGAGGAGCACGTAGCGCCACGATTGCACGACGGCGGCGGGAAAGTCGCGCAGAATGTAGTGCGGCAGCGGCGTGCGCTCCTTGCCGCGGGCGCGGTACAACGCATTGTGCCCCGCGGTGACGACCCGCTCCAGGTAGGCGATGACGCGCGGATCCACTTGATAGGTGCGGGCGCGCGCGAGATCGGCGGCCACTTCGCGGTACTGGGCTGCAAAGGCGGGGATTTCCCCCGGCGCTAACGCCCCCACGCCGGACCGCTCCATCCGGAGCGCCGTCGTTCGAAAAGTTTCCCATCCTTCCCGCTTCTTCTGCACGAACCGCTCGGCAGGGACGGTGATGCGGCCCGCCGCGCCGGCTTTGGCGCGCGGGGCAAACCGGCTACGCCGCTTGCGCTGCTCGTCGGCGAAGACGGTCACGAGATAGCCCTGCAGGTCCGCGTTGCGCCGCGGGATGCGTGGCTCGAACCGTCGCACGAGGTCCATCGTGATCCGCACCTGCACCTCAGGCGTCAGATCGTTGATCCGGCCCAGGAATCGATCCAGCAGGCGGAATTCTTCCTCCGACAACTCCGGCGGGCCGGCCTCGAGGGGCTCGGCGGCCGTTTCCTCGGTCGGTATGGGGGCGCCCAGGCTCCAGTCGGTCGGGTGATCGCGTACCACGATCGTGCCGGCGGCCATGTCCCCCGGCCGCTTGTTGCTCGGGTGGAGGAAGATCGAAATCAGGGCGGGGGCGAACGGAACCGGGAAGTAACAGTCGAGGAAACGGACGAGATTCCGCACGACCGCGGCCGACGGGGTGATCGACCGTCCGGTATCCATCACGACGCGGATACCGAGCGCCTGTTTGCCGGGGGTTCGGCCGCCGTTCAGCGCCTCGAACAGCGTGAAATAGCCCCACAGGAAGCAGAACGTGAGGATGATCATCCCCGCGCTCAGCCAGCCCCGCATCCCGGGAGCGGCGCTCACGCTCCCGATGATCGCCTCGCCGCCGATCCAAAGCGCCAAAAGTCCCAGGACCAGCAGCAGCAGGTCGAGCAGTCCCGCGGCCAGGCGTGATCCGACCCCCGCCAGCTCGAACTGGACGTCCACATGCTCCGGCGTCTCGATGCCGTGGTGTTGCCGGAGATCCAGGTCTCGCGCGGACGCTGTCATGTCCTCATCTTACCGCGTGTCCCCTCGCGGAGCGACCCATTAATACCAACCTCAGGCCCATGCGGCTGGGCGAGATTCTCGACGGGAGTTTCAACATTTACCGGCGTCACTTCGGCCTGTTCATGCGGCTGAGTCTGATCCTGGTGTGGCTCCCAACCGCGGCCGGCATTTACCTTAATCTGCGGTTCAGCAACAGCCCCTTCGAGCTCCTCAATCTGCTCGAGCAGAACATCGCCGGC
>DASWEL010000266.1:0-3931 GCA_036394755.1 Gemmatimonadales bacterium | reverse complement strand
CCAGGGACGATTCGCGTCAGGACTGGCACGTGACGCGGGAATATCCCGATCTGGCCGTCGACCGCCGGCAGCGTCACCATCTGCACGTCTTCCGAATAGACGGTGGCGGCTGGCGTCACAATCTCGAGCTTCAAGGTAGCCGCCATGTCTCACCCACCCCGTTCCGCGACTTCTTCGATTCCACCCTTCATGTAGAAGTTATCTTCGGGAACGGCGTCGTGTTTACCGTCCAATATCTCCTTGAAGCCCCGAACCGTATCAACCACCGGAACCTGTCGGCCTTCGCGGCCCGTGAACGCCTGGGCGGAACTGAACGGCTGGCTCAGGAAGCGCTGAATCTTGCGTGCGCGGAAGACCGTGAGCCTGTCGTCGGGCGACAACTCGTCCATTCCGAGAATCGCGATGATGTCCTGCAAGTCCTTGTAGCGTTGCAGCACCTTCTGGACGCCGCGCGCCACGCCGTAGTGCTCCCGACCGACGATTTCCGGCGTCAGCGAGCGCGAGGTCGAGGCGAGCGGATCCACCGCGGGGTAGATGCCGAGCTCGGCGATCGCTCGTTCGAGGACGATCGTCGCGTCGAGGTGGGCGAAGGTCGTGGCCGGCGCCGGGTCGGTCAGGTCATCGGCCGGCACGTACACCGCCTGAAAGGACGTGATGGAGCCTTTCTTCGTCGAGGTGATGCGTTCCTGCAAGGTGCCCATCTCCGCGGCCAGCGTTGGCTGATAGCCCACGGCACTGGCGGTGCGGCCAAGGAGTGCCGAGACCTCGGAGCCGGCCTGCGAGAACCGGAAGATGTTGTCGATGAAGAGCAGCACGTCCTGGTTCTTTTCGTCGCGGAAGTACTCGGTGATGGCGAGGCCGGACAGCGCGACACGCAGGCGCGCGCCCGGGGGCTCGTTCATCTGACCGTAGACCAGCGCGATCTTCGACGCGCTCAGATCGTTCTCGTTGATGACCCCGGCCTGCGCCATCTCGTGGTACAGGTCGTTGCCCTCGCGCGTGCGCTCGCCGACGCCCGCGAACACCGACACCCCACCGTGCAGCTTGGCGATGTTGTTGATCAGCTCCATGATCACGACGGTCTTCCCGACGCCGGCGCCGCCGAACGCGCCGATCTTGCCACCCTTCAGGAAGGGACAGATCAGGTCGATGACCTTGATCCCGGTCGACAGCACCTGCGGGGACGTCGACTGCTCCGCTAGCGGCGGCGGCGGGCGGTGAATCGGGTAGCGTTTTTCCGCGTCAACCGGCCCGCGCCCGTCAACGGGGTTGCCGGTCACGTCGAACACGCGACCCATGACGCAATCGCCGACCGGCATCGAGATGGGAGCGCCACTGTCCTTGACCTCGTACCCGCGCTTGAGGCCCTCGGTGCCGGACATCGAGATGGCGCGCACGCGTTTGTCGCCGAGGTGCTGCTGTACCTCGAGTGTCAGTTTCATCGGTTGGTTCTGGACGGCGTACTCCACCCCCAAGGCGCTGTAGATCGCGGGAAGCGCGTCCGGAAACTCCACGTCCACCACCGGACCGACGACCTGAACGATTCTCCCCGTGTTCATGTCCCACACCCTTCCCGGCTCACTGGGCCTGGCCACCGGCGATTTCGAGTAGCTCCTGCGTGATGCATCCCTGGCGCAGCTTGTTGTATTCGAGGGTCAGGTCTTTGATCATCTCGACCGCGTTGTCGGTGGCGCCCTTCATCGAAACCATGCGTGCACTCTGTTCGCTCGCCTTTGCGTTCAGCAACACCAGGTGGATGAAGATGTTGAGATAGTGTCCCAGGAGATAACCCATGAAGTCGTCGACATTCGGCTCGAACAAAAACTCCGTCCTGTCGGCCGCCAGGACTTCCGGCGGCGGCGCTCCGGGGATCTCCACTCCTCTGATGTCGCCGACCGGCAGAAACTGGACGACGAGCGGCTGTTGCACGAGGGTGTTGACGAATCGGGTGACGACCACCTGGACCTCGTCGACCTCGCGCTTCAGGAAGAGATCGCGGGCCAGCGCCGCGATCGCGCGGGATTCGGGGAATCGGGGCGTGTCGCCGTACGGAAAGTCGGCGATGAGCTGCCGGCGGGTGCGTGCGACGAACTGCGCGGCCTTGCGTCCGGCGGTGATGAAGACGGTTGAATGCGGATCGTACTGCCCCACGAGCCGAAACAGATTGCTGTTGAGCGCGCCGCACAGGCCCTTGTCGGAGGCGATCAGGAGAATCGCCCGCTTTCGGACCTCGCGCACCTCGAGCAGCGGATGCTTGAAATCGATCGGCCGTGTCGTCGCTTTGCGTTGGATGCGGTAGAGCAACTGCACGAACGGCCGTACTTCAATGGCAGCCTGCTGGGCCTTGCGCATCTTCGAGGCCGCAACCATCTGCATGGCCCTGGTGATCTGTGCCGTGTTGCTGATCGATCTGATCCGCCGACGGATGTCTCGAGGGCTCGCCATGGATCATCTCCACATCTGCTTGAACTGATCCGCGGCGGTCTTCAGCTCGGCTGCCAACGCGTCGCTGAGCGCTTTTTCGTGCCCGATCTTTGCGAGCAGATCGGCCTTCGACGAGGTGAGGTACTCGGTCAGCGTGGCCTGATAGTCCTTGATGCGGTCGACCGGGATCTCGTCCAGGTATCCGTTTTGCACGACCCAGAGCAGGACCACCTGGACCGTCACGGGAATGGGGTCGTGTTGAGGCTGATTGAATAGCTCGATGATGCGCTTCCCGCGGTCGATCTTCGCCTGCGTCGCCGCATCCAGCTCAGAGCCGAATTGCGCGAACGCTGCGAGCTCGCGAAACTGTGCGAGGTCGCCCTTGAGACGGCCGGCGACCTGCTTCATCGCTTTGAGCTGCGCGGCTGAACCGACGCGGGACACCGACAGGCCGACGGAAATCGCAGGGCGGGTACCCTGATAGAACAGGTCCGTCTCCAGGTATATCTGACCGTCCGTGATCGAGATGACGTTGGTGGGGATGTACGCCGAGACATCGCCTGCCTGCGTCTCGATGATCGGGAGGGCCGTCAGCGACCCGTTGCCATACTTCTCACCGACGCGGGCGGCGCGTTCCAGCAATCGGCTATGGAGGTAGAACACGTCGCCTGGGTACGCTTCGCGACCGGACGGCCGCTTCAAGACGAGCGAGACCTGGCGGTAGGCCACAGCGTGCTTGGACAGGTCGTCGTGCACGATCAGCGCGTCCATGCCGTTGTCCATGAACCATTCGCCCATGGCGGTGGCGGCGAAGGGCGCCAGGTACTGGCTCGTGGCCGAATCCGCCGCCGGTGCCGCAACGACTATCGTGTAGGGCATCGCCCCGGCGTCTTCCAGGATCGAGATGATTTGCGCGATCGTCGATTGCTTCTGGCCGATCGCGACGTAGATGCAGTAGAGCGGACGATAGTCGTCGTCGCCGGCTGCTTTCGCTGCGGCGCTCAGGCGGGCCTGGCTGATGATCGTGTCGATGCAGATCGTCGTCTTGCCGGTCGAACGGTCGCCGATGATGAGCTCGCGCTGGCCGCGGCCGATCGGGATCATCGCGTCGATGGCCATGATGCCCGTTTGCACCGGCTGGCCGATCGGCCGCCGTCGCATGATCCCCGGCGCGATCTTCTCGACCGGATATGCGGCCTCGCTCGCGACCGGCCCCTTCTCGTCCAGGGGCTCCCCGAGTGTATTCACGACCCGGCCGAGCAGCCCCTTGCCGACTGGCACCTGGAGCAGCTTGCCCGTCGCGCGGACCTCCCCGCCCTCCTCCAGTCGTGTGTCGTCGCCCAGAATGATGACGCCGACATCGGTGTCTTCCAGGCTCAGCGCAAGGCCGGTGATACCGTGGCCGAGGTCGAGCATCTCGTTGAGCATGACGTCGCTCAAGCCTTCGACCCGCGCGACGCCATCGCCGATTTCGCGAATCACGCCCACGTTCCGCCGGGCGACGGTG
>DASWEL010000265.1:0-9322 GCA_036394755.1 Gemmatimonadales bacterium | reverse complement strand
GGGCCTGTAGCTCAGGTGGTTAGAGCGCACGCCTGATAAGCGTGAGGTCAGTGGTTCAACTCCACTCAGGCCCATTGATTACGGTGTAGGGTTCGAAACAGAGTCGGAAACAGAGTCGGAAACAGAGTCGGCAGCCAAAGCGGCCAGGCGGTCCTTCAGCTTGGCCGCGTGTTGTTCTACGCGGTACTCCACGGCCTCGGCCCGGTGCCGCGTCTCGCCGAGGTGGCCGTACGCGCGCCGCACGAGCGCGTCGCCGCCGTGCCCAAGCTCCTTGCCGACCGTGTACGGGCTCACCGGCGCCCAGCGGTCCAACGTCTGCAACCGGGCCGCGCAGTAGGAGTGCCGGAAGGCGTATAAGCTGACCGCCCGCGCCGAGAAGCCGCAGCGCGTCGCGACGGCATCAAGGAGCTTGCGGCTGGATGGGCTTCCACACCTGTGAGATCTGTAATTCCCAAGCTCGCACGGTGAGGTCTGGATTATCTCTTTCGCACGCTCTCCACGTCCCAGTTAGCGCTCGGATAGTGGGTCGGGTCTACCTCTGTCCGGTGGAGCGTGAACTCAGGATCGAAGTCGGTGCAGCCGAGCCGATACTGCGCCTCCTTGATGATCATGGCGTGAATCTCCTGCTCCGTGCGGTTCTGTTTCTTGGGCACGCCATAGGATAACCCGCTAAAGCATAAAGCAAAAAAGAGCTCGGCACGGTCCCATCCTCTCTGATGCTGCTCTAGCGGCAATCGCATCCGCCCAGCTAATCGCGTACGTTCTAGAACCCATTCATGGGGAAGCTCTCGCGTGCACCGTCGACTTTTTGCTGTACTCGGCTTCGTCCTGGCTGCCCGGCCGATCGTGGGACAGGAGCCCGCAGTCATGTACCGCGTCGCGTGGGGTGACGCGGCATCAGTGGCAACCGCCGGTGTGCTGTATGTTCTGCCCGCGGCCGTGGGATTGCCACACGGCGCCCCATGCTGTGCTCCCTACGATCCAGGCTCGCTGCCAGGCGTGGATCGTTGGGCGCTGCGGCCGGTCTCAGCGACAGCAGACGTAGCGAGCGACGTGGTCCTCGCAGGCGTCGCGGGGATCACGGCGTTCGCCGGCCTGCACGACCTGCCTCCCCAGCAGTGGCACGGCAACTTCGCCGTGTTCGCGAGTACGGCGAGCTGGACCGCGGCCTCGACGGAATGGCTGAAAGTGCTCGTGCGCCGCAAGCGACCGGTGCTGTACACGAGCGATGCGGTCACGGCAAAGAGCGATCCGGAGAGTCAACAGTCGCTGCCCTCTCTCCACACCTCCCTGGCGTTTGCGGCAGCGACCTCCTACCTGGTGATCGCGCGCCGACAACACCTGCCGCACCGCACGCGGAACACCATCCTCCTCTATGCAGGCGCGGTGGGTGTGGCGGCACTTCGTGTCGCAGCCGGTAAGCATTTCCCAACCGACGTGCTGGCCGGCGCTGCGCTCGGCAGCGGGATCGGCTGGCTCGTCCCGACCATTCATCCGATCCAACCCTAAACCGCTGCGCGTCACCCACCCCCTAGCCGTGGCTGGAAAGCCGTCAAGACAGTGAGGCGCTGGGCGGTTGCATCCGCCGGCATCGGCCCGCAGCTTAAGCGCGAACCGTTGGGTGGCACGCGGAGGGTCCTTGGGAGCATCGCGGAGAGAGCGAATCGTCCATACGCTCTTCGATATCGGCGTCATAACCAAGGGCATTGATGGTGCGCTGGAAATTGTCGGCGGCGTCCTGTTGTTCCTCCTCAGCCCGGATCAGCTACACCACGTCGTTCGCGTCTTGACCCAACACGAACTGAGCGAAGATCCGGGTGATGTCGTCGCCAGCTATCTGCTCCGTGCTTCGCAGCACCTCACTGCCAGTGCCAAGCTGTTCGGCGCGGTCTATCTGCTGTGGCACGGCGTCGTCAAGGTAGGGATCGTGACGGCGCTTCTTGGTCGGCAGCGTTGGGCATATCCTGCGGCGATCGTCGCCTTTTTGCTCTTCCTTGTATATCAACTCTATCGCTACGCAGTCACTCAATCGCCCGAGCTTCTTGTGCTCTCGGTGCTTGACGTCTTCGTGATTGCCCTCACTTGGCTGGAGTACGTGCGCCTTCGTGCTTCGCGTGCTTTTTCGCAAGCCGGCAACGCGTCGGCGACGGGTGCCACCTAACCAGCGCTTGAAGCTGTCGGGCGAAACAGCATCGCCGCGCCACGTCCCCGCCCGAGGTCCTGCCGGTTGTCGTTGTAGACCGTGAGGACCTGTCCTACGCCGTTGTCGCATTCCCGCCTCCGGCGAACACCACGGATCAGTTCACCGTAATCGTCCCAGCCATGCCCGTGTGGATCGTGCAGTGGTACGGAAACGAGCCGGCAGCGGGAAACACATGCACAAATATTTGGCCCGAAGGCAAGCCGGTGTTAAACGACGTGCCGTCATCGGAGGTCACGGTGTGCGAGAAGTTGCCGTTGTTCTGCCAGCACACCGACTGTCCATGCGTAATGGTGACGGTGCTGGGCGAAAACACCTTAGAGTCGGTGGCATTGACGTTCGCCGACGCGCCGCTGCTACCACACGAGTTGGCGGGTGCGGTTGAGCTGCCACCACAGGCTGTGGTTACGACGAGCGCGATACCGAGGGCGAGCATGGTACGCATGAGGAGCCTCTTGGGTAGATCGGAACGCTGCATGGCGGAAGATGTCACCCGCTTGGGTCCGGTAACGGATCTCTGCAAGGCGCGTACCCTGAGACGGGCCCTGGCTGATTCCGGGAGATTGGAGCCGCTTGTGATCGTCGTCACGCGGATTCCCGTGTCATCGCGCAACGGGGTGTGTCGCTCAGACGGAGCGCACCCTACGGCCATCGCGTCCTTCAGGATCATGGCACAGAGCCTCGGTGCGCTTTCGGCTTCTTGGGCAGGCGGAAGCCTAACATGCAACCATTGGAGGAGGGACAGGTTTCCCTTGCGCCCGCTGGTATTTCGCCCGCGGCTTCAAGCGCGGTCCGTTAGGCGGCCCGACCTCAGTCGAACGTAGGGTACAGCCGCCACGAAAATGAGGTGGCCATTCTTGAAGTAGAGGTTGACGGCGTTCTGTGACGCTCCGATGTCAGATTCGGGGAGGTTGTATCCCCATACCATGGTGTCCCCGAGGACAGCGGCCCAGCTGGGCGCACCGAGAGTCGATTCCGCCGCTTCGAGCGTGCTGAAATGACCAATTTGTGACGCCACAGCAGGATAGTTTGGGGTAGCGCGCGTCTCTTACGAGGAGATCGGTTCCCGCGGCCACGGGGAACTTGAAATGGAGATGATCAAGGGATACGTGCCGGGCGGGGAGCGGAGCGCGTGCTCGGCGCGGAGCCACCGTAGGAGTACGAGATCGGCAAGGGGAACCCGCCAGCACCCTGAGTCAATATTCATCGTGGTATTTGAGCCAATGCATGATGCCGGCTTCTTCCTGACGGCCGAGCGGCGTGAGATCGAGCAAGTTGTAGGTGTTGAGCAACGGATCGAGGCCGCGCTGGTAGGTCGAGTACGTGTGGAACAGGCGATCGCCGTCCCGGAAGAAGACGCTCAACCCTTCCCGCTCGCCTTCGTGCGGCCGGCCTTCGGGTTGGGCGGAGACCGGCGCGTAGTTGTACATCGTATGCGTCTCGTCGAGCGTCACCCCGAAGTCGTAATTGAAGTCGGTCCCGAACGACGACAGCCAAGGAAACGTCCAGCCCATGCGCCGCTTGAAGGGCTTGATCTTTTCGAATGGCGCGCGCGAGATCACGGCGAATGCGGTGTCGCACGCAGCGAGGTGCACGAGGCTGCCCGCGAAGTTGTCGGCGACGTATGAGCAGGAGGGGCACCCGTCCTTACCCCAATCAGGACCGAACATGAAGTGATAGGTGAGGAGCTGGCGCTTCCCGTCGAAAAGATCGGCGAGCGTGCGGCGTCCCTCCGGCCCCTGGAACACGTACTCCTTCTCGACCGCCACCATCGGCAACTTGCGCCGCTCGGCGCTCAGCGCGTCGCGCTGGCGGGTGAACTCCTTCTCCTTCACAAGCAGCCGCTTGCGCGCGGCGACCCAGTCGTCCTGCGATACCACCTTCGGCAATTTCACTTCTCTCTCCTTTTGATTCACATCGGTGGCGTGAGTCCGGGAACGGACGCGGGCGCGAAGAGGATCAGGATTCCCAGCGCGACAATCGCCAGCGCGAGCGGTACATCGATGGCGGCTTTCGCGGGCAGGAGCTTCTGGACGAGCACCAGGACGGCGATCACGCCCATCCAGGTGACACTCATGACGCCCAGCGCCACAAGCATCACCATGAGACCAATACTCGAGCCGACGCAGTAGAGCCCGAAGGCGAATCCCGAGCGGGCGCTCTCGGCGCAGCACCGGCGGCAGTGCTGCTTGAGCCGCGTGAGCTCGTACACGCCGGCCGCGATCACCAGCGCGCCCGCGACGGCAGAGCCGTGTGGGCGGTACACCGCGTACAGCAGGGCGCCAACGAGAGTCCAGACGGCGAGGTACGACGCGACAAACGGCACCACGGCGCGCACCGGACCGTTGGCGGGCGCGCGACTCAGGACGGCCTGGGCTGCGCCCGGCAGCATCATCGCCGCCATCATCGGCACCCACAGAGCCATGAAGAACGCGAGCGAACCGAGCGGGGTCGCGACGCCCATGTCCATCCCGTGCATCTGCCGGACCGTGACGACCCAGGCTGCGGCCGAGAGGCCGAGCGTCGCCCCGAGCGCGGCTGCGGCGCGGGGGGCACGAAGCGGGATGGTCATGGGCGGTATCATAAGGAGGGATGCGATACATGCAACCCCAACATTGTGCATTGGACGAGACGCGGACGGCGCGCGATTCGCGCATCACCGAGACGCTACCTCTTCCTGGGATCATCCTCGGGATTGGCGTACGTGAGCCCCCACGGCCCAATCGCCTGGACTTGAACAATCGTCTTGCCCCGAGCCCACACAAAATGGCGGGTTCCCTTAGGGATGACGATGAAGCTTCCCGCCGCCATGGCCTTGGTGGCCTTTACATCGAGCTGGGCTTCAACGCAGGCCGCAAACCTTCTAGCAACGGGGAAGGGCAGTTCGTGAACCAACGGATTGAGGCCGCCTGGCTCGTGCGCCGGGGGCGACCCCGCCATCTTGGCCGACGGTTTCATAGCCGTGCCGGTGCAGTTCATGGCGCACTACGCGGGCTTGAAACCGTTCTGTCTCTCGCTGGCCGAGGCGATGCTGGTGGTTCAGCTGATGGTGTTCAAGTGGAGCGCCCAAGCACCGTTCCCCGGCTACAAGAAACTCGCCTTGCGGATGGACGTCTCTCCGACTTATGTCCGCAAGCCTTGCCCGGTCGCTAGAGGGCAAGGGCTTTCTGCAGCGGATCGCGCGCGTGGGCAGTACGAACGCGTTCGACCTGCAACCGCTATTCAAGAAGGTCGTGACGCACGCGCAGACCCCCGCGGTCCAGGCAAACCGGCCGCGGCCCCGCCGGCCGGCGCAGGAAGCAGGCGGCGTAAGGTACGGGCACAGCAAACAGAGTCGGAAACAGAGTCAATACGGGCGTCGCGAGCAGTCGCAAGCGGTTGACGCGCGCGCGTAACCTGTTGAAAATGCAACGGCCGGCGCCGAGGAGCGCCGGCCGAGGGGCCCTGATAAGCGTGAGGTCAGTGGTTCAACTCCACTCAGGCCCATTGATTTGGAAGTGCCAGCCCGGCTCGGGGTTCCGCATCCCCAGCCGGGCTGGTTCGTGGGCTGCAAGACCGGCCGGGTCGGCTCACGAGCCGGACTTCGCGATGTCCCCCGCCGTCAGGAACCCCGAGCGGCTTTCACCGATCGACGGGATGTTAAGGCTGAAGAAGTCCTGTCCGCTTCCGGCAGGCCCGTTGTCACACGCGGCCACGGTGAAGCTCACCAAGCTCCCGTCATGGAGTCGACCGACCCCGTCAAACTCCGCTCCGCGACTCGGGTCGCCGCAAGCATTCGAGCTCGTGCGGAAGGCCTGGATGCCCGTGGCAGGGTCGTTCGCGTTGACCGTGAGGGTCGCGGGGCTCCCGTCGGGATAGACAAAAGCATATTCCGTGTACAGAAGGCTCCCGGTCAGGTCGGACCGCACGTCGAAGTTGAACGTCTGCACGTTTGACCCCGGTGTCGGAGATCCTGAGCCGATTTGGCCCTGCCCGGTGATGCGCACACCGGTACCGGTGGCGGCACACGTCACCGTGAACGCCATGCTCGCCGTGCCGCCGGCGGGCACGTTTGCCATCTGCGGGTTCGCTTCGTTCACCGTGCAGCTGGTCGGCACACCCGAGAGCGCCACGCTGTGGTTGCCGGCGGTGAGACTCGTGAAGGTGACGCTGCCGTTCGCGGCGATCGGCTGGCTGAGCGACCCGTCGACGGTAACCGTGTATCCCGTCGGAAGGCTGGACCCCGTCGTGGTCGCAGTGACCGTCAGGTCGCCCGCCGGTGCGCAGCTCAGCGTGAAGGTAGCGCTACCGACCACGCCGGCCACCAGCGTGACTGTCTGCGGGTTCTGGCCTTGCAGCGTACAGTTCGGCGTGACGCCCCCGAGGAGGACGGCGTGCGTGCCGGCGGCGAGGCCGGTGAACGTGGCAAGTCCGGTGGGCGCGATGGGCTGGCTCTGCGAGTTGTCCACGGTGACCGTGTAGCCACTGGGGATAGAGGAACCCGAAGTGAGCGTCACGACGGCCAGCGTTCCCTGCACCGGCAGTGGCAGTGCGGGAAACAGGCCCGCGAGCGGCGACGGGCCGGTCGGCTGATCGCAGCCGGTGACGCCCAGCACTGCTGCCACCGCGGTCAGGATGTTGCGCGTAATCCTCGGTCCCATGAGCTCCTCCGGAACGGACATACTGATCGGCCGCGACATCGAGTCCAGCGGCCACTCGCGAGCCCCGGTTTGCAAAACACGGACCATTAGAGGCAGCACGCGCTGGCGCCCGTTTCGACCGTGCACGCGGCGCCCGTGGCCGTTGCGCATCTGGCGCCTACGCTGCGGGTGGTGCGCTCGCGCCGCGCGAGTTTCTGATGCGGAAAATCCACAAACCCCTTAGGACTTCGCTTTCTTCGAAGGTTTCGACTTGCCAGAACTGTTGAGAGCGACCGCTTGGCGAACGAGCGCCTTGAAGGCGGACTCGTCAACGTCTTCTCCTTCGTGGATGTCGATCGCGCGGCGTACGTTTCCCTCGAGACTCGAGTTGAAGAGACGGGCCGGATCCTTCAGAGACGCGCCCTTGGCGAAGGTAAGCTTCACGACATGCTTGTAGGATTCGCCAGTGCAGATGATGCCGTGGCGCGACCAAACCGGGTTGCCCCACTTCCACTCCTCGACGACGTCCGCGTCTGCTTGCTTGATGAGCTTGCGCATTCGGCTGAGGGTTTCCCCGCGCCAGTCCGAGAGTTCGGCGATTGTTTTCGAGATGAGCTCCGATGCCGACTGGCCTTGGCTCGCGCCTGACTTTTTCATGTTCTTATCCTAGAGGGGTCTCAATGCCCGAACTGCTTTGCGTACTCCGCGTTCAACCGCTGCCAACCACCGAACTTCATCGCTTCGGGACCAACGATGCGGCGGATGGGGGTTCCGCTGAGCAGGTGATCCAGAACATCGAAGCAAATGTGCCACCCGGCAGCACCCATCGCGATGAAGCGGCGATCGATGTTGGTCCACAGCGTCAGCCGCGTGCCGCCACCGAGGGCTTCGAGTTGCCACCGCATATCGAAGCCACCCCAGTTGTACTCAAGCAGGTTGGGAGCGTCTGCTCGCGTCACCTTGGTTTCGGTAACGTGCGGCGCGGGCGCTCCCACCGTGGTGAGCTTCACCGTGGCTCCAACCGTACCCAGGCTCCCATCGGCGTCGAAGGGCGCCCACCCGCGCAGCTGCGCTGGGTCGGTGAGCGCCTGCCAGACTTTTTCCGGCGAGTGGCGCAGTTCTCTGACGAGAATGAGCGTCCACTTCTCTCCGTCCTTTCGTATCTGCGCCCCGCTGGCCGGACCCGGCGTGTACTGCTCGCGATCGATCATCTGGTTCTCCTATCAGACCAGCGGCCTGAGTACGTACCGCCCGTAGGCCACGAAGGCCGTCAGCAGCCCCATCACGACGGCCCAGACCATCGGGTTCGTGGCGGCCACTTTGAGTGAATACCGCGCGTACAGACCGGCGAGCACTAGGGTTTCCAGGGCGAGCGCGGCGGCGGCGAGTGGGGTCAGGACCGGCATCCAATTCACTGCGGCCGGGACGACCAGGAGGACCGCGCCCACCATCTCGAGCACGCCGAGCGCGCGCCAGCCGCCGCGCGGGAGTGCACGCAGGTGGGTCGCGAGCTCGTCGAACTTGAACACTTTGTATGACCCCCCCGCGAGGTAGAGCAGGGCGAGCGCGACCTGGAGGACCCACAAGAGGACGTTCATCGTTTTCTCCTTGCCTTCCGTTTCGTTAGGGTTGATTGATCCATGCGGTCGAGGTGGCGCTCGAGAGCATCCACGTGAGCGGACCAGAACCGACGGAACGGAGCCAGCCAGGCGGCGACCTCCTGAAGTGGTTCAGGTTTCAGGCGGTAGAGACGGCGCTGTGCGTCCACCGTGGATTCCACGAAACCGGCCTCGCGCAGCACGCGCAGGTGCTTTGACACCGTCGGCTGCGGCATACCAAGCCGACGTTCGATCTCTCCCACCGACTGTTCTGACGAGACCAGGAGGCGCAAGATCGCGCGGCGGTTCGGCTCGGCGATGATTGCGAACGCAGATTCCATCTCTTAGTATACCCATCAGAGCATATACGTGTCAAGGTATATGACGGCAGGCGGGCGGGGATGCACCGTCAGACGCCGAGCAGCTGCGTTACGGCGCGATCCGCTTCGCGAATCGAGTTCCGATGATCGCTGGCCCCTGCAAGATCCGTGTTGGCAAACGCGATCCGACCGTGCGGACGACTGCGCAGGATGTCCCTTGGCGCTGGCTCGCCGTTGCTGCCGAAGAAAAACCCCGGCTGAGGATTCACGTACGCGTGACCCCAGCGATTGAGAATGATGCCGGCAATGTCTCGGCGCGGATCGAACCCGCCGGGCGCGAACATGTCGGCGAGCTGCTCGCGGAACGCGCGCTCGTACTGCGCGAACGAGGTGCCGAGCAGCCGCGCGCGTCCCCGGCTCCCCTGCTCGGCGATCGAGAGGCCAGGCTGGGCGTAGAGGACCTTGATGGTCAGCACCGTCGGTGAGTCGGGGCCGATGGTGCGGGGCTCGTTGCCGACGAGCGCCATCTTCCGTACCGAGAGATAGTCGCCCAATCCGCCGAACCAGCGGCAGCCGGACAATCCC
>DASWEL010000264.1:0-12407 GCA_036394755.1 Gemmatimonadales bacterium | reverse complement strand
GTCTGTTCGTCGAAGCGCACCTTGACCGTCACTGTGTGCCGCACCATCCCGCCCGGCAGCGACTCCGATTTGGTCGCCGCAACCGAATACGCCAGGTGACAGTCGACTTCGCAGATGTGCTTTTCTTCGCCGACCGCGAGGACGCGGCTCCGGCTCGAGATGGAGGTGACGAGGAAGAGCACGAGATAGAGGCCGGCGCCGCCGAGCAGGATCCGCAAGCTGATGCGGCCGACCCGCTCGCGCCTGGTGACCCGCGCGAACACGTAGAGGGCAATGAGCGTCGCGCCCGCGAGCACGGCGCCGACGAACAGCAGCACCGTGAACGGATTCAAGCCGTCAGTGATCATTGCGCTGCTCCTTCGGGTTGGTCGGACACGACGCTCTCAAGGCGTCGGCCTGGTTGCGGACGAGCGAACGCGCGCGGGCGCGGCTCCAGTTCCAGGTGCGCCAATCGACTTCCTCTTTGTCCCAGCGGGCCACGAGGCCGTGCACGACGACGCAGCGATCTTCCGCACTCAGCCGCGGCATGGCGTCGAGCAGGGCAGGGACGGCATCGCCACCGAGCGTCAGCGCGTACTTCGCATCAAACGGACGCTCGGCCGCGGGGCGATTGAGATTCGTCTTCACGATGAACGCGTCAGGATTGAGCAGATGCAGGCCGGCCAGAACCGCGAGGCCCTGCATGAGCGAGCCGAAGACAAAACGCTGCCGTTGCGCGCGCAGGACGGTCCACGCGAACCAGGCGAACACACCCAGGAGCAGGATCATGAACGCCGTCGCGTACAGCCGGTCTGTAGACAGTCCGAAGGCCGACACGTACAGCCGCATGCGCTGAAGCGCCGAGGCCATGATGACGGCGAGCAGACCGAGCAACAGACCCGCCAGCTGACGGAACACGCGGACCTGAGGGGCCGACGCACGGTGCACCAGCGCTTCCGCGCCAATCAGGATCGGAAGCACGAGCCCGCTGGCGGTCATCAACTCGAAAAAGCCGCGCCGCGCATACTCCGCGTAGGTCAGTCCACTGGTTTGTTCGACCAGCGCCGCGCCGCCGAAGAAGTAGCGCAGCTGCACGACCACAAACATCAGGAACAGGGCGTTCAACAATCCGAGCGCCGTTGCCAGGGGCACGATGCTCGACACGGTTCGCGATTTCGGGGTGAAGGCATGGAGTGGCTGACCAAGGAACGACCAGCGGAGGTACCCGGCGACGAGAAATGCCCAAAAGGCGATGAAGAACGTGTGTGAGATGACCGTCTCGGCATCGAAGGCAAAGACGTTCGTCAGGACGTTGCTGAAGACCTGGTCGGCCGATGCGAAGAGCGCCGCGAACACCACCAGCACCGGTGCGGCGAGTGCAACGCCCAACACCACGCGGCGCACGTTGCGGAGCCGATCGTCCTGCGGGAGCTCGCGCCACTGGATGTCGCTCAGCAGGAGCACGAACCCGCCGAAAATGCTGGACGCGGTTGCGGTGATGACGCCGCGAATGAGATCGAAGGGATACCATGTGGTGATCAGCTCTCCTTGCAGGCTCGCCGCCGCGAGGGCCAGCGCCCCGATGAGCGCGATCGTATCGAACGCGGCCAGCGTCGCTGCGTCCCGCCGCAGGAAGGCGAGCCCGAGCAGCAACGCCGTGATCGCGAGCCACGCCGTATCGGGTCCATGCTTGACGCGGTGCCGGCGAACGAGCCAGGCACCCGCGCCGACCAGCGCCGTGGTGCCCAAGGCGACGTTCAGGCCCCAGGGCATCGCGCGCAGCAGCGAATCACCGACGACGCCACCCACAGCGCCGGCGGCGGCAATCTCGAGCCCGAGCTTTGTGCGCGGAGCGAGGACAGGGACCACGGTCATACAGCCTCCTGCGTCGGTAAGCCGCCGAAGCGGCGGTCGCGAGAGTGGAATTCGTGGATCGCGGCCGCCAGCTGCGGCGCGCCGAAATCCGGCCACATGCGTTCGGTGAACCACAGCTCGGCGTACGCGCATTCCCACAGCAGGAAATCGGACAACCGCTGCTCGCCGCCCGTGCGGATGAGGAGATCGACGTCGGGCAGGAGCTCGCCGGAGCGGATCGCGGCGCGGCCGGAGTAGTCTACGGCAATGCGCAGGTCGAGGCGCGTGCCACCCGCCGTTTCGAGTTCGGCAGCCGCGATCGCGGTGAGGAGCGAGTGGGGCAACCGATCGCGCCGTCCGACGATCATGAGCTTGACGCCTTGCGCGACGAGCTCCGCCGTTTCCGAGCGGAGGTAGCGCGCGAACAGACGCATCAGGGTCGAGACTTCGGCGGCGGGCCGGGTCCAGTTGTCGGATGAAAAGGCGTAGAGCGTCAGCGCGGCGATGCCGCACCCTGGCGCGATCTTGACGACGCGGCGCACCGCTTCGGCGCCGGCCCGATGACCGGCCGCGCGCGGCAACCCGCGCCGCGTCGCCCAGCGCCCGTTGCCGTCCATCACGATGGCGACGTGGAAGGAAGTACTTTGTTTCATAAAGCTGTCCCGCACAAAAAAAAGAGTCCATGTCAGCGACCGCGTGTCGCGCGGATCAACGCTTCCATGTGGTCGAGGTAGCGCTCGAGCGCCCGCCGGCCGAGGGCGGTGAGTCGGTATTCGGTCTTGGGGACGCGCCCCTCGAACGACTTGTCGCATGTGATGTATTCCGCGTCCTCGAGCTTGCGCGCGTGGACACTGAGATTGCCGTCGCTCGTCTTGAGCAGCGCCTTGAGCTCGTTGAACGTGAGGCTGTCGCGCACGGCGAGCGCGCTCACGATCGCCAGCCGCACGCGTTCGTGAATCAGCCGGTCGAGATCCGCCGGCGTCGGCTGTACTTTCGTTTTCACCGGTCGATCCGCTTCCGCGCGGGGGATCCGCGCCGTATTGCTCTTAGCCACCGTGCCTCCGGGCAATTGCGAAGCCGAATGCGATGTTGAGACCACCGAATCCCGCCGCCATGAACCAGGGCCACCACCGGAACGGCGTAAACAGCGCCGCGGTCCCGAGTAGCATGAAACAGACCCCCATGAGGGGGACGATCCGCACCGAGAAGGCGCCGGCGGTGGCGACCGCCGTCCCGTAGAGCAGCAGCCACGTTCCCGGCATCATCGAGAAGAGCTGCGCCCGATACAGCGCGATCGTCAGGAGCGCGCCGACGACGATCGGTGGCAGGAAGCTCAAACCGAAGCGCCGGCCCGGCCCCGAGAGCAGCGGATCTTTGGCCGCCCGTGCCTTTTGTACCATCGCCGCTCCGCCGACCACGACGCCGAGGACCGCTTCACCCAGCCACACGGCCAGCCAATCCGCGGCCAGGGCCTGGCGCAGCGCCAGCCAGGTGGCGGCGAGGGCTGTGGCCCCGACGACGACCATCCCCCAGCCCGGCACCGCCGTAAACGAGCCGGCGCGCTCCATCGTGGAGCGAATGAACTGGAGGTTGTCGAGCGCACGGTCCCGAATCGGGCGCGGCGAAGTCATGGGAAGAAAGCTAGGGCGGAGGGCGGGCCAGTGTCAAGTACTTTGTAATGCAAAGTAATCAGCGGTTCTTGAGGCGCCGCACGAGCTTGAGGCCCGACCACACGTCGTCCACTGCGGCCACTTTTACGTCCACGAGGCCGGTCGGCAGCGCGATCGCGCGCACCACATCCTCACTCATATCGGTCGGAACACCGGAGGCCTGCTTCGGCCAGGAGACCCACAGGGCACCGTCAGGCTCGAGGGCGCGGAGCAGGAGCGGCACCTTCGACTCGAGCAACATTCGACTGCGCGTGAAGAAATGAATGAAGGGGAACGTGCCACGCGCCGCGGAGGCCACCACGACACCGGGCGGCAGACGCCCCAGTGTCGCGCGGTAGCTCCGCGGCGCGTTCAGAATCGCTATTCTGGTCCCGGGCTTGATCCCCAGTTTCTCCACCAACGACCGGCCCGAGTACCCAGCCACGGCTACTGCACGCAATTGCCGTGCGGATCCGGCTTCGGCTTGTCCACGACCACGCGGTGATCGAGGTTCGCCACCGCCGTCGCGACGTCATTCACGAACTGCGACACGTGCGCCAGCTTGTCGTAGTCGATGTACTCCGGCTCGTCCGTCACCTGATGGTAGTCGCGGTGGCTGCCCGTCGTGAAGAACGCGATCGGGATGCCATAGCGCGCGTACATGTAGTGATCGCTGCGGCAGTAGTACTGCTCCGGATGCCCCGTCGCGTCGAACTGATAGTCGAACGTGAACGGCTGCTTCCGGGCCTTGTTCACGGTCTCGATCAGATCGCCGAGCTCGGTCGAGAGGCGGCGCGTGCCGATGAGCTGCAGGTATCCCGGTCCGCCGCCATTCTCGTCATCGGCGCGGCCCCGGCCCACCATGTCCATGTTGAGCTGCGCGACGATCGAGTCGCGCGTGACCGTCGGATGGTCGGTGAAGTACTGCGAGCCGAACAGCCCGAGCTCCTCGCCGGTATGCCAGACGAAGATGATCGACCGCTTCGGCTTGACGCGCGCGCCCGCGAACGCTTCCGCGATCTCCAGCACCGACGTCGTCCCCGAGCCGTCGTCATCGGCGCCGTTGTAGATCGAATCGCGCCGCGCGGGATGCACGCGGTGCAGGCTGTCCACGTTCACATGGATTTGCTGCACCTGATCCGGCCTCAACCGATGATCGGGCGCGGCCAGCTCCAGCCGCCGCACGGCGTCGTTGAACGCGCGCAGGGAATCGTGATCCGCCGGCGTGTTGTCGAACCCGATGTGATCGTTGTGCGCGCCGATCGCCACGTACTCGCCCTTCAACTTCGGATCGCTACCGGGCAAAATGGCAACCACGTTGCGTGCCGGCGCGGGCGTCTCGACGAACGCGACGGATCCGTGCACGGTCTTGCCCGCAGCGCCGACTCGCGCGCTGTCGACGGGTCCCCCCAGCAGCCGCCGGGCGCCGACGACGCTCACGTACACGTACACGGGCAGGGTGATCGTATCGGCCGCCAGCGGCGCGTCACGCAGGATCGTTTGCGGCTGCCGGAAGAAGTTGATTGCCTGCGGAGGGAATGTTTCCAGCGCGACCACCGCGATGCCCGCGGCGCCGCGGTACCGCGCCAGCATGGCGCCACGATTGATTTGCTGCGCCGGCGGCACATTCGGTCCGGTGTGCGCGCCGATCACGAGGAATTTCCCGGTCGCGTCGCTCGGACTGATCATCCCGGTGTCGGGCCACACACCACCATAGACGGCCTGGGCGCCATCGAACGCGCGCGTCGTCCGGCCGGGATCGCGCGGCACGAACTCTTCCCAGGGTTTGAACGTCGTGCCCTCGACGGAGAAAACGGAGCCGGCATCGAGGCCGCGCTTGACGAGCGGCACATTCTGGAAATAACCGCCGGAGTCACCCGCGGGCTGGAGCCCGAAGCGCTTCACTTCCGACGCGATGTACGCGGTGGCTTTCAGATTGTATTCGCTGCCGGCCAACCGGCCCATCATGGAATCGTCTGAGTAGAGGTACAGACGAGTCATGAGGTCCGCCGGCGTGATCGCCGTTTGCGTGCGCGCCGGCGCGTGCTTCAGCGGCAGGGCACTTTGCGCGCGCGCCTCAGTCGTGAGCGCGACGAATGCACCGAGAACTACGAACCGACCTACTGCCTGCATGGCACCGTCTCCAAAGAGGGAAGGGGAGGAACTTCGCCGATTGGGTGCGCCCTGTCACGTCGGGGTCTTGTTAGGGGCTGGGGGTTAGGGCTTAGGGGCTGGGGGCGCAGAGGCCGCTTTGCGGCGGCGCAACACCGAACGGGCGAGGATCCCGAGACCAGCCGACTGACCCTCGCGCCGCGGCAACGCACGGTAGAACAGGATCACAAGCACCCACGTCAGCCAGCTGGCCCGCTCACTCCAGCTCAAAGACCGCAGCAGGAACCACGGCTGGGTCACGGCCGCCGTCCACGGCGGGCAATCGCCCTGCACCAGCGCGAGCGGCCGCGCAAAGACGCGGTTGGTGTGGAACCCCTGAGCCCCCGGCAGCGAAACGTTCCAGACGCAGGTGACCCTACCCCAGCCGTGATTGTCGCTCGCGCCAACGACCATCAAGTCATGGCTGCCCGCGAGCGTGAGCACCTGGCGGCGCAGATTCGACGGGAACCCGAGCGCCTTCGGCGCGCAGTTCACGATCTCGAACCCGTCCACGCCGCCCACGACGAACGCGCCGAGATCGTCCCAGTGATAGCGCCAGTACTCGGGGAGCGATGCGATACTGAGCCCACCCTGGCGTTCGATCGCGGCGAAGATCCGGATCATCCGCGCGGTGCTCCCCTGAAAGCTGTCGCGCGGCAGCGGCTCGACCGGCCCGATCGCCACCACGTGTTGGCCATAGACGCTCCATTCGACGCCCGGCAACAAGTTGATCGACGTGCCCTCCGGGACCGGAAGCGACCCGTCGTATACGACGTTGTGATCCGTCACGTAGGACGCTTCGAAGCCCTGCCGCTCGTGCCACGCGGCGAGCTTCGCGAGCGTCCACCCGGGCCGGCCGTCGTGTGACGCATTGGTGTGCGCGTGATAGTCGATCACGGTGCCCCCGACGGTGCCTTCGGTCGTGAGGCGCGGGACAGGGCGCGGCAGCAGCACAGTAGCGACGGCGAGCAGCACCAGGACGCCAGGGCCGACCAGCGCGCGCGTCGTGCGGCGGCGCCACGTGAGCGGCGTGTCGGAGCGCCGCAGTGCGCCCCATGCGGCGAGCGCCAGGATCCAGACGGCGAGTGCCCACTCCGCGCGGGGCTGGCTGAAGAATGTGAGCGCGTCGAGGGTGTTGGAGAGCGGGGCAAAGAGGACGTACGTGACCGGTCGCTCGAGGTCTACGTCGCCAGGCGTCGAGCCGGTGACCGCATCGATGAGCGGAGACAGCGGGTGAATCGCGGTCGCGAGAAGCAGGACCACCAGCGCGATCGCAACCGGGTGGCGGCGCAGCAGGTTCACTCGCAAATTCCCCGCATGTCGGGTCGGGTAGAAACTAGTGGTCCGCGGCCCCTCACGCGATGACGAGTATGACGCTGATCGGTCAGCTGCCTGACCTCGTGCTCGGTCCTCTCCGGGCGCGTGCGGACAGCGAATGGGAGCATGGGCCCCCCGGGAAGTGGACGCCTGCCCAAATCGTCGAGCATCTCGCGCTCGGACTTACGTTGAGCGGCGAAACGTTCCTGGCGCGCCGCAACCATGCACCGATGTCGCGACGCACGCGCTCGCCTGCGCAACAGGTCGCCAGGTTCTTCATTTTCGGATTGCGCTGGTTTCCGCCCGGAAGGAAGTCGCCGGAGCGTACTACGCCACCAGCGAGCATCGATCGCGCGACAGCCGAAGCGCATTTTCTGGCCGGGGTCGAGGCGTGGGATCAGGTCGACCGCGCGCTGTTGCCGGAGCGACGCCACAACCTGTTCGTGAAGCATCCGCGCATGGGCGACCTCACCGTCGAGGAGTGGATGCGTTTCCACGTCATCCACGCGCGCCATCACGCCAAGCAGATCCGGGAGCGCGTCGGCAATTGAGCCGCAAGCGCGAGAAAGAGAAGGTCGTGATACGCGTGCCGAACCCGAAGGCGCCGGTCAAAGGGCGCTTGAAGACCCCCTCGCACAAAGTCCACCGTTCCAAAAAGGCGTATCGGAGGCGTGAGAAACACCCACGCGGCGCCGAGGAGTAGGGGATTACCTATTTGACAACCCGCGCGCGGCGCGGTACATGTCCGCGGAGGCTTGTCACCGACTGTCATTAGGGAGGGTCTCTCCAACCAAGGGGAGGTCTCACATGGTCAAGCGGTTTCTGAAGGCCGCCGCACCGCTGGCGACTCTCGTTTGCGCTGCCATGACGCCTAACCACGGCAGCATCACTGCAAGGTCCTACACCGCGGCCTACGCCGCCCTCACGAGCCGAATCCCTGCCTTCGCGCGCAAGTATGGACTGCGATGCTCCGCCTGCCACACCGCGTGGCCGGAGCTCAGCGCGTTTGGCCAGCGGTTCAAGGACAACGGCTACCAACTCGGCAACGACCGCGATTCGCCCATCTGGCAAAACAACGCCTACTGGCCGATCGCGATGCGCACCACACCGCAGTACCGTGTCGAAAACACGACGAACCAGGTGACTGACGCGGCGCCGGGCGGGAAGACGATCACGCAAGCCGGCTTCGATCTCTCCGGCGTCGACTTTCTGCTGCTCGGCACGCTGTACAAGGACATCACCTTCGGTCTCGTGCCGACCCTGGACGCGGATGGAACAACGGGCCTCGAGGCCGCGTTCGTGCGCTTCGACAACCTCGGCAATTCGCCGTGGGCCAATCTGAAGGTCGGCAAGTTCGAGCTCGACAACCTGCTCTCCGAAAAGCGGTTCACCTGGTTGTCGTCCAACGGCGGGTTTCTCTATGCCTACCACTACCTGCCCGTCGGGAGCGCGAACAACTTCGGCTTCGGGGACAACCAGATCGGTGCTGAGTTCTCGGGCCACTCGATCAACAGCTACACGCGCTATAGCGTCGCGCTGTTGACCGGCGACGATGGCACGCCGGGAGTGCCGGGAGGCAAGAGCGTGGACGCCATGTTCACGGCGAGTCGAGCCTTTGCGCTCGGCGGCGGGTTGGGCCCGCAGCGAGTCGGCGTGTTCGGTTATCTGGGGCACCGCCCGACCGTTTTCGACAGTATTGGCGCAGCGCCGATTCCCGGCACCGGCTCGGCGAACAAGTCGTTCGTCCGGTTCGGGGCGACCGCACAGTTGTGGGTCGGCAACCTGGAGTTCATCCCGCTCGTGTCGCATGCGTCCGACGACGCCGCCCTGGGACCCGGCGCCGTGAAGCCAACCTGGAATTCGGCGCTGCTCGAAGCCCACTACGTCGCGGCTCCGCGGCTCTTGATCCAGGGACGGTACGAAGTCCTCCGGATGTCGAAGCAGGGGGATCCCGCGATCCCGAAGACGCAGGGCAACGCCGACGCCTTCGCGCTCGGTGTCCGCGCGTATCCATTCATGTTCAGCCGCGACGGCATGGCGTTGCACGCCGAATTCTCGATGACCAAGACGATCGGAACGGTGCCCTTGAGCGGGGATGGTTCCGGCGTCGATCCGGCGACGACCACAACGGTCGTCTGGAGCCGCAGCCTGCTGTTGGCCTTCGACTTCGCTTTCTGAAAGGAGCCACAAATGAGACCGCAAACGCGCTGGCTGTCGCTCGTCTCGGCCTGTGGCGCGGTACTCCTCCTCGGGAGCGTGTCGCCCACACTGGCTCAAGAGACGCATGTCGGAAGTCTTACCGGACGTGCCGCGGCCGGGAAACCGCTGTACACCCGCTACTGCGCCGGCTGCCACGGCGATGAGGGCGATGCGCAAGGCGAAAACGCCCAGTGGATCGATCCCAAGCCGCGGGATTTCACGACCGGGACGTTCAAATGTCGCTCGACGCCGTCGGGCTCGCTGCCGACGGATCAGGACCTCTTTAACTCGGTGACGCGTGGATTCGTCACCACGAACATGCCGCCGTGGGTGGCGCTCACGGCGCAGAACCGCGTCGACGTGGTGTCCTACATCAAGACGTTCGCGTCCCGGTGGCGGACCGCGAAGCCCGGGACGCCGATCACGATCCCCCCGGAGCCCACGCCGACGATTCAGAGCATTCTGCACGGGCGCGAGCTGTACCAGCGCATGGAATGCTGGAAGTGCCACGGTCCGGCCGGTCACGGCGACGGGCCCTCCGCAAAGACGTTGACGGACAACAAGGACGATCCGATCCGTCCCTACAACTTCGAGACCGGCTCCCGCTTCATGTGCGGAACGACCAACCAGGACTTGTATCGCATCTTCATGACGGGACTCGACGGCTCGCCGATGCCCTCGTTCGCCGATCAGCTGAAGCCGGCCGAGGCCTGGGATCTCGTGCATTTCCTCCGGACCTTGCAACTGCTGAAGACGCCGGAGGCGGCGATCTGGCGGTCGTGGTTTACCACGCACGGTCGCGAGCTCAAGCCCATTGGTCCAGAAGGAGGAGGGCAATGATCGCGCGTTGCGTCGCGGGATTCGTGGTGCTATCGCTCAGTAGCGCGGCCGCCGGCCCCTCCCTCCGGCCGGTGCCCGCGGGCACGATCAGCGGGAAGGTCACGTACACGGGCACGCTGCCCAAACTGCGGCCGATCGATATGGCCAAGGAGCCGGCGTGCGTGGCCGCGCATCCCACGCCCGTCATGACCCAGGACGCGGTCACGGGCCCGGGAAACAGCGTTCGCTATGTCGTCGTGTACATCTCTGCCGGCGACCAGGGCGCGCCGGCAGCGACCGACACGGTGCATTACGATCAAAAGGGCTGTCTGTACATTCCCCACGTCGTGGCAATGCAGGTGCACCAGCCGCTCGCGATCTTCAATGATGACCCCCACTCGCACAACATTCATCCGCTTGCGCGGGTCAATCCCGAATGGAACAAATCGCAGCCCAAAGGGGCGCCGCCGATCCGCACGGCGTGGGATCAGCCCGAATTCATCGCGGTGAAATGCAACGTGCATCCGTGGATGCACGGCTACTTTGTGGTGCTGGCGACGCCGCATTCCGCCGTCACCGATTCGAGCGGCACCTTCAGCATCGCAGGGTTGCCGCCCGGCACGTACACCGTGACGGCGTGGCACGAGCGCTTCGGCACACAAAGCCAGGAGGTGACAGTCGCCGGCAGTGAGACGAAGACCGCCAACTTCGTCCTGACCGCTCGGCCCTACTAGCCGATGGGAAAGCTGTTTGCGGTCGTCGTGACGCTGATTGCGCTCGCGTCGGCCGCGATCTTCGCCCTCCACATCTGGTGGGTCCCGCCGGACATCTCTACTCACGGAAGCCGGATCGATCGTCAACTCAACGAGACGATGATCGTGGCCGGCGTGCTGTTCGTAGGTGCGCAGCTCGCGCTCGCGTTCTTTGTCTGGCGATTCAGCGCGCGTGGGACGACGCAGCCCATCAAGTCGTTTCCCGGCGGCCCCACGCCGATGGTGGTGCTCGCCACGGTCCTGGTGGGCGCCGAGATCCTGGTGCTGACGTTCGTGGGGTCGAAGGTGTGGGCGGATGTGTACCAGACGCCTCCGGCGCCCGGGGCCCTGCAGATCGAAGTGCAAGCCGAGCAGTTCGCCTTCTATTTCCGGTACGCGGGCACCGACGGCAAGTTCGGGGCGATGCACCCCGAGCTGATGAACGATGCGACGGAGAATTTCTTCGGCCTGGATCCCGCCAACGATACCACGGCGCGGGACGACATTGTGGTAGGCAGCCTGGTGATCCCCGCCAACCAGCCGGTGGAGCTGCGGATGCACGCGAAGGACGTGAACCACTCGTTTTACGTGCCCGAGCTCCGCATCCAGCAGGACATCGTGCCCGGCCTGGTGATCCCGCTGCACTTCACCGCGACCAAACCGGGGAAGTATGAGCTCGTGTGCACGCAATTGTGCGGTCTGGGCCACTACAACATGCGCGCATTTGTCGAAGTGAAGACCCGGCCCGATTTCGATCAGTGGCTCAAAGACAAGGCGGCGGCGCAATGACGCACGGCGTCATGACAACCCACGCGGGACCTCAAAGCTTCCTGCGACGCTACGTCTTCAGCGTCGATCACAAGGTGATCGGCCGGCAGTACCTCGACCTGGCGCTCGTTGCGGTGGTGACGGGCATGCTGCTGTCCTGGATCATGCGGTTCCATCTCGGTTGGCCGGAAACGCCCGTGCCGGGGCTGGGGAAGCTCGCGCCGACCGGGGCCGCCGGGGGCGTGATCACGCCCGAGTACTACCTCGCGCTGATGACCATGCATGGCACCATCATGGTGTTCTTCGTGCTGACGACGGCGCCGTTCGCGGGCTTCGGCAATTTCTTCCTGCCGCTCCACGTGGGCGCCGAGGACATGGCATTTCCACGCATCAACATGACGTCGTTCTGGGTGACGCTGCTGGCGTTTCTCGTGCTGCTTTCGGCGTTCTTCATCGGCGATGGCCCGCCCTTGTCCGGGTGGACGGCGTATGCACCGTTGAGCGCAGTCGGCAAGGACGCCGGCCCGGGGCAGGGCGTGGGGCAGACGCTGTGGGCCGTGTCGATCGGGATATTCTGCGTCGCGCAGCTGCTCGGCTCGCTCAACTTCATCGCCACGACCCTCGACCTGCGGACCCGAGGCATGTCGCTCGCGCGCCTCCCCTTCGCGACGTGGGCGTGGTTCATCACCTCCGTCATCGGGCTCATCGCCTTCGCCGTCCTGATGCCGGCGTGCATCCTCCTGATCCTCGATCGCGTCGCCGGCACCAGCTTCTTCATTCCGGCGGGACTCGTGATCAGCGATCGCCTGCAGCCGCATGCGGGCGGCTCACCACTGCTCTGGCAACACCTGTTCTGGTTTTTCGGTCATCCCGAGGTCTACATCGCCATTCTGCCGGGATTCGGGATCGTCTCGCAGAT
>DASWEL010000263.1:0-10963 GCA_036394755.1 Gemmatimonadales bacterium | reverse complement strand
GCTTGGCGGGCTTCGCGCGGCTGCCGTTGACCTGGACTTTACCGCCGGCCACGGCGGCCGCGGCCAGTGCACGGGTCTTGAAGAAGCGCGCGGCCCAGAGCCAGCGGTCGAGGCGTACTGAATCTGTCATCGGCTGTCGGTCATCAGTCGTCGGATCAGACCTGCAAGCATTCGCTTCACCTGGGTCACGGAGCTATCCAAGGGCACGTAGCACTCTTTGTTCAGTATGCCGAGATCGGCTGCCATCAGCAGATGGTATTCCAGTTCGCTCGCTGATCCCAGCGCGATGTAAGCGAAGCGGGCAAAATCGCGACGCGTCTGGCGACCGCAACCCTCGGCGATGTTAGCGCAAATAGAGGCTGCCGAGCGACGAATCTGAGACGTCAGACCGTAGCGCTCGTCTGTTGGAAAGGTCCTCGTGGTCTTATAGAGGCTGAGGGCCAGCGTGTGCGCTTTCTGCCACACGAAGAGCTTTCGAAACGGCTGCATCGCGACCTCAATTACGAATGGGACGAGGACAATTGCGCGCAGCGGCTTTTGAGCCTAACCGGAAATGCGCTTCCAGACATCAGAAAAACGAAGTGCCTGATGACCGAGAACCGACTACTGACGACGCGTTAGATAATCCACCGCCAGATGCGCCATCGCGCGCACGCCCACCGGTAACGCCGCCTCATCGACGTAAAACCGCGGGGAGTGGTTCGGCGCCACCTTGGCCGGGTCTGTCCCCGGCGGCGTGATGCCGAGGAAGAAGAACACGCCCGGAATGCGCTGCTGATAGCGCGAGAAATCCTCGGCAGCGGTAATCAGCGGGGCAAGCGAGACGTGGCTCGCACCCGCCACTTCGCGCAGCGTGGGAAGGATTCGCTCGGTCAACGCCGGATCGTTGTAGGTTACCGCGGTCGTCGTGTCGATGACGACCTGCGCGGTTGCGCCGGCGCTTTGCGCGATCGATTCTGCCGTACGCCGGACCCGTTGGTGGATATCGCTGCGCACGCCCTCGTCGAATGTGCGAATCGTCCCGAGCATCACCACGCTGTCCGGGATGATGTTGAAGCGCACGCCCCCGTTGATGGCGCCCACCGTCACGATCGCCGGTGCCGCCGTTACATCGATCTGCCGGCTAGCGATCGTTTGCAGGCCGAGGACGATCTGCGACGCGACGACGACAGGGTCGATGCCCGCCCAGGGCAGCGCGCCATGGGTCTGGCGGCCATGCACGACGATGCGGAAAGCGTCGGCGCTCGCCATGGTGCCGCCCGGTCGGTAGCGGATCTCGCCGGCAGGATAGGGGAACACGTGCAGGCCGAAGATCGCGCTGGGCTTCGGATCGTCGAGCGCGCCTTCCTCGATCATCAGCGCGGCGCCGCCCCGCTCACCCGCCGGTGCGCCTTCCTCCGCCGGCTGGAAGATGAACTTGACCGTCCCCGGCAGATCGTTGCGCATCCCCGCCAGCACCTCGGCGACGCCCATGAGCATCGCGGTGTGCGTGTCGTGCCCGCAGGCGTGCATGACGCCGACTTCCTGGCCGTTGTAGGTGGCGCGAACCTTCGATGCGAACGGGACGTCGACTTCCTCGGTGACCGGCAACGCGTCCATGTCGGCCCGCAGCGCCACGACCGGGCCCGTTTTACCGCCGCGCAGCACACCGACTACGCCGGTATGCGCGATTCCGGTGCGGACTTCAATTCCGAGGGATCGGAGATGCTGCGCGACCAGCTCGGCGGTCCGGGTCTCGCGATTGGAGAGCTCGGGATGCTCGTGGATGTCGCGGCGCCAGGCCACGACCTTGCCCTCGACCAGCGCGGCGCGGCGGTCGACCTCGGCGTCGAGCCGGCTGGCTTGAGCGTGGAGCGGGGTTGCTAGTCCAAGGGCGATGAGGGGGAGGAGTATTGGGCGCATGGCCCTTAAGCTAGCAGACAATCGAGGGCTCGTTAAACGCCAATGTCCTCATTCCACAACTCCGCGTGTGTCCGGATAAACTCCGTCATCATGCGGATGCACCCCGGATCCTGACGGACCTCCAGTGTCACGCCGCGGCTCGTCAGCAGCGCCTCCTCGCCGCGAAACGTTTCGTTCTCTCCGATGATCACGCGCCGGATCCCATACAGCAGAATCGCGCCGCTGCACATCGCGCAGGGCGAAAGCGTGGTGTAAAGAGTCGCCTCGCGATACAGCGACGCCGGCTGCCGGCCGGCGTTTTCGAGCGCGTCCATCTCACCATGCAGCACGGCGCTGCCTTTTTGTACTCTACGATTGTGCCCGCGACCGATGATTTTTCCCTGCGACACGATCACGGATCCGATCGGGATGCCGCCTTCGCGCTGACCCTCTTCCGCTTGGGCGATGGCCGCCGCGAGGAATGGGTCGGTGGTCATGCCGCGCTGGCGCGTATCGCGTCGTACTCGAAGACATTGGGACCGCGCGGCGCTTCGTGTGCGATCGCGACCATCGCCCGCGCGACCGTCGCTGCCTGAATGGGGCGGTAGCGCCGCAGCCGCCCGAACAGCAGCGCCGGCAACACCGGTGCACCGAGCATCGCGATCCGCTCGCCGAGACGAAACTCGGCTCGCTCGCCGAGCAGGAGGGAGGGGCGGAAGATCTGGATGGCCCGATACGGAAGCTGTCGGATCGCCGCCTCCGTTTCGCCTTTGACGCGGCTATAGAACACGCGGGACTCGGGATCGGCGCCGATGGCGCTGACGAGGAGAAACTGCGTGGCGCCGGCCCGCAATCCGGCGCGCGCCAGTCCCACCACGAAGGCGTGATCGACCAGCCGAAATGCCTGCTGCGATCCTGCCTGCTTGATGGTGGTGCCGAGGCAACAGAACACATCGTCAACATGCGGCAAGTTGTTCGCGGTCTCGATCGCGCCGAGGTCCAGCACGCGTTGCTCGAGCTTGCCGTGCTGCTGCGCTGTCGTGCGACGGCCCACGGTCACCACGCGCGACCAGTGTGCATCGGCGAGGAGGAGCGCGAGCACGTGGCTACCGACCAGACCGGTCGCCCCGGCAACGAGCGCTGTACGACTCACGCCCTCTAACGCGGCGGGTGCCCGAGGGTGGGCAGCGATTTGTTGAGAAAGTCCTCGACCGGTTGGCGCCCATTCGAGCCCATGCGGTGGTCGTCCATGAGGTTGATCGCCCGCGCGTTCGCGAGCGCCGAGTCGACCGGGACGCCGCGGTTGATCAGGTAAGCGGCCCATAGATGACTCGCGCGCCACGCGACCGTGCAGTGGAGCAACACTTTGCCTTTCGTGCTGCCTACGGCATCCGCGAACCTCACGAGGGTTGCGGGAGAGTATGGGTACTGATCGTTCCCGCGCACGGGCAGATACACATACTGCATGCCGAGCGACGCCACGAGCGCCGGCTCGTCGAACTTGACGTTGCCCGTCATTTCTTCCGGTGTGCGCAGGTTCACCACGGTCGTTACGCCCTGGGCCTGTAGCTCCCGGAGCGCGCGCTCCGTCGGCTGGCCGGTGACGAACATGTCTTCGCCCACGCGGGCGGCACGCTCCAAGAACAACCCGGTTGTGTCGAGGATGATCGGCGTGGACACCGCAGTGATGGGCGCCCGCCGGGTGAACTTCTGCGCCGCACCGGCACGGGGTGCGACGGCAAGCGCGCTCAAGCCCATTGCGGTGATGATTGCGCGACGCGTCATCATAGGAAGTCCTTGAGGTTTGTCTTACAAGATACGCCCGGGGTCGTCCTCGAGTGTTATTATCCCGGCCGTGGGAATCTCCGAGGCGTTGCAAAACCAACCGCTCGTCGCTGTGGCCCTGCTGTTCGGGGCCGGCGTGGTGACGAGTCTCAATCCGTGCGTCTACCCGATGATCCCGATCACCGCCGGGACGCTGGCCGGCGTCAACGCCCCGGGACGGACGCGGCGGCGCACCCTTGGCTTGACCCTCACGTACGTGGGCGGGCTGTCGCTCTTCTACGCGCTGCTCGGCATGATCGCCGGGATGACCGGTTCGTTGTTCGGCACGATCGGCGCGAGCTTCTGGGCGCGGCTCGTCATCGGCAACCTGCTGCTCGTCTTCGCGCTCGCGCTGCTCGACGTCATTCCCGTGCGGCTGCCCGCGCGCCTCTCCGCCTGGGCGGGGAGCCTGGGCGGAGGGTCGTATCCGGCGGTGTTTCTCCTCGGTGCGACGTCGGGACTCGTCGCGGCGCCGTGCGGGGCGCCGGCATTCGCCGCGGTGCTCACCTGGGTCGCGACGACGCGCAGCGCCGTGCTCGGATTCCTGTACCTGTTCGTGTTTTCGCTGGGCATGTCGGCCCTGCTCGTCGTCGTCGGGTTCTTCTCGGGTGCGCTTGCGGCGCTGCCCCGCGCCGGGGCGTGGATGTCCTGGATCAAAAAGGCGGCGGGCGTGGTTCTATTGCTCATGGCTGAATACTATTTCGTCAAAGCGGGGCAGGTATGGTGAAGGCGTTCGCGGTGCGCGGTGCGCTGTGCGCGGGACTGCTGCTGCTTGGGCCCGCACTCATTCGCGCACAGGATGTCATTGGAATTCCTGTCGGTGAAACTCCTCCCGCGGTCACTCTCGAAAGCTTAACCGGCGATTCGGTGGCGCTGTCACAGTGGATCGGCAAAGAGCCGGTCATCGTCGAGTTCTGGGCGACGTGGTGCCCGATCTGCGCCGCGCTGCTGCCGAAGATGGAGGCCGCGCAGAAGAAGCTCGGTGATCGCGCGAAGTTTCTCGTGGTCGCAGTCGCGGTGAATCAGAGCAAGAACAGCGTGCGACGCCACCTCGAGAGCCATCCCATGCCCTTCACGTTTTTGTGGGATGGTAATGGCGCGGCGGTGCGGGCTTTCCAGGCTCCTTCGACGTCCTATATCGCGGTGCTGGATTCCTCGGGGAAGGTTGTCTATACGGGTGTCGGTGAGGACCAAAACATCGAAGCGGCAATCGAAAGGGCGGCAGGGACGCCAAGGGCGGCAAAGAGTCCCCGGTAGAACTCTGCCGCCCGTGCCGCCATGGCCGCCCTGTTAATGCGCCGTCGTATCTGCCGGAACCAGCTTGTTGATCGCCGCCGCTAACTCCGTATAGGACGTCGGATCGATCTCCCGGAACGGCGTCGCCCGATACGCGATTCGTCCGTCCGGACCTACGACGAACAAATTGCGATTGTCGAGCTTGTATTGGGCATTGAAGGCGCCGTAGGCTCTTCCAACCGCTGAACCGGTGTCGCTCGCAAAGAGGGGCGGATAATCCGCATCGTGTGCCCAGGAGGCGAGTGTCGTATCCGGATCGGTGCTAATCGCGATAAGCACGACGTTGCGGCCCTTGTTGAACACCTGTGCGTACTGATCACGGTACGCATTCATTTGAACCGTTCAGCCACGCGTTCGCGCTTTGAAGAAGAACGCGAGGACCACCGTCTTCCCCTTATAGTCGCTGAGCCGCACCGGGTTCTTGAGCGTGCCGTAGCGCGTGGCGCCGGGGAGCGCGAAGTCAGGCGCCACGGCGCCGACCTCGAGTGCTGGGGGTCCTGGCGGCGGTGGGGGGGGTGGTGCCGCCGGCTGCTGCAGCAATGCCGCGAGAACGAGTGTCATGACCACGACGGAATCCTTGTTGTGTGCGGCCTCTAATCTACGTGTGAAGCCGCTTCCTCGCCTGCTTTACGATGCCACGCCTCCCACGCCGTACCGCGTTCTCAGGATCTCGACATGGTGGCGCTCGTGTCCGGGAATCATGAAGGCGAGCGCGCGCACGCTGACCGGCTTGCCGCTCGCCGTGCCGCGGCGCTGCCACGCGTCGGCATCGAACGTGCGCAGCAGCGCGAGTGTCGCTGCGCGCGCGGTGCGTAGGTCCCCGACGAGATCGGCGAGCGAGCGGCTATCGAACCTGGCGACGGGGACGTAGGCGTTCTCGTCGAATCCGGGCAGCGGCGTCGTGTCGCCGCGCGCGATGCGCAGGGCCCGATAGGCCATGATACGTTCGACGTCGGTGAGATGGCCGACGACTTCCTTGATGCTCCACTTGCCGCGGTCGTAGCGGTACATCGCCTCGGCCTCGGAGAGGCCGCCCAGCATCGCGACCGTCTCCTCGATCTGCGCCGCGCACACCATCACCGGATCGACCTCCGGCACGCGCTTGATGTAGCCGACATAGTGCGACGGCATCTCGTCGGGCTCGGGGCGTCCGACGACGCGCGCATTCATGACGACGTCCCATCGAGCTCCGTGAGCGCCAGCGCTTTCACGGTCTTTCCTTCGCCGCTCATGATGCGGCGGTGGTAGTCCACCTGACCGAGATGGTAGGCGAGATGCGTCGCGAAGTGGGCCAGAAAGGCGCCGGTGGACGAGCTGACGCCGCCGACTTTCTCGGGAAACGGCTTGGCCAGGTCCTCCTCCCGGACCTGGCTCATGCCCAACTCCACGGCGGCAATCGCGTTGTCGATCTCGCTCAGCAGCTCGGCGCGCGGAATGTCGCGACTGCCGAACTCGGCGTCGCGATTGCGCACGTAGCCGTTCTTGCCGAGCACGTTGCCCACGAAATACTGGAGATTGCCGGCGAGATGCAGCGCGAGATTCCCGCCCGGGTTGGCGATCCCGGCCGGAATCTCCCACAGGTCGTCGTCGTTCGGGTACGATTCGATTTCGCGGCGCAGCGCCTTCAGCTCGCGCGTGATGACATTGGTGATCCAGTCTTTCATTCGATCCTCCCCACCCGCATGGCTACCGGCCAGCGCGCCAACCGTGATTTGTGCGGATCGCCCCAGGCCGGTCCGAGCTCGGCGACGAGGCGCTCTACCGGATCCTCGCGGTGTTGCTTGATGAACCCTCGCGTGGCCGACCAGGTGCGCACGTAGCCGGCGACATCATCCAGCGTTACGGACTGCTCGATCACGAAGTTGGGCGCCGCAAATTCAGCAAACGGAAATTCAATGGTCTGGTAACGCTCTTCGGTGATCCGCCGTTCCGGCGGCCAATACGGGCCCACCACGTCGTGGTAGAAGCGGCGCACGATTTCATCGATCCGTGGCGCGATCTCGAGCATCACGTAGGTCCACACCGCGATCACGCCGTTGCGCCGTAAAACGCGCCGAACCTCCGTCCAGAACCGTGGGCGGTCGAACCAGTGGAGCGCCTGCGCCGCGGTGACGAGATCGACGGACCCGTCGTCCAGATCGCACGACTCCGCGGGACAGACGCGGTAGTCGATGCGCGGATCACGCGTGGCGTGCTCGATCTGGCTGCTGCTCGCGTCGGTCGCGAGGACGTGCTTGAAATGCCGAGCCATCCCCACAGCCGCCTGGCCGGAGCCGGTGCCTGCGTCCCACGCGTCGTCGCGGGCCGGCGCCGTCTGCGCGAGGAAGTCGAACAGCGCGTCCGGGTACCGCGGCCGGAAGGCCGCGTAGGCGGCGGAAACGCCCGAGAAATGATCCGCGAAGCTCACGGTCGAGGCGTTGCCGGTGGTGGAGGTGGCGGCGGCGCCGGTGCCAGCGGCGGCGTGCTCCGCTGAGCGTCGCGGCACTCCGGCCAGGCACCCGGCTGGCCGCTCGGCGTCAGCGAGAAGACGGTGCGTTTCTCGCGCGACATGCGAACCGTGTCCTCGGACGCCAGATAGACCAGCATCGCGGCGAGCGCGGCGTTGTTCTTGACGTCGTCGAAACTGATCTTGTCGTACGTGTCGCGGTTGGTGTGCCAGGTGTAGCGGCCGTAGTCCCAGTCGCCCGAGCCGAGGCCGAATCCCGGTGCGCCGCACGAGACGAAGGACGCGTGATCCGTGCCGCCGCCCGAGGGCGCGCCCGGGAAGCCGAATTTGATATTGCGCGTGATGTCGGCCGGCACGCGTCCGAGATAGCGCGCAAGACTCGCCGCGGCATCGGGGAATCCCGACGCGCTCATGTTTTCCACGCGACCGGTCCCATTGTCCTGATTGAAGAGCGCCTGCAGTCCGCTGACGATCTCGGGATGATCGCGCACGTAGCCGCGGGAGCCGTTCAAGCCTTGCTCCTCGCCACTCCAGTGGCCCACGAGAATCGTCCGCCGTGGACTCGGATAGACCTGCTTCAGGATCCGCATCGCTTCCATGATCAAGATCGTGCCGGTACCGTTATCGGTCGCGCCCGAGCCGCCATCCCACGAATCGAAGTGCGCGGAGAGCATGACGTATTCGTTGGGGAGCTGACTGCCCTTGATTTCACCGACCACGTTGAAGACCGGCACTTCACCGAGCGCCTGCGACTCGGCGGTTACTTCGATGACGGGCCCCTGTTTGTTTTCGGCGAGGCGGTAGAGCAGACCGTAGTCCTCACATGCGATATCAAGGACGGGCGCCCGGTCGGTGTACGCGGTGAAGATCTTTTGCACGCCCCAGCCCTGCGACCACAGGCTCCCAATGATCCCCGCCGCGCCTGCCGCTTCCAGGCGACGCGTGAGCCCGGCGGCTCCTGCCACGCCCCCGCCGGTGACGTAGCCGGTACGCTGGAGGCGTTGTTGCCAGGCTTGCTGCGCGGCCGTGCGGCGCGCCTTCATCGAGTCGGCGGTGCCCTGCGTCGCCCACTTCTCCCAGCTGTCGTCCGGTCGGCAGGTCGGTTGCGCCATCGAGATGAGCACGAACTTGCCCTTGGCTTGCGGCAACCAGGCGACCAACGCGTTGCTATCGGCCACGTCGGGCAGGATGACGACACCGGCGCGTAGCGGGCGGCCGCGTGGCGTCGGCGGGCTCCAGGCGAGCGCCATGCCTTCGAGCGTGCGCTGACGCGGTGTGATGAGGTCGATGTGCGTCGGGCCTCGGCGCCAGCTGCGCCACGTGCCGTACTGTTCCTTCCGCGCGGTGATTCCCCAGCTCACGTAGGTCGCAAGTACCCAATTCTGCGCCGCGGTCATCCCGGGCGATGCGGTCAGGCGCGGTCCGAGCGAGTCGAACAGCACTTGTGCGAGGCGCGGTAGCTGCGAGCTGTCGGTCTCGATCGCCCAGATGCGGCGGAGCACCGGATCGTCGACGGCAAAGCCCGATGGCTGCGGGAAGCCCTGGGCGGCAGCGGTGATGCTGGCGATTGCGGCAAGGAAGACGGTGGCGGGCAGAACGCGTCGCACGTGCAGCTCCTGAGCGTCAAAGTGGAATCGGAAGTCTAACGCGGTAGCGCACCTCGGGCACCTGTGTGCGAGGATACCGACGCGTGCCGCCGTCGAGATGAAAGCCGCTTTTTTCGTAGAACCGCCGCGCCTCGCGGTTTTCTTCCAGCACCCACAGCGTCACCTCCGCGAATCCGCGGCGGTGGAATTCCTCGAGCACGTGATCCATGAGCGCGCGGCCGTACCCATGGCCGCGCAGATCCGGCAGGACATGTAGCGACGTGATATGGCCGACGCGCGCGGGATCATCGTCCGGGTCACGGGTCGGAATCATCTGGCAAAAGGCGACCGCGGTGCCGTCTTCCTCGATCAGAAACACCGGCCACGCCTGGTCGGCGATGCGATCCGCCCAAAACTTCGTTCGATAGGCGAGGTCCGTCCGGACGATTACGTCGTCCGGCATGATGCCGCGATAGGCGACATTCCACGATTCCACGTGAATGCGCCCGACGGTCTCCGCGTCCGCGGGCAGCGCGCGCCGGAGGCTCACCCGCCGATCTTTGCTTCCCATTCCTCGAGCGAGCGCGGCCAATCCGCTTTCAGCAACCGAGAGAGTGAGCGATCGGCGAGCACACGCCCGCCGGTCTGACAGGTCGCACAATAATTCGCTTCGTTGGCGGCGTAGCGAATGCGCTGCACCGGCGAGCCACAGACCGGGCAGGGCTCCTTGTACTTGCCGTGCACCGCCATCTCTTTGCGAAAGGCCGTGACCTTCTCGGGGAAATCGCCGTGTGCCTCGTTGCGTAAACGGTCGATCCATTCGCGCAGCGTGCGCTGTGTGGCGCCGTGCAGGCGACCGATCTCTTCGTCCGAGAGCTTGGTGGAGAGTTGAAACGGCGACAGCTTCGCCGCGTGCAGGATCTCGTCGGAGTACGCGTTGCCGACGCCATCGAACAGGTGTGGATCGGTGAGTGCGCGCTTCAGCGTGTGCGACTGGGACTGCAGCCGTGTTTTGAACGCCTCGACGTCGGCGTCCAGGACGTCGAGCCCGCCGGGATCGTGCGCGGCCAACCCTGCCTCCCCGCTCACCACATACAACGACGCCCGCTTCCTGGGACTCGCCTCGGTCAGCAGCAGCGTTCCGGATGGAAAGTCGAATGACGCGAGGCCGACTTTGGCGGGGGGGCGCGTGCCTTCGGGCCGCCACTTGAACCGACCGGCGATCATCAGATGGAAGACGAGGAAAATGTCTCCTTCCATCTCCCACACGATGCGCTTCCCCAGGCGTCGCAGTCCCACGACTCGACGGCCCTCCGCCGCGCTGAGTGGGGGATCGACGGTCCGCAGCAACGAAGGGCTGACGATGCGCGCGCGCTCGAGCGGCTGGCCGACGATCCGTGGCTGCAGCGCTTCGAGGTAGATCGTGATGTCGGGGAGCTCCGGCATGGCCCCTGATGACGTCTACTGAAATACCTGCAACGCGATCTCCACACGCCCGAACGGCGCGCTCACCTGCACTCCTTGCACCATCTGCTTCACTTTCGAGAACATCTCGCGCGCGATCGCCACACCCTCGGCAAGCGCGGCTTCCTTTCCTTTTTCCTGCGCCTTCCGCATGCGCTGCAACACTTCGTCGGGCACCGACACGCCCGGCACCTCGTTCGCCAGAAACTCGGCGTTCCGGAGCGAGATGAGCGGCCAGATGCCGGCGACGATCGGCGTCTTGAACTGCTCGACGCGCTTCAGAAACGCTTCGAGCTGGCGCGCGTCGAACACCGGCTGCGTAACAGCGAACTCCGCTCCCGCGTCCACCTTCCACGCAAAGCGCGAGAGCTCGCGATCCAGATCGTTCGCGCCGGGGTTCACGCCGACGCCGATCGCCCACCTGGTGGCGCCGCCCAGCGGGTTGTTCCCGGGATCGAGTCCCTGG
>DASWEL010000262.1:0-22795 GCA_036394755.1 Gemmatimonadales bacterium | reverse complement strand
CTACGCGGCGAATAACTTCAGCGCGGCCGAGCACGGCGGTACACATCTCGATGCCCCGGCGCATTTCATCGAAAAGAAACGCACCACCGATCAGATTCCGCTGAGCCAATTGATTGCCCCTGCCGTGGTCATCGACGTCCGTGGGAAAGCCGACTCCAGTCCCGACTATCGCGTGCACCAGTCGGACATTATGGCCTGGGAAGCGGCGCACGGAGAGATCCCGGAGGGCAGCATCGTGCTGATCCGTACGGGTTGGGGTACGCGCTGGCCCGATCGCGCGCGCTACCTCGGCACCACGAAAACGGGCCCGGTGGGCGTCGCGCAACTGCATTTCCCCGGTCTGGACCTCGATGCGGCCCGCGCGCTGGTTCGCCGCAGGGTCGGTGCGGTGGGGATCGACACGCCGAGCATCGATTACGGCCAGTCCACGACGTACCAGGTGCATCGCCGGCTGTTCGCCTCGAACGTGCCGGCGTTTGAGAATGTGGCGCACCTGGAGGAATTGCCGCTCACCGGGGCGTTCGTGATCGCGCTCCCCATGAAGATCAAGGGCGGCAGCGGTGGGCCGCTGCGGATCGTGGCGCTGCTTCCCTAGGACGTCGGCAGTCCTTTGCGGAGGACTTCCTCCATCACATCCGCAAAGCGATCGACCTCCGCCAGCGTCGTGTAGACGTTCGGCGTGATCCGCAGGCAGTTGAACTCGGGATGCGCGATCGGCGTCACGATGATGCGATGCCGGTCGAACATGAACCCTGCGAGCTTCCCGACGTCGAGCTGGCCTGGTGTAAACGACGCCAGCCCGCACGACTGCGCGGGATCGTAGGGCGTCAGGATCTTCACGCCGGCCACCCGCTCGAGCCGCTTGGCCCAGCGGTCGCGCAGGAAGCGCAGCCGCGCGGCCTTCCGCTCGGGCCCGATGCCGTCCAGAAAATCCAGCGCTTCCACAATCGCGTTGTGATTGGCCGCCGGATGTGTCCCGATTTCCTCGAACTTGCGAATGTTGTCGTTCATCTCGGGTGGTGCCGCCATCATCGGCCAGATTTTCGCGATCTTCGCGCGCCGGACGTACAGGAACCCCGTGCCGATCGGCGCCGTGAGCCACTTGTGCAGGCTCGTGCCGTAGTAATCGCAGTCCAGCTCGTCGCGCATGAACGGAAAGTGCGCGTAGGCGTGCGCTCCATCCACGATCACTTCGATGCCGCGCGCTCGGCCCAGCTGGCAAATCTGCTTCACCGGGAAGATCTGTCCGGTGAGGTTCGTGATGTGGCAGATGTGAATGACCTTGGTCCGCGGCGTGATCGCGGCTTCGATGCGGCGGGCGAGATCATCCTGCGACGGCGGCGGCACGGGGAAGGTGATCTGCTTCAGCACGATGCCGTCGCGCCGCTCGCGCTGCTTCCAGGTCGTGATCATGCGCGGATAGTCTTGCGTCGTCGTCAGGACTTCGTCGCCGCGCTGCAGCGGCAGGCCGAGCTGCACGATCTCGAGCGCCTCGCTCGCATTGCGCGTGATCGCCATCTCTTCGGGATCGCACCCGAAGTTCGCCGCCAGCCGGCGGCGCACGGCCTCGATCTCGGGCTCGATCCAGGCCCACATCGTGATCGCGGGCGCCTGGTTCGAGACGGCGAGGTAGCGCTGGAAGGCGGCGTTCACGACGCGCGGTGAAGGCGCCACGCCGCCGTTGTTCAGGTTGATCATGCCGCGATCGATGTCGAACGCCGCCTGGATCTCACGCCAGAAGTCTTCGTCCGCCGCGATATCCTCGGGACTCCGGCCATCGACGTGCCGCGCGGCCGGAAGGATCCGCGCAAGCGCGTCACTCTTCAACGCGGGGAGGGTGGCCGTAGCGGCGAACAACGAACCGAGAAAGCGACGGCGTGTGGGCATCGGGAGCCTCGAGAGCGTCGGGTGAGTCGGACAGACCGCCTGTAGGTAATAAAGCAAAACTCCCCGCCCGGCCAGAGCCGGACGGGGAGTCGGTCTTGCTGCTGCGCGATTACAGGCCGGCGAACGTGCCGACCGGCGCGGTCAGGTTAGAGAGGGTATTGCCGAAGTTCTCGAACGCGTCGAACAGTTTCTCGAGTGCGATCAAGTCCGCGGCCGTCAGTGGTTGACCACCCGCATCGACCCACTGCGCCGTGGCGGGATCGCCGCTGATCGACGCCACCGGATGGCCGTCCACGTAGACGGTGACGCTGACGGTGACCGCGTTGGTCGCGGTGTTGAGCGTAATGTGGCCCACCGCGCGGATCGTCTCGCCATTTTGGATCAGCCGGAAGTCGGCGTTGATAACGATGTTCGGGTCTTCGAACGCCACCGACTCGTTCAGCATCAGCGTGATCGCCGGGTTGTTCAGCGCAAACGTCGCGAGCACGTTGGCGCCCGCGGCGTTGACCGAAAGCGTCTCGTCGAAGGAGAGCGTCTTGTTATCGCCGCCGCTCAGCCCGTTCGTGATCGTGCCGGTGACCGTTGCGTTGGCAGAGGACACGCCACTGGTGAACGAAGCGGTGTAGTCGACGTACGTCGTCGCGCCGCCCTTGACGAGGATCTGCAGCTGCAGCTTGGTCGGCGTGCTCTGATCGATGATGTCGAGCGTCCCGATCGCGCTGACCGGCTCGACGACCTGGCCATCGAGGCCGGTCGCATAGAGCACGAACCGCACGCCCGTGAGGTTGGCGACGGTCGCGCCCTGCCACGTGTACTGATTGAGCGACGTATCCCACTCGAATACTCGGCCGTACATCGTGTCGGGGATGATTCGGCCCTGAGCGGCGGAAATGCTGAGGTTCGGCACCATCACCTGCAGCTTCTGCGCCTGCTGCAGGGTCGGGAGGAACATGCGGGCGCCCGTCCGGACCAGCTTGGGCCGCAGCGTCTCGAGCACAGTCGCCGCCGGGCGGAACGCCGGCGCGGTCGCGACATCGAGCATGATCGACGCGGTGGAGAAGCTGCGGAAGACGTCGCTATCGAACGCGGAGTCGACCGCCGAGAGATTGGCCGTGACCGCAGCCGGATCGTTGAAGTCGACCGGGGACGGCGCGTCTTTGCCGCACGCCACCATCGCCGCTAAGCCGACCACGACTCCGGCGCGAAGGAGCAACCGCATACTACCTCCAAGAGAAATTGTGGGGGCGAGCCCGAATTCTGCACGCGCGGCGGCCGGAGGTGCTGTGACCTCCCGCACGCTTCACCAGGCTAGGCGATTACGCCACCGCCGAGCAATCGATCGTTGGCGTCGTACAGCACGCCCGATTGCCCTGGTGCGATCGCCCGGACCGGCTCGGCGAGCCGGAGCGCGATGCGGTCGTCCGCCTGCGCAGCAATCGTGCCGGGGACGGCACGCGCACGATAGCGGCATTGCACCCACACGGCGTCACCTGGTGAGAGCGGATCCGCCAGCCAGTTGACCTCTTGGAGAGACACGTCGTGTCCGAACAACTCCGCGCCTGAACCGACGACGACTTCGCGCGTCTCGGGCCGGATCGCGACGACGTACAGCGGCTCGCCTGATCCGCCGGGGAGCCCGCGACGCTGGCCGACGGTGTAGCGCGCGAACCCCGCGTGCTCGCCGATCACGTCACCGTTCGTGGTGACGAGCGGTCCCGGCACCAGCGCCGGCGCATCGGCGGGAAGATGTTGCTCGAGCACCGCGACGTAGTTGTCGTCCGGGACGAAACAGATCTCGACCGATTCCTGCTTGTCCGCCGTCACCAATCCCAACTGCCGGGCGACGGTGCGAGTCTGGTCCTTCGTGAGATCGCCCACGGGCGTCAGCATCCGGCGCACCACGGCGCGATCGATGCCCCACAGGAAGTACGATTGATCTTTCTGGCGGTCACGCCCGCGGTACAGCGCGCCGCCGTCCGCGATCGCGTAGTGGCCGGTCGCAATCGCATCGCAGTCGAGCGCATCCGCGTGATAGAGGAAGTCGCGGAACTTGGTAAATGAGTTGCAGCGCACGCAGGGAATCGGTGTGCGCCCGCGTGCGTACTCGGAAACGAAATTGTCGATCACGTCGTGGCCGAACCGGTCCTCGAGATTGAGGACGTAGTGCGGAATGCCGAGCTTGTGCGCCACCAGCTTCGCGTCGGTGATCGAATCGAGGGAGCAGCAGGGACGGTCGGGGACGCTGTCGCCGTAACAGAACAGCTTCATCGTCGCGCCGATGACCTCGTAGCCCTGTTCGACAAGTAGCGCCGCGGCAACGGATGAGTCTACGCCACCCGACATCGCAACGAGGACTCTCATCGGTGCAAGACGGTCGAGAGGGACCGCACCTTCTCGACGATTCGTGGAAGCGCCGCGCTGACCGCCTCCACGTCCTCGAGCGTGCTGTCCTTCCCGAAGGAGAAGCGCAGCGCCGCCACCCCCAGCTCGCGTGGGACGCCCATCGCGGTGAGCACATGCGACGGCTCGACGGCGCCCGTGCTGCAGGCGGATCCTGAAGAGCACGCGATCCCGGCGAGGTCGAGGTGCATCAGCAGCGCTTCGCTGTCCGTCCCGGGAATCGACACGTTCGTGATGTGTGGCGCGCGCGCACCCTGCCAGCCGTTGATCAGCGCATCCGGGACGATCGCGACCAGGCGCCGCTCCAGCTCGTCGCGCAGCTCGCCCAGCCGTGCGGCCAGGCTTTGCTGCTCCTCGGCGGCCAAACGAGCCGCGACACCCAACCCAACGATGCCCGGCACATTCTCGGTACCGGGCCGAATCCCGAATTGCTGGCCGCCGCCGTGGATGATCGCCTCGACCGCCTTGCGGTCGCGCACGATCAAGGCGCCGACGCCCTTGGGAGCGCCGATCTTATGGCCGGAGATGGTCAGGAGGGTGCAGCCCGAGTCGCGGAACGATACCGGAACCTTGCCGAATGCCTGGACGGCGTCCGAGTGAAACAGGACGCCCGCGTCACAACACCGCGTGGCCAGCTCGACGACGGGCTGGACCGTCCCGACCTCGTTGTTCACCCACATCACGCTTACGATCGCGACGCCGCGCTCGAGCGCCTTCTCGACCGCGCCGTTCTCGACCTGTCCAGAAGCCGTCACCGGGAGGATGACCTCCTCGCCGCCCAGATGCTTTACGGCATGGGCCGCGGCGAGGGCCGCCTTGTGCTCCGTGGCGGAGACTGCGACGCGGAACGGCCCGCCGCGGTCCCGCGCCGCGAGCGCCGCGCCGATGATCGCGAGGTTGTCAGCCTCCGTACCGCCGGAAGTGAACACCACCTGATTCGGCTCCGCGCCGACCGCGGTAGCGACCGCGCGCTTCGCCTCTTCGATGCCCGCGCGCGCGGCGCGTCCGAATCGGTGCGCGGACGAGGGATTGCCGAAGGCTTCCTTCCCGAGATAGGGAAGCATCGCCTCGAGCACCTCTGGCCGCACCGGAGTCGTCGCGGCGTTGTCGAGATAGGTGACGCGCTTCGTCATGGAAGGCGCAATCTACAAACTAGATGGACTGGACGCCAAGCTTCAGCACGTCATCCACTTCCAGGGTCTCCGCCGTGTAGAATGGCTCGCCGTAGCGGCGCCGGATGAGCGAGCCGTAATGAGCCGACTGGACGCGGATCAGCTCGTACAGGTCCTGCCCGGTGGGATGGATCTCACCGGCGGCTTTCGCGCCGGTGAACTGCGATGCGTAACAGCGAATCGCTTCCATCTTCACTTCAAACACGTCCGAGATGTCCACGACAAACGTCGGCTTCACCGGGTCTTCGCGATAGGCGAGAGCGTACAGCAGCTTGTACGGCCGATGGGCTTCGCCGCCCTTGCCCGGCGCATACTTCGCGAGGCCGGCCAGGTAACACGCATCGCGGCCCAGCTCCGCCGCGATGCGGTGATCGGGATGCCGTCCCACCGAGTAGGGAAGAATGACGACCCGGGGTTTCGTTCGACGAATCATCTCGACCACGTGTTTTCTTGACGCCTCATCGTTTGTCAGATGCGCGTCCGGCATGGCGGCATTGAGTCGCAAAGCGACACCGATCGTCTGCGCCGCGCGCTCCGCTTCCGCGGCGCGGGTGGCCGCATCACCGCGGGTGCCCATTTCGCCTTGCGTCAGGTCGAGGATGCCGACGCGATGTCCCGCGCGCACAGCCCGGGCGAGTGTTCCACCACAGGTGAGCTCGACGTCGTCGCGATGCGCAGCGATCGCGAGCAGGTCCACTTGTTCACTCATACCGGAGTGCCTCGACTGGATCGAGCTTCGCCGCGCGTGCCGCGGGTGCAATGCCGAAGACCAGGCCGACGAGGATCGATGCGGCGGTCGCCACCGCTGCCGGCACGACGGGTATCGTCGTGCTGAACGCGAGCAGCCGCTTCAGGGCCTCACCCACGCCTACCCCCAGCACGATACCGATGATGCCGCCCAGCAGCGTCAGGGTGGCTGCTTCGACCAGGAATTGCCACAGGATCGCTCGACGCGTCGCGCCGAGCGCTTTGCGCAGCCCGATCTCCCGGGTCCGGCTCGTCACCGAAACCATCATGATGGCCATCACTCCGATGCCTCCCACCATCAGCGCGATGCTGGAGAGTACGAGCATCACGAAGAAGAACGCAAACGTCAGACTGTCGAAGATACTCAGGACCTGATCGGACGTGAGCAAATCGAATGTGTTGGCGTCGCCGACGCGCGAGCCGCGCAGCCGCCGCAGGGTCACCGTTGCGGCATCCATCGCGCGACTGACGCTGACCTCCGGCTTCGGCTTCACGAGGATGATCAGGCTATTCCACTCGTCGATGATGAAGCTGCGGCGCGCGGATTCGAACGGCACCACGGCGGCGATCTCGGGCGTCCCCGGCACCTCGAAGATATTCGTGGGTCGTTGCCACACACCGATGACCTTGAACGGATGCCCCCCGATCCGGATGACGCGGCCAATCGGATTGACGGCGCCGAACAGCCGGTCGATGGTGCGCTGCTCGACGATCGCGATCGGCTCACCGCCCCGCAGCTCTGCCGCGGTGAACGAGCGCCCGGAGCTGATGCCCCCGCCGAGGATCTCCATGAAGCGGTCATCGGCGCCGAAGACGCCCAGGATCCGCGTGTGGTTCCCGCCGTACTCGAACCGCTGAAAGACCTGCGTCCAGATCGCCGCATAGTGGATTTCGGGCAGGCGCGCGATCGCCTCGGCGTCCTGTGGAAGCAGTTTGGGCCGCATGCGCACCTCCCGCGGCACCGCGTCGGGATTCACGCCCGTGGTGGAGAAATACCGGAGCACGCGGAACGTCGTCGGCCCGACGACCTCGAGTGTATTGACGATCTGTTCGCGGAAACCGGCGACGATGGAGGCCATCGCCATGACTGTGGCGATCCCGATCACGACACCGAGCACCGTCAGCGCCGACCGCAGCTTGTTGGCGCGCAGCTGGTCGAGGGCGATGCGCCAGCCCTCGCGGACCGAGTGGAGTGGAGCGGGCCCGGCCATCTATTCCTGGCGCAGCGCTTCGATCGGGTCGAGCCGCGAGGCGCGATGCGCGGGGTAGACGCCGAACGCGACCCCTACGACGACGCCGAGCGCCAGCGCAATGCCGATGGACCACGGCGTGACGCGCGCCGGCAGTGGTGACAGGACCTGCACCAGTCCGGCGAGCCCGGCGCCCACAGCAAGGCCGGCGATCCCGCCCAGCACCGAGAGCGTCAGCGCTTCGGCAAAAAACTGGCGCCGGATGTCGCGGCGCGCGGCGCCGAGTGCCTTGCGAATCCCGATTTCACGCGTGCGCTCGGTGACGCTCATGAGCATGATGTTCATGATGACGATGCCGCCGACCACGATGCCGATGACGACGACGGCCGGCACGACGGTGAAAATGACGCGCGTGAGCTTGGCCCAGAACGCGATCAGTCCTTCACCGGTGTCGATGGTGAAGTCGTTGTCTGCGCCCGGGCGCAAGCGGTGTGCAATGCGCATCGCTTCTTCGACGCGCAGCATCGCGGGCGCGACACCCTCGGCCGTGGCCATTTTCACCGAGATCACCATCGTCTGACGGCGCCCGTACATCGACTCGAACGTCGTCAGCGGCAGCATCACGAAACCGTCCCACGATTGTCCGAGGACCGTCCCTTTCTTCGCGATCACGCCTTTCACCATCAGCTGAATGCCGCGGACGCGGATGCTCCGGCCGATGGCGGCTTCGATGTTGCCGAACAGCTTGTCGGCGACGTCGTAGCCGAGCACCGCGACGTAGCGCCGCTGTTGGAGGTCGATGTCGCTGATCGGCTCCCCGGCGGCGAACGTGTAGTCCTGCACGAGCACGTAGGGCGCGGTGACTCCGAAGATGAAGACGTCGCCGGTCGTGCGGTTGCGCCATTGCACGTCGGCCATCGGCGTCGGCCAACCCGACTGCAGGGCGATGGCTTCCGCATCGGGGACGGCGCGCGCGATGAAGCCGACGTCCTCCGGCGCGATGATCGGCCGGCGCTGGATCTGCTTCCAGGCCTCGTCGTCGATGAATCCCACCTGAATCGGGTCGCGCCGGATCTGAAACGCGTTGACGCCGACGATCGCGCCCGCCAGCCGCTCGCGGACATAGGCGTTCATGCCCTGGATGACGGCGACGACGGCGACGAGGAACGCGACCGAGACGATGATGCCGAGCAGCGTGAAGAACGAACGGAGCTTATGGCTCCAGATCGTATCGACGGCGAGAATCACGGCTTCGAAGAGAGGCACGGCTACAAAGCTATCGCCGGCTTATTCGTATCGCAGAGCCTCAACCGGATCCAGCCGCGCGGCCCGACTCGCGGGATAGAGTCCGAATCCCACGCCCGTCAGTGCCGAGGCGAGCAGCGCCGCCACGACCGACCAGAGCGGCACGTTTGCCGGGATGGGCGTGACGTGCGAGATGAGGAACGCGAGCGCGCCCCCGCACAGCATGCCCACTGCGCCGCCCACCAGGGTGAGGGTCGAGGCCTCGACCAGGAACTGCCACAGGATGGCGCGGCGCGTCGCGCCCAGCGCTTTGCGCACGCCAATCTCCCTCGTCCGTTCGGTCACGGAGATCATCATGATCGCGATGACGCCGACGCCGCCCACCATCAGACCGATCGACGACAACACCAGCATGACGAGGAAGAACATCCCGGTCACCTGGTTCCACGAGTCGAGCAGCTTGTCCTGGGTCACGATCGAAAAGGTGTTATCCTGACTGGGCTTGAGCCCGCGGATCGAGCGCAGCGTCGTGACGACTTCGTCCATGGACTCCTGCTGCGAGTATCCCGGCGCGGGCGCGACCGCGAGCCGCATCCATCCCTTCAAGTACGGCACACTCTTCACGAACGCGCCGTGGGGAATCCCGACGAACGGCGGCGCCGCGCCGCTGAAGAGACTCGGCGGCTGCGTGTACACGCCGATGACCGTAAAGGGTGCGCCGGCGATATGGATCGTCTGCCCGATCGGGTCGCGCCCGCGAAACAGCTGATCCTCGAGCTTGCGATTGATCACCGCCACGGCTGCGTTGGAGAGATCCTCGAACCGCGTGAACGTTCGCCCCGGGTATACGTCGCCGCCGTTCACCTCGACCCACTCCGCCGACAGACCGGAGATCTGCACCGATTCGAGCCGCAGGTCCTTGAACTCCACGGTGGCGGAGCTTTCCTCGCGGCGCGTCACGTACCGCACGGACGGCAGCAGCCGGACGCGGTCGGCTTCCAGCTCGTTGATCGCCGGGTTGCGCCGCCACGGGCTGTTCTCGTCCGAACCGTCCGAGACCATCACACCGGCCTGAAAGAATCGCCACACGAGGAAAGTGCGCGGCGCGATCGACTCGAACACACCCGCCACGCTCTTGTTGATCCCGCTGATCAGGGCGGCCATCAACATCACCACCATCACGCCGATGGCGATGCCGAGGATCGTCAGCGCGGCCCTGGCCTTGCTGGTGCGGAGCGATTGCAGCGCGATGCCGACGCCCTCGAACAGTCCGGTCACGTCTCGGCTCGCAGTGCGGTGATGGGGTCGAGCCGGGCCGCGCGGCTCGCCGGGTACACGCCGGCGACGATCCCGACGCCGGCGCCCAGCACCACGCCGACCACGATGGACCACGGCGCGACGGCGGCGGGCAGCGGCGTGAGTGCCGCGACCGCCGCGGCCAGGGCGATCCCGACGCCGACTCCCGCAGCCGCCCCCACCGTGGCGAGCGTGGTGGCTTCGACCAGAAATTGCCGCAGGATGTCGCTGCGCCGCGCGCCCAGCGATTTCCGAATGCCGATCTCCCGGGTCCGCTCAGCCACTGCCATCAGCATGATGTTCATGATGACGATGCCGCCGACGACGAGGGAGATGCCCGGGAGGAAGGGAAGCGCGTAGCTGAGAATGCCGTTGATCTTGCCCCAGAAGTCGAGCACTTCGTCCGCGGTCTCGAGCGCGAAGTCGTCAGCCTGGCGCGGGCGCAGGTGGCGCCGGCTGCGCATCACCGCCTCGGCCTGCGTCATCGCCTCCCGCATGTCTGCCTGCGAGTTGGCCTTCATGGCCAGCGCCTCCACGACGCGCGGCGGATTGACGAAACGCTTGAGCGGGGCGCTGGCGGGAGCGACCGCGAACTTGTCGAGCGAGAACCCCAACAGGTTGCCCTGTTTCTCGACCACGCCGATCACCCGGTAGGGGATCTCGAAGATCTTCACCTCACGACCGATCGGGTCCTGCCCCTCGAACAGCTTCTCGGCCAGGTCGTGGCCCAGCACGAGGACCGGGACGCCGGCTTGAACCTCTTGCCCGGTAAACGCCCGGCCTTCCTCGATCGTGAGCGACCGAATCTCGAAGTAGAGCTCGGTCGCCGCGGTGACCTGGACGTCTTTGGCTGTCCGCTTGCCCGCGGTCAGGGTGCCGCGCGTGTTCGACTCCCAGGCCGCGACCACCGGGACGGTCACGTTGTGGATCACCGCCTGGGCGTCTTCGTACGTGACGCGCGGCCGGCGCATCCAGGACCGCCACATCGAGTCGGTCACGTTGCCGAGCTGGACGTCGGGAAACTGGCGCAGGCGAAACGTGTTCACGCCGAGCAGCGTGCCCGCGAACTTGTCGGTCATGTAGCGGTTCATTCCTTCCACGACCGACACCACGGCGATGAGGAACATCACGCCGATGAACACGCCGATGATCGAGAAGCTGCTCTTGAGCTTCTGTGCTCGGAGAGTCTGGAAAGCGAGGCGAACGGCGTCGAGGAAGGACACCGTTACTCGTATCGCAGCGCCTCGACAGGGTCCAAGCGCGCCGCCTTACTGGCCGGGTAGATACCGAAGACGAGTCCCGTCGCCGCCGCGATCACCAGCGCGGCGACGATCGATCCGAGGGGAACGTAGGCGGGGACCGGCGTGAAGTTGTGGAGCAGGAACGCGATTCCCCAGCCGAACACCATGCCGACGATGCCGCCGATGAGCGTTAGCGTCGCCGCCTCGACGAGGAATTGCCACATGATTTCGCGGCGCAGCGCGCCCAGCGCTTTGCGCACGCCGATTTCGCGGGTACGCTCGGTGACCGAGATCATCATGATCGCGACCACGCCTATGCCGCCGACGATCAGGCCCACCAACGACAGCGCGACCATCAGATAGCGCGCAAGCTTGGTGAAGCTGTTGACGGCCTGCACGTACACTTCCTGTGTCACGGCGTCGAAGTTGTTTTTCTGACCCGGGCGCAGCCCGCGCATGGTCCGCAGCGCCATCGTCACATCGTCGATGGCGCGGTCGACCGGAACCGAATCCTGCGGCACGACGAACATGTCCATCCAGCCTGGCCAGTACCGCAGGTCCTTTTGAAACGTGCCGTGCGGCATCATAACCTCCGGTTGGTCGGACTCGCCGAACAGCCGGGGCGGGGGATTGTAGACCCCGACCACGTCGTAGGGCAGCCCGCCGATCTTGATGCGCCGTCCCATCGGGTCGCGCTGGCCGAACAGGTTCTCGGCCAGTTTGTTGTTGATCACCGCGACATGCGCGTTGGATGCGTCCTCGAGGTGCGTAAACGAGCGGCCCGGCTCGATCTGCCCGCCTTCGATCTTTGGCCAGTCGGCATTGCGCCCGCGAATCCCGATCGCGGCCATCCGGTGGCCTTCGAATTCGATGTCGGCCGAGGTGTACTCGTCGACGACGACGAACGCGATAGTCGGGAGCTGCGCGAGCCGGTCTGCCTCTTCGACCGTCATCGGCGGCCGGCGTCGCCACGGATTCGGGTCTTCCGGGTCCTGATCGTTCTGCCCGCCCCAGTACCGTCCGACCCAGAACGTCTTCGGCCCGAGCGACGCCAGCATGTCCGAGATCCCTTTATTGAAGCCGCTGATCAAGGCGCCGATCACCATGACGACCGTGACCCCGATCGCGACGCCCAGGATCGTCAACGCGGCGCGCATCTTGTGCGCGCGCAACGATGTCAACGCGATGCCGACGCCCTCGAACAGCCCGGTCATACCGTTACTCCTGTCGCAGCGCGGTGATCGGATCGAGCTTCGCGGCGCGCGTCGCGGGGTACACGCCGAAGACGATGCCCACGACCGCGCCCATGAGCGCGCCCATGAACACGGAGACGGGGGAAACGCTCGCGGGCAGCGGCGTGATCTTGTTGATCAACATCGTGAGGGCGATTCCAGCAACGATCCCGAAGCTCGCTCCCACGAGCGAGATCGCGGTCGACTCCGCGAGGAACTGGCGCAGCACGTCCCGGCGCCGGGCGCCCAATGATTTGCGCAGCCCGATCTCTCGCGTTCGCTCCGCGACCGCCATGAGCATGATGTTCATGATCACGATGCCGCCAATGACGAGCGACACGAGGACGATTCCCGGGATGACGGTGGTGAGAATACCGCTGATGCCGGCCCAAAAGCGCTGCACGCCTTCGGATGTATCGAGCACGAAATTGTTGTCAGCCTTGGGCCGCAGATGACGCCGGCTGCGCATGATGCCCTCGGCTTGCGACATCGCCTCGCGCATCTCGATGTCCGAGCGCGCTTTCACCAGGAAGGCGTCGAGAATCCCTGGTGGGTTTACGAGGTTCTGAGCCGGCGAGAGGGCCGGAACCACGACGAAGCGATCCAGTGGAAAGCCCAGAATGCTGCCCTGATGCTCCACCACACCAACGACGCGGTACGGGACGCCGCCGATCCGCACGCTGTGCCCCAGCGGTGCGCGCTCGGCGAACAAGCGCTTGGCGACCGCATCGCCCAGCACGGCGACTGGAGCGCCCGAGCGGTTTTCCTCACCCGTGAACGGCCGGCCCAGCGCGATGTTCAGATTCTTGATGTCGAAATAGCGCTCACTCGCCGCGGTGAGGTCGATGTCGCGCGCTTCTTTATTGCCGTAGGAAACGGTAACCCGGTCGCTCGATTGCCAGGCGGTCATCACCGGGACCGTCAGGCCCTCGTTGATCGCCTCGGCGTCGCTAAACCGGATACGCGGGCGCCGCCGCCAGGCCCGCCACACCGAGTCCGGCACGTTCGGCGTGAACATCGGCTGACGCCGCAATTGGAAGGTGTTCACGCCGTACAGCGTCTGCGCGAACTTTTCCGTCATGTAGCGGTTCACGCCGTTGGCGATCGAGCACGAGGCGATCAGCGACGACACGCCGACGAACACGCCCAGCAGCGAAAAGCTGCTCTTCAGCTTCTGGGCCCGAATCGTCTGAATCGCGAGACGGAAGGCTTCGAAAAACCGCACGTCAGGCCGCCCGGGCCTGGTCGGTTGCCACCACGCCGTCGAGCAGCGTGATCACCCGCGCGGCGTGCGCCGCGATGTCCTGTTCGTGCGTCACCATCACCACGGTCTGACCCGAGTCGTGCAGCTCCCGGAACAGCGCCATGATCTCGAGGCCAGTGGTCGAGTCGAGATTCCCCGTCGGCTCATCGGCGAGCAGGATGCTGGGCTCGTTCACGAGTGCGCGGGCGATCGCGACGCGCTGGCGCTGGCCGCCCGACAGCTCGTTGGGCCGGTGGTCCATGCGGTCGCCGAGGCCGACGCGCTGCAGCGCATGCGCGGCTCGGTCACGCCGGCTGCGCGCCGACATGCCGGCGTAGATCAGCGGCAGCTCGACGTTGTGCAACGCGTCGGCGCGCGGCAGCAGATTGAACGTCTGGAAGACGAACCCGATTTCCTTGTTCCGGATGCGGGCCAGCTCATCGTCGGCCAGATCGCTGACCTTCTGCCCGTTGAGCCAGTACTCGCCGCTCGTCGGCGTATCGAGGCAGCCGATGAGATTCATCAGGGTCGATTTCCCCGATCCCGATGGGCCCATGACGGCCACGTATTCGTTTTTCTGGATCTGCACGCTCACGCCGCGCAGCGCCCGCACGAGCTCGGAGCCCATGTCGTACTCGCGCGTCAGCTTGTGCGCTAGGATGATGACGTCGGGAAGCGGCGTATCACCCGTGCGAAAGAGCTGGACGGTGCTCACGAGCGGCGCCGGCTGGTCGTGTCGCCGGATTCCCGGCTCGGACGCACCCGCGCGCCTTCCTTCAGATCGCGAATCGCTTGATACGGTCCCGCGACGATCGTGTCGCCTTGATGCACGCCTTCCACGACCTCGAAGTGCTCCTCGCCCGCAATGCCGACCTTCACGGCATGGAACGTCGCCACACCAGCGTGAATGAGGAACACGCCTTCCGTTTCCTTCTTATTGCCGGCACCACGATGGCTCGTGTCCCGCGGTGTCGCGGCCTGAGCCTCCCCGCGCGCCGGCCGCTGCTCGGTCGAGATCGGCGTGTTCTCGCGCACGGTCAGCGCGATGATCGGAATGGCCAACGCCTGCTTGCGCGTATCCGTGACGATCCGCGCGGTGGCCGACAGGTCTGGGCGCACCTCGGTCGGCGGATTGGCTAACGTGATTTCGACTTCGTAATCGACGGCGCGGTCGCTCTGCGCCCCGCCGACGGCGGACGCCGCGGTCAGAATCGCGCTGTTCGAGACCTTCGTGACCCGGCCGATGAACGTGGTGTCGGGGAAGGCGTCGATCGTGACCTCGACCGAATCGCCCAGATGCAGCCGCACGACGTCGGTCTCGTCGACCTGGACCTTGGTCTGGATGACGGAGAGATCCGAGATCGTGAGCAGCAAGCCGGTCTCGCGCGAGAACGTTCCCGGCACCGCAACCTCGCCCTCTTCGACGGCGAGCCGCGTGACGCGACCCGCCATTGGCGCGACGAGATGGGTCTTCGCCAGCTGGTCGCGGGCTTCCTGCAGGCCGGCGCGCGACTGTTCCACGAGGTGTTGCGACGCCGTCAGGTTGGCCTCGGCGATATCGGACGCCGTTTGGGCCTGCTCGAGCTGTTCCTGCGAGATGAGGTTCGGGTTCTGCTCGTGCAGCTCCTTGGTCCGCGTCAACGCGCGCGCCGATTGGTCGCGCGTGGCGCGCGCCTGGACGGCGCCGGCCTCAGCCTGCGACATCGCCGCCTGAGCGCGCTGGAGATTCGCCTGGTAGATCGTGGGATCGATCTGGAGCAGGAACTGCCCTTTCTGGACGAAATCGCCTTCCCGCACCGCGATCCGCGTGATGCGGCCCGTGATGTCGGCGCTGATGTCCACCTTCTTCTTGGGCTGAATCTTCCCGCTGGCGGTGACGGCGGCGACGAGATCGCGGCGGCCGACGGTCTCGAATCGGACCTCGATCCCCTTTTCGCGCTTCGCACTCGCGCTCACCATGATCAGGACGACGACCAGGACGCCGATTCCGCTTCCCAACAACACTTTGTTCCGCTTAGACATGGCGGCTCGATCCTCTCGGTTAACGCAAGCTGCGGCCGACGGCGGCTTCCAGCAGCGCCAAGGCCTTGTGGTAGTCGTACGTCGCGTTCACTGCATCGCTTTCGGCACGGAGCGCGGCGACCTGTGCGTCCAGCAGCTCGAAGAACGTCCCTGATCCGACCCGGTAGCGCTCGGTGGCAAGCTGGAGCTGCTCGCGGGCCGCGCTGCGATTCGTGTCCTGCAAGCCGACGGTCCGGAACGCGGTCTGCAGCGTCAGGAACGCCTGGCTGACCTCGGTCTGGACGCCCAGGCCGCGCGCCCGCACCGATTCCTCGAGGTTGTCATGCTGGACGCGCGCTTCTGAGACGCGCAACTCACGCGCAAAGTTTGTAAAGATGGGCAGCGTCAGCGTGAGCCGGGCCTGAAACGGTTGCCGGGTGAACTGGAATGGGAAGACGGAATTCCGGTTCCGCAGCGCCTGCTCGTCGGAGGCGCCCCAGATAAAGCCGCTGCAGTCGTTAGCCGCGAGTCCCGCGTTGGTCCGGATCGTGTTGTTGTCCTGACACTCGCCGTACTGGCTCGCGAACGCGGCCTGCTGGCTGAAAATAATCGGGTCGACATTCGTGAACTGCTGCGTGAAGCCGGACCAACCGGCAGACACGGACACCGTCGGGCCGTAGCTCGATTTCGCGGCGCGCACGCCCCAGGCCGCCGCGCCCTCCCGTGCGCGCAGGGCCTTGAGCGCGGGATTCTGCTGCTCGGCCATCGTCATGAGGTCCGGCAGCTGCCACGTCGGAGGCTGCACGCTGAACGAGTCGGTCAGTTGGATCGCCGCCACATCGATCGGTGGCGTCACACCCATCTGCTCGAAGAGGCGCAGCTTTTCCGTGCTGACGAGCGTCTGCGCGCGCAACAGCGCAACCAGGGCCTGACCGCGAGCCACTTGCGCCTGGCGCACGTCGATCAATGTTGCCTGGCCCACCCCGTAGCGCGCCTGCGCGAGCTTCAGGAATTCCTCGTTCCGCTCTAGCGTCTTCTGCGCCAGCTCCGCCTGGGCACGCGCCTGCAGCACCGTGAGGTATTGTTGCTTGATGCCTGTGAGGAGCGCGTTTTCCGCTCCCGCGACATCAGCATCCGAGGCGCGCTGTTGCGCACGGGACAGCCACAACTGCGACAGCGTGGCGCCGGAAAACTGCCACGACAAGCCGAGATCGTAGAAGGAGGAAACCGTCGACACGCTCTGCGTGAAGCTCGACGTCAAAAACGTCTGTGAGCCCGGTCCGGTGTAACTCATGCCTGCCGAAGTGGTAAGGCTCGGGACCAGCTGACCCCACGCGCTCCGGACGCCCCACGCGGCGGGACCCCGATTGTTCAGGGCTTGGCGGTAGGCCGGGTTCCGTTCCCGTGCGAGCGCGATCGCGTCTTGGAGGGAAAGGCCCGCGTTAACAGTGGGAACTGGGGTCTTGGGCTGCTGCGCAACGGCAACGGCGGCGGGGCCTAACAGTAGGCCTGCCACGATCAACACCTGTTTCATGGTCGTCCTTGAAAAGATATGTCGTGCGGTCGAAGCGCCCTACGCGCTAGTAACTGCAGCGGTTTCGGCCTGCGACAGGAACCTAGTCGGGGGAACTAGAGCAGCAAGGTCAGCTGCCGGCGAGGCGCTCGGCGACGAGGTGCCTGGAGGGTATATCGACTTTCATGAGGCGGCCGCGTTCATCCAGCCAGACATTGACCGTCTCCTGGCCCTCGACGCCCAGGGTGATGTGCCGCAGTCGGGCAGGGTCCCGGTTCAAGGTCGTCGACGCCAGTCCGAGGTCCTGGATCTGGACGACGTCGCGGCGGAGGCCTCGGGGATAGATGGCGGTCAGCGCGGAAGGCTCAGACGCCGCCCGCCAGCCCGCGAAGACGTACAGCGCGAACACTGAGTCGTCGAGTACCGCTGTTCGGGGGCCGGTCGGGAATTCCCGCGCACGCTCGGTGGCGCGCGCGACGAGCCGCACCGTGAACCGGCCCCGACCCAGCTCGCCGAGGATGCGCGATGGCTGGCGCGGATCAGCGACGTCGTACTGCAGGGTGGCGGGCATCGTATCGCTGTTCACTTCGAGGATGGGGGCGAGCACGATGACCGGCCGCGCGCGATCGTAGCGGATGGTCGTGGCCAGTGTCCAGCCGGCGTCGCCGCGCGACAATCGTCCGTGCGTCAACCGGAACGACTCGCGCGCGACCTCGAGGGTGTCGACACGCACGACGAGCACGCCCTCGTCCACGGGCGTTCCCACTCCGACTTGCAGTAGCGCCAGGGCGACCAGACACGCGCTCATGCGGCTACCGCTCCCAAAACTCGCGTCGCGATGCGGTCATGAATCATCTTATACAGGCGTGCGCCCTTTTCGGCTGACGCGAGGCTGGGCCGCCCCACGGAACCGGGCGAAAGGGCGGGGACGGAGCCGGCGGCGCGCCGCCGATACCGCTCGATCTGACGCTCGGTCAGGAGATAGTCCTGCGCGAGCTCCATGCGGACCAGGTCGGGCGCCAGGTGCAGCATGAGGGACGTGTCGAGCTCACCGCCGTGGGTGGGGCCGGGGCCGCCAGGGTCTTCGAGATAGCCGGTGAAATCGAGCGCAAAGATGTCTACCGTGAACACGCGAGCCCGCCGGGTGCGCAGCGTCGACAGGGCCTCCTGGTGGGGATCGTGCCCGTGCGCGGTAAGAATAATGAAGGGGTCCATGCCGCTCTGCTCCCAAGAGCCCAGCAGATCGTTCATCCAGCGGTGCAGCGTCTTGCGACGCACCGGGGCGTTGCCGGGGTAGGGTCGCTTGGTGGCGGTGTTCACGCCGTACGGCACGGTGGGTGCGCGCAGGATGCCGAAACTGGCGGAAAGGTCATCGGCCAGCCGTTCGACGATTATCGTATCACAGCCCAGCGGGAGATGGGGTCCGTGTTGTTCGCAGGTGCCCACGGGCACCAACAATCGTGAGTCGCGCGCCAGGGCGGCGCGCACCGCGTCGGGGGTGAGAACACTCAGGTGCAGCGGCAAGGTCACGTTGTAATCGCCGGGTGCTTCGTGAGTCTCGCGACGGCCGAGTGGCTCCGCGGCGGTGCTGCCGAGTGGGCCGCGCTCGCGGGCCTGGCGGGTCTTGTCGCGGTCGCGCTCGCCGTCAGGCGACCGGCCCCGCGGCACAAGATGAGTATGGCCGCCGCGCTCGCCAGTTTGCTACTCGGTGTGATCCTAGGCGTCGGTGCGTTGCGCGTATGGCGCATCGAGTGCTGCTGGCCGGCGCTCCGCGAGCAGCGCGTGACCGCCGCGTCGCGGTCCTTGCGGACGGCGCTCGGCCAGGCAACCGCGGAAGCGCGGCGAGTCGCCGAACGCGGGGCGACGGCGGCGGCGCTGCCGCGCGAATCGGTATTCGATCGGCTCACCAGCGCCGTGGAGGTCGGCCCGGCATTCGAGCGCGGCGCCGCTGTGCTCCAGAATGGCGAAGAACCAACCTTCGTCGCCTGGGCAGGACGCCACCGCACCATCCCCGTGGGGCAGGATACGATCGAGCTGCAAGCGGTCATGACTCCATTCTACGCCGTGCTCGAGGCGCGGCGCCAGACACAGACCGCCACGTCCGTCGGCAGCGTGCTCTTGTCGGCGACACGGGCGATCGCGGATGGCGATCAAAGCCTCGCCGCACAGTTCGCACGCGAGTATGGCGTGTCGCTGCGCTTGTTCCCCGCGGGCCAGGGACCGCGCGACTCGAGCGTCTTCGAGATTTGTAATCCACGCACGCCGCCGAACAAGCCGTGCGCTCCCGGCGACACGCTCTTCTCCGTTCAAACGATTCCGCCATCGCAAGGAGACGCGAAACTCGCGGCGCTTGCCGATACCGCGCAGCTCGCCCGACTCGGCCTGGTGCTCCTGCTTGCGGTCCTGTTGGCGACGGCGACTCCCGGCCGCTGGCGGTGGGCCGTGCTCCTGGTCGGGGCAGCGACGCTGCTGCGCGCGCCCGTGGGGCCGTCGTTGTTGTTCTCGCCGGCGACGCTCTATCGACCTCTCGTGGGAGTCTTCGGTACCTCGGCGGGCTCGCTCCTCGTCGCCGGCGTCGTGGTGCTCGTGGCCGCCGGTGCGCTCTGGCGACGCGGCGTGAAGCGAACGTGGTGGGGTATGGCAGCCGCGGCGCTACTCATCCTCTGGGCGCCATACGTCGTACGCTACTTCGGCCGCGGCATCGCGCCGCCGGCGAGTGGGGTCAGCCTCGAGCTGTGGGTGTCGTGGCAAGCTGCGCTCGCCGTGACGGCGATGGGGTTCATTCTGCTGGCGGCCGCGTTGGTGCGGGGCACGAAGGAACCGGAGCGTGTCTCGTGGGCGCCGCCCGCCGCATGCGCATGGGCTGCGCTTGCGGCGATCGGCGGCCTGTGGCTGTGGAGCCCGCACGGCGCGTGGCCGGAATGGTACACGTTCCTCTGGCTGCCGGCGCTCGTCTGGGCGATCCTCCCCGCGCCGCGGCGTTGGGCGCTCGTCGGCATGGCCGTCGTGGCGGGGACGGCAGCCGCGCTGATCGCCTGGGGCGCCGCGGTCGAAGGACGCTTGTCGCTCGCCACCCGCGACGCGCAGCGGCTGGGTCACGAGGGCGACGCCGTCGCGGTCGCGTTGCTCGAGCGTCTCAGCCAGCACCTAATCACCTCCTCACAACCCCCGCCGCAGACCGCGGGCGATCTGTACGCGCTGTGGGTCGAGTCGCCGCTCGTCGCGGAGGACTATCCCGCGATGCTCGAGCTCTGGGGCGCGGGGCCCGAGGGACCGCTTCTCGCGGAGCTGCAGCTCGCGCAACTCGACCTCAAGCCCGGCCTGCTCTCTGCGCTCGCGCGCTCGGCGGTGGACGGCCCGTGCATCGAACGGCTGGAGGCCATCCCCGGCGTTCACTACGTCCTGGTTGTCCCGCTCAATAATGGCACCGTGCTCACGGTGGCGGTCGGTCCGCGAACGCGGTGGCTTCCGCCCAATCGCGTGGCGCGGTTTCTCCGCGGCGATCCGGGTGTTGTGCCGCCGTACACCATCACGCTGTCGCTCCCGATTCACGGGTTCGCGGTTGGCGGCACCGTTGAATGGCGCCGGGAGGGATGGGCAGCGCGCGGCGAACGACAGGTCGATCTTCCCGACGGTGCGCGTCACGTCCACCTGCGCGTGGCGCTCGGCGGGCCGTGGGCATTGCTGATCCGCGGCATTCTCGTCGTGGGATTCGACGTGGCGCTGCTGGCCGGCGTGTGGCTTTTCGGACTCATCGTCGCCGAGGGCTGGCGGCCGCGCCTGCCGGCGCTGATCACGACGCTGCGCACGAGCTATCGCGCGCAGCTCACCTCTGTGCTCGTCACATTTTTCGTCTTGCCAGTTCTTGGATTTGCGGCCTGGAGCTTTACCGACCTGGCCGAGGATGCCCGTCGCTCCGGCGATCTGCTCATTCGCCAGACGCTCCGCGACGCCGCCGCCGGCGCCGAAACCGTCGCCCAAGATCCGCCCGAGACGATCGCGCGCTCCCTGGTCGAGTTGGGCCGCCGGCTCGACGCCGAATTGTGGCTGTATCGCCGTGGCGTGCTCGTGGCTACGAGCTCGCCGGTGCTGGGGGAGCTCGGATTGGTCGATCCATTTCTCGCTCCCCAGGTCTTCCGGGGCACGCTCGAGGATGAGCTCGAGACGACCATCGACGCGCGCACCGGCGGCCGGCCGACCCGCGTAGGCTTTCTCGTCGTTGCGCCGGGTCCACCCGGTGAGCAGGGAGTGCTGGCAGCGCCGCAGCTCTTGGACGACGAGCGCATTCGGGAGCAGCGGGAGGATCTCACCTTCGGCATCCTGCTGGCGACGCTTATCGGGTTGGTGGCGGCGATCTACCTTGCCGGCCTCGCGGCGCGCCGGCTCGCGAAACCGGTCGCCGCGCTGCGCGAGGCGGCCATCGCCGTGGGGCGGGGCAGCGAGCCGCCGGCCTTCCCGCCGGGCACGCCGCGGGAGTTCGAGCCGGTCCTCAGTGCCTTCGACCGGATGGCCACCGACGTGCGCCGCAGCCAGGCGGCGCTGGAAGAAGCGCGGCTGCGCACCGCACAGGTGCTCGCCAACGTCGCCACCGGCGTGATCGCGGTGGACGATGGGCTGCGCGTTACCATGGCGAACCCCCGTGCATCCGAGCTGGTGCTGGGAGAGAGCGAGGCGCTGGCTCCTGGCAATGTGCTGCCTCAGGCGACGGCCGCGGGCTGGGCGCCCGTGTGGCAGGCGGTTGCCGAGTTCATTGCCGCGAAGCGCGACGTGATTCAGGAGCGTGAGTTCGAAGTCGACGGGCGGCAGATTCGCGTGCAGCTCGCGCTGCTGGGCGCCGCGCCCGACGGCTGCGTCATCGCGCTCGACGATGCGACGGCGCTGACGCGTGCAGCGCGCGTGCTCGCCTGGGGCGAAATGGCGCGCCAGGTCGCGCACGAAATCAAGAATCCCCTCACCCCGATTCGACTCGGCATCCAGCATCTGCAGCGGGTGCGCGGGAAGGGTCAGTCTACGACGTTCGAGGCGACGCTCAAAGAAACGTCAGAGCGCATTCTGGCGGAAATCGACCGGCTGGACGGAATCGCGCGCGCGTTTTCGCGGTTCGGCGCACCGTCGGACGCCGCGCAGCTGCCGCTGGAGCCGGTGGATCTCGCGGCGACGGCCCGCGAAGTGGTGCGGCTCTACGATCTTGGCGCGGCGCCGCGGTTCGAGGTGCAGACGAGCGACGGAGCGCCCCCACCGGCGCTCGCACGCAAGGACGAGGTAAAAGAAGTGCTCGTGAACCTGCTGGAGAACGCGCGGAACGCCGACGCGAAACGGGTGACGGTCCAGATCGCCGCCAGCGGCCGGCAATTGGTCGTCGCCGACGATGGCCGCGGGATTCCGGCGGAGGTCCTCCCGCGCGTCTTCGAGCCGACGTTTTCCACGACGTCGAGCGGCGCCGGTCTCGGGCTGGCGATCGCGCGCCGCCTGGTGGAGAGCTGGGGCGCCGTGATCACGCTCGAAAGCGACCCCGGCAAAGGGACACGGGTCACTCTGACGCTCCAGACGGCACCCTGAAGCGGGTTGGGGTGACCTTCCTCACACCAAACAATGGAAAAATCAGACACAATGTGCAAAGTTGTGGCG
>DASWEL010000261.1:0-19784 GCA_036394755.1 Gemmatimonadales bacterium | reverse complement strand
GGCAAGAATTCAGGTCCTGCTTAATGGTTCCCCGGTGCGCGGGAGCGTCGTCCTGACGGCCGACGGTCTGCGCGCAGACTTCCAACCAGCGCAGCAGCTCTCCCCGAATACGGACTATGTCCTGTCAATTCCCAAGGACCTCGCTGACCTGACCGGCGATCAGATGGGGACAACGGTAACGGCGGACTTTACGACCGGCACGACGGTCATCGCGGCGAGTGTCGCGACCGACCCCGTCGCGCTGTTGACGAATCCCTTCAGCCAGACGCTTCGCACGTTCGAGATGCGTGCGATCCGCGACGCCGAGGGCCAGGTGACGGGAACGTTCGTCGGCTTCTATCCCGAGACGGGTGTCCGATTCTCTGGTCGCGTGACCTGCTTCACGATCGTTGGCGGCAACGCGACGTGGGTCGGTGGCATCATCGACAGTTCCAGCGACGCCGCTGCCGGCAGCACTGGGCAGGAGGCGGCGTGGCGCGCCGTCGACAATGGCACACCGACGCTCGTTGTGCACGACCAGCTCAGCCTGATGCTGGCGAATCTTGCAACGGGCGCGGCCCACGATTGGTGTGCCAACACGCCGCCCGTTTTCCCGGACTCGGAACCTGCTGACCTCATCGAAGTCCAAAGCGGCAACATCGTCGTGAATCCGTCGGGTGGACCGCCGCCGCCTCCCCCGCCGCCGCCGCCGCCGCCACCACCGGACTCGAACAGCATCAGCCAGATCGCGTTCTGGACGCCGTACGAAGTGATCTACCTCATGAACGCCGATGGCACGAATCTGAGACAAGTGACGACGGGTCCGCGCGACGATAACCCGGCGTGGTCACCGGACGCCAGGAAGCTGGCCTTCCAAAGCGACCGCACGCAACACAACGATTGGGACATCTATGTGGTCAATTGGGATGGGTCTGGTCTCCAGCACCTGACGTCCGGGCCCACGACCGACCAAGACCCGGCGTGGTCACCTGATGGTCGGAAGATCGCCTTCACAAGGGACGGCAGCATTCACGTGATGAACGCGAACGGCAGCGGCCTGACGCGACTCTCATTTGTGGGTTACGACTCACACCCGAGCTGGTCGCCGAACGGATCGCGCATCGTCTTCGCAAGCTCCCGAACTGGAGTGAACGCCATTCACGTAATGAATGCCGACGGGTCGAACGTGATGCAGCTGACCAGTGACTCGGCGATCGACTTCTATCCGTCTTGGTCCCCCGATGGTCAGACGATCGTTTTTCAACGATACCTTGCATACGGATACGGCTGGCCGGGGATATACGCCATGAATCCGGACGGCAGCGGGCTCAGACGGCTCGTGGGGGGAGGCTCGCCCACATGGTCTCCAGATAGCCGCCGCATCCTGTACGAGCTCTTCGGGATCACGTCCATCTTCGCAGATGGCACTGGTATGAAGCGCATGGGAGCAGGGTTTTCACCGTCGTGGTCGCCGCTGGGGAAGATGCCGCCGCTGCCGGTTCCGTTCCGCTCCGTCGAGTTGGTGAGCGGCGACGGTCAAGTCGACACGATGCGCGCGTTCCTTGCCGAATCCCTCCGCGTGCGGGTGCTGGGAGATGACGGCAGCCCTCAGGCTGGGGCGCTGATTCAATGGGACATGCTGTTCGATGGCGACACCCTGGCTGTCCTGCCAGAGCTCTCGGCCCACTTTCTGACAACCAACGCCGCCGGTATCTCGGCGGTGCAGATGCGGCTCGGCGGGAGCCAGCCACAGGTGCGCGTGCGGGCCGCTCTGACCGATGGGACCGGACGCCGGGCTGAGGTGGTGTTTACGGAGACCGCGGTTCCGAAGCCATAGACGGCTGACAAGCAATCCGCCTCCCGCGATCCGTCAAACGGACGCAACGGCAGTCAGGAGGGTCACTTGACATCCCTACGGACGCGAGGGCTCGCTTCGGTGATCGCGCTCGCATCGTGGCTGCTCGGTGCCTGCGGCAGCGATCCTACGACGCCTACCGCGCCTGTGGCCTCGGTGGAGGTCACGCCCCCCGCGGCCGGCGTCGTGATCGGCCAGACGCTGCAGCTGACGGCCCAGGTGAAAGACGCAAGCGGCCACGTGCTCCCGGACCGCCCGGTCACGTGGAGAAGCAGCGCGCCAACGCGGGCCAGCGTTACGCCGACCGGCGTAGTAACGGGCCTCGCGGTGTCGGACACAGTCGTGATCACCGCGACGAGCGAGGCCAAGACCGACAGTGCGACCGTCGCGGTGGTGATGGATATCGCGGGGGAGTGGAACTTCACCGAGCAGATCACGGTGTGGTGGTTCGTGCAGGGTAATCCCAATCAAGGTGTAGGTGTGAAGGCCGTGTCCTGCAGCGACACGGGATCCTATCGGTTCACCCAGAACGGTGCCGAGGTCAGCGGGACAGTGTCGCAGGTCGGTACGTGCCTCGGTCACCCTGGTCCCGGCGTCCCGCTGCGTTCGTGGGACAACACAGCGTGGTCAGTTCTCATTACGGACGGCTACCTCTCAAGTCATGGAATCAGCTTCGGCGAGGCTGGAGGGGACTGCCGCTACCAGGGGGTTCTCACCGGATCGCCAGCGACAAAGCTGATCGGCCAATACGTTTGCCCAATCGGAAACCAGCGCATCTGGTTGGAGGGCAGTTGGGAAGCGGCGCCAGGCGGCGCACCGGTTACTGCAGTCGCCGCGCGGTCGGATGCGAAGACCGTCGTCGGTGGAGCAGTCCAACTGGTTGCGGTGCCCCGGGACGCGGCTGGACATGTGCTCAGCAGGGCTGTGACGTGGTCGAGTGACAATCCATCGGTGGCAACCATTTCACAGAGCGGGATCGTCACCACTCTCGCCGCCGGCGCGGCACGCATCACGGCGACGAGCGAAGCAATGGCCGGATCGGCCGGCATCGCGGCCGATCGGGTGAATTTCCGGTCGGTGAGCGCCGGGGGCGTCGGCTGTGCCAGCGCGAGCGATGGCTCGGCGTATTGCTGGGGGTTTGGAGGTGACGGGGCGCTGGGCATCGGATTCCGGAGTCCTGGCCTCGAAACGCTTGCGAGCGCGGAGACGCCGCGGGCCGTCGCAGGCGGCTACTCCTTCGCTGTGGTGAGCGCTGGTGCCCTCCACACCTGTGCTGTCACACCGGCCAATGAAGCCTACTGCTGGGGGGACAACACCCATGGTCAACTGGGTGACGGTTCGACGACCAGCAGCCTCGCCCCCGTGCCGGTCACAGGCGGACACCAGTTCGCCAGCGTGACCGTCGGGTTCTTTCACACCTGTGGGATGACGACTGCGAACGCAGTGTACTGCTGGGGGAACAACGAGGCGGGACAGTTGGGCGACGCCAGCGGCTCCTCGAGCCCAGTACCGGTGCTCGTGGGCGACGGCAGCCTGCTTTTTCAGTCTGTACACGCAGGCCTCTACCACACATGCGGTGTCACATCGACCCACGAGGCCTACTGCTGGGGATACAACCAGAGTGGCCAGGTGGGCAGTGGTTCCACTAGCCAATTCGTCACGTCTCCCGCGCAGGTTGCGGGTGGCCACAGCTTTGTGGCTGTGGGAGCTGGATACTCACACTCCTGCGCCATTGCTTCGGACGGGACGGCTTATTGCTGGGGCGACGGAAGCATGATTGGCGACGGTTCGCTCAATGGGATATTTCCGACTCCACGCGCCGTGACGGGAGGGCCGTTTGCAACGGCGGACAGCGGTCTGAGCGTTGGACAGGAGCATACCTGCGCGCTGGCGCTCGCGGGTGCGGCATTCTGCTGGGGGCACAACAGCGTGGCTGAGCTCGGCGACGGCTCCACAATTGACCGCAGGACGCCCGTTCAGGTGTCGGGCGGAGTCAGCTTTGCGACAATCAGCGTCGGCTACTTCGCGACGTGCGGGATGAGTTCCGCAGCCGTCGCGTTGTGCTGGGGCGATAACGCCGACGGCCGCCTCGGAGCGCTTGCACCAGACTCTTGTGTCCTCGACGGCACGACGTACCCCTGTGCCAAGACGCCGGTGCCGGTCATCGGTCAATCGAGTCAGCTAGGAGTAGTGTCAGGCCGATCCGTTGGAGTCGATGCCTCCTTTGAGCGGGCGACGCGTCAGATCTTGCGCCTGCGTCGCAGGCAGGGGCCGAGCTTCCTTCCTGCAACGACGCCGTGAATGAGCTGATAAGCAATCCACCTCCGGCGGTCCGTCAATGAGTCACTCGCTGGACGCGCCGGAGGTGCCAGATGAACTCGATTTCGCGTTACGCATCACTCCTGTTAGTGGTCATTCTCGTCAGTTCATGTGCCGCATCAGTCACTGACGCCGTTGCACCCTCGGCGGTGATGCTCGGCGAGTGGAGCTACGCCGCGCCGAACAGGATCGTCGATCCACCGGTCTTGAATACAGGCCTCCATGTGAGCGTGAGGGTCGACTCGGTGGAGGGGATGCTTTTTGGGGGTCGCGTCACGCTGTGGTTCACGGGCGACGTCGGCATTTCGCCCAGCGCGTTCGGTCGCATCGCGGGGCGAATCGATGAGCACAACGGAGTGACGCTCGAGATCCCGCGCGCATCGCCCAGCCAGGTCGCGGTGATTGTGGTAGGTGAGCTCGCGGGCGATGTCTTGACGGTGCACGACTGCTACAGCGGCGCCGACGCGGGGCCCTTCGCGAGCGGGACGACGTTCGAGCGAGTTGCCGTGCGATGATTGGCGGTCAGCCCGATTGGCCCGTAGAACCGCAGGGTTGGTGGGCGCTGGGGCACAACTCGGGTGAGCAGATCCATGCATGTTGTCCGCTGAGCAACCTCCGCTCCGCTGTCCGTCACACGCAAGGTCACCCACCAGGCTTCGAGAAAGTGAGATTGCCATGAGCGCCGTGTCCCGCGTCGCATTACTGCTGGTTCCGCTCACGCTGCTGCTGGGATGCAACCGGGACTCCGATCCTACGGGCGTCCGGCCCGCCGCACCTCGCTTTTCCCGCAATGCTCATCCCCGTCGCGCCGTGCCGGGCCAATACCTTGTCGTGCTCCGGCGCGACGTGAGCGACGCGCGCGCCGTGGCTCGCGATGTCGCGGCCCAACACGGCGCGAGCGTGCGGCATGTTTACACGGCCGCCTTCCGCGGCTTCGCACTCTCGCACCTGCCCGACGCCGCGGCGGCCGCGCTCAGAGCGAATCCACGTGTCGCCTCCGTCACACAAGACGAAATCGTCCACGCGGTGGACGAGCAGTCCGATGCCACCTGGGGGCTGGATCGTATCGATCAACGCGATCTGCCGCTCAGCGGCACGTACGCGTACACCGCAACCGGGGCGGGCGTGCACGCCTACATCATCGACACCGGCATCATGTACTCGCACTCCGAGTTTGGCGGACGGGCGTCGCCGGGCATCGATGTGGTCGAAGGCGGAGACGCGAGCGACTGCAATGGCCACGGCACGCACGTCGCGGGAACGATCGGGGGAGCGACGTACGGCGTCGCCAAGGCCGTGAGCCTGTACTCCGTCCGGGTGCTGTACTGCGAGGGCTGGGGCTACTGGTCCGACGTCATCGCCGGCGTGGACTGGGTGATTGCCAACCACCAGAGCCCGGCGGTCATCAACCTGTCGCTGGGCGGCTGGTACTTCGACGAGATGAACCAGGCGATCGCGTCCGCGGTGAACGCCGGGATTTTCGTCGGCGTGGCCGCGGGGAACGACTACGACAACGCTTGCTATTACTCGCCCGCCAGCGCTCCCGAAGCGACGACCGTCGGCGCGACCGACGCGTCGGACATGGAAGCGGACTTCTCCAACCGCGGCAGCTGCGTCGACCTCTGGGCGCCGGGCGTGGATGTGACCTCGGCGTGGATCTATGATGACCACTCCACGGAGTTGTTGAGCGGCACGTCGATGGCGACGCCCCACGTCGTCGGTGTCGCCGCGCTCTACCTCGAGACCAACCCCCTTGCGCCACCGGAGCAAGTGGATGCGGCACTCAAGCAGAACGCCACGGTCGATCACATCACTTGGAACGATCCGTACGGCTACAAGCCTCCCCCTGAACCGGGCCAGGGCTCGATCCTCTACAGCGCGTTCAGCGGTAGCCCGCCGCCGCCGCCGCCGGCACCGGCGGCGCCCTCGGATCTGGTCGCGGCCGCCGCAACCGCCGTGCGGATCAACCTCACGTGGACGGATAATGCCACCAACGAGTCGCGGATCGAGATCGAGCGCTGCAGCGGAGAGGGGTGCAGCGACTTCCTGAGGATCGCGTCGCGGGGCGCCAATACGACAAGCGTCAGTGACGCCGGTCTCCAGCCGAGCACGATGTACTCGTATCGCGTGCGCGCCAGCAATTCTGGCGGCGCGTCCGAGTACTCGAACATCGCCAACGCGATCACTGCGCCGCCCCTTGCTGCCCCCGGGAATCTCATCGCGAGCGCCATCAGTCGTTCGCGCATCGATCTCGCGTGGGCGGACCCCGGAGCGACCGAGTCTGAGATTCAGGTCGAGCGCTGCGTGGGCGTGGGCTGCAGTGCGTTCGCGTGGATCGCATCAGTTGGCGCGAATGTCACGACCTTCAGCGATCCGGGGCTCTCGTCGAGCACGTCGTACTCGTACCGGCTGCGCGCCTTCAATCCGGACGAATCCTCACCGTATTCGTCAGTCGCCACAGCGATGACGCTCAACGATCCGCCGGTGGCGCACTACAGCTGGACGTGCGGCAAGATCAAAGGCGGACGCCAGTGCACGTTCAACGGCTACGGGTCGAGCGACGACACCGGGGTGAGCGCCTGGTCCTGGAACTTCGGGGACGGCACGAGTGGGAGCGGTCCCATCGTCGTGGACAAGGTGTTCGGCTCGCGGACCTCATATACCGTCGTCTTGACGGTCCAGGATACACAAGGAGCAACGGGCAGCAGGAGCTGTGTGGTCCAGACGGGGACAAGCGGAAGCTGTTGACCTTCTCATGGAGCTCGTATGAACACGAGTCGAAGCACCCTGGCTGCTGTACCGCTGATCGTACTCTTTGCCGCGTGCCGGTCCGAAGCCGACCCGATGGGATTCGCGCTCGCGGCCGACCGCTTTGACGGCTCCGAGTGGTCCGAGCCCGTGAATCTCGGTCCGCTGGTCAACTCCAGCGCGCTCGACGGCAATGCCGGCCTCTCCACCGACGGCCTCACACTCTACTTCGTCTCGGCCCGGCCCGGTGGCTTCGGCAATAACGACATCTGGATGTCGCACCGTCAGTGTGTGCCGTGCGCGTGGGAGACGCCCGTTAATCTCGGCGCCGCGATCAATAGCGACGCGGTCGAAGGTGCACCGACGATCTCGGAGGACGGGCGCATGCTCTTTTTCTTCAGCTCTCGCCCGGGCGGCTTTGGTGGTGCCGACGTCTACGTCTCCTATCGCGTCAGCACAGACCGGGACGGTGACATCTGGGGACCACCCGTGAATCTGGGCCCAGAGGTGAACACCGCGTTGACAGAGAATGGCACGTACTATGTGCGCGAGGGGGGCGAGCCCAACGCCGTCTTGTACTTCAATCGGACGCCACCGGGCGGCAGCCTCGACCTCTACCGGGTCAGCGTGTCGAATGACGGTGAGCCGCTGGGACCCGCCGTCATTGTGCCCGTGCTGAACAGCCCGGCGGCCGATCAGAAAGTCGCAGTGCGCGCCGACGGTCACGAGCTGCTCTTGTCGACGGACCGCGTCGGGGGGTTCGGGGGCTTGGACATCTGGTCGTTCACACGCCAGGGCATCCACGATCCGTGGTCGGCGCCGGTCCATCTGGACGCCCCGCTCAATACGCCGGGCATTGAGTCGCAGCCGGCGCTGTCGCGCGACGGGCGGACGCTGATCTTCACATCGAACCGGCCCGGTGGTTATGGGGCCCAGGACCTGTGGATGTCGACACGCAGGCCCGGCGCACAGTAGCTCGGACGCCTTGGAGGATGTATTCCGACAACGCGGATGCTTGCTGCATCGGTATCGATCGCTCTGCTCTTTGCATGTGAAACGGAGCCCGATCGAAGCATTACGGGGAATCTTGTGGCGAACGCCGTCTCGCACTTCTCGCCCTGGTCCGACCCGGAAAACCTGGGCTCGATCATCAACACGACGTTCAACGAGCAAGGTCCGACACTCTCGAACGACGAACTGAGCCTCTATTTCGGCTCCGATCGACCCGGCGGAATCGGCGGATTCGACATTTGGGTTTCCCAGCGCGCCTGCAAGGACTGCCCGTGGGAGGCTCCGCTGAACCTCGGACCGGCCGTTAATACAGCCTCGGACGAGACTGGACCAGGATTATCCGTGGACGGTCATCTGCTCTTCTTCAGGAGCACCCGGCCCGGCGGAGCGGGGCTCGGTGACGTTTTCCTGTCAAAGCGCGCCAACCCGAAAGACGACTTCGGCTGGGGTGTCCCTGTTGCACTCGGTCCGGGCGTCAACACCGCGGCGGCGGAGGCTGGTGCGGAGTTCTTGCAGAGCGCCGAGGACGGCGCGGCGAACCTCTACTTCAATCGAGCGCCCCCGGGCGGGACCGCGGATCTCTACTATGCAGCGATCACGCGGGACGGTGAAACGCGTGGACCCGCCGTGCTGATTTCCGAGCTCAGTGACCCGATTGCTACCGATCAAGGTCCGACGCTGCGCTCGGATGGCAGGGAAGTGTTCTTCTTCTCAACCCGACCCGGTGGGATCGGCGGGGCGGATCTCTGGACGTCCACCAGGCGCAGCGTCCATGATCCTTGGACGCCCCCCGTGAACCTGGGGGCACCGGTGAACTCGACGGCCGCCGAACAGCAGCCCAGCCTTTCGAGCGGCGGCCGGTCATTGCTGTTCGCATCGAATCGGACAGGAGGTCTTGGCGGGACGGATATCTGGGTGTCCACCCGCACGGCAGGCGGAACTGAACTGAGGGAGGGCCCATGATGACCAAGTCTCGCATTCTCGTTTCGCTGGCTTCGCTCGCTCTCTTAGTCGCGTGCGGTGCCGAATCCGAGCGCGCACTGTTCCCGCTCGAGGCCGAGCGCTTCGCGAGCTCCGAGTGGTCTGACCCGGTGAATCTGGGCGCGCCGGTCAACTCTTCCGCGAATGATATGAACGCGACGCTGTCACCCGATGAGCTGAGTCTCTACTTCGTGTCGACGCGCGCGGGTGGCCTGGGAGGTGCCGACATCTGGGTCTCGCGGCGTGCCTCACTCGACAGCCCTTGGGAAGAGCCGGTCAACCTGGGTCCGAACGTGAACGCCTCGGGTGTCGACGCGGCACCGGCGCTTTCTGTCGATGGGCACTTGCTGTTCTTCTCGAGCGACCGCCCCGGCGGGTACGGATCGAATGACATCTACGTGTCACGTCGGGCCGACAAGGGGGACGACCTCGGCTGGGGACCCCCGGTGAATCTGGGACCCGACGTGAACACGGCGGCGTTCGAGGCGGGCGGGTTCTATCTCCAGAGCGCCGAAGAAGGGTCCGCGAACCTCTATTTCGTCCGAGGGCCGAATTCCGTGGCGCTCGATATCTACGTCGCACCGATCAATACTGACGGGGAGGCGCGCGGTCCCGCCGTGCTGGTTACAGAGCTCAGCAATCAGGATCCCGCGATCACCGATGCCCACCCCTCGCTGCGCGCCGATGGACGCGAGATCTACTTCCATTCCAACCGCGCCGGGAGTCTTGGCGCGTCAGACCTCTGGCGATCCACGCGGCGCAGCGTGCACGACCCGTGGTCGACGCCGGAGAACGTCGGAGCACCGCTGAGTAGCACGGCCAACGACGTTCACCCGTCGCTCACGCACGACGCTCGAACCTTGATCTTCGCGTCAACGCGAGCGGGAGGTTTGGGGGGCAGTGACCTCTGGATGTCGACTCGCACGTCGAGCGGACACTAGCCCTTGCGCCGCCGCGCCCGCGTCTTTGACGCGGCGAGTTTCCAAAACTGCTGCTCTCCGATGATGGTGATCCGGTGCCCGAGCGCGGCCAGGCGCCGGATCTCCATCAGCTTCGTCCCACCATCCTCGCCGGCGATCTGCAGCTGGTTCGGCCGCCCGCGCACGAGCACGTCGGTCATGCGTCCGGGTTTCGATTGGATGATCGCGCCCGCCTTGCGCGCTGCAGCGAAGGCCTCGCTCCGCGGACGCCGCAGGAATCCCGTGATGGACAGCCGCTTCCCCGCAATGGTCGCGACGCGACCCTTCTTCAACTCCTTCGGGCGATGGCGCAGCGCCGCGATGAGCTCACCCGCGGCTTCGTAGCGTTTGCCCCGGCTCCCCAAACAGCGGTGAATGACTTCCTTCAAGTGGTCACTGCAGGGCAGGCGACGGACATCCTTGCTGCGCATGGGACTCGTGATGTCACCGCGCAGCAGCATCGCGGCGAGCTGGCCGACCTGATAGATGTCGTCGCGCTGCTGCCACCTTCGGATCCAGCCCCACGCGATCTCCGTCGGCGCGTTGAGCGGGTTGAACGCGTCGGCCGTGACCCCGTGGCGATTGCGCTGGTGCCGGGCGATGCCGAAGTCGCCGAGCTTGAGCTGTTCCTTCTCGCACACGAACACGTTGAAGGGCGTGAGATCGCGGTGCAGCGCCTGCCCGCGATGCAGCGTGTCGAGCGCGCCGAGGAGCGCGGCGATCTCGCGGCGGACGAAGCGCTCGGGCTGAGGGCCGCGCTGCTTGAGCCACGCGCCCACGTCGCCATGCTCGGCGTACTCCATCACCATGCAGTAACGCATGCCGTCACCATCGACCTCGGCGAACCGGTCGAACACCCGCAGCGCGCGCGGCTCCTGCTCGAGCAACTCGGCGAAGTACGCCTCGCGGAGCCAGGCGGTGAGACGGTGGCTGATCTTGATGCAGACCTGCGGCGGCAGCCCGCCTGGAGGCGTGGGAGTCGCCAGGTAGACCTCGCCGAATCCTCCCTGGCCGATGAGGCGGTCCAGCCGGTAAGAGCGACCCGTCTCGGAGCTGCGGGCTTCGCTTTTCTTTCCCATGTGAACTAATTGGCCCCCTAGGATTCGAACCTAGATTCGCGGATCCAAAGTCCGCTGTCCTGCCATTGGACGAGGGGCCAGTGTCTCGCCGGGATGCAAGTTAATGACGACTGCCAGTCCATGCAGTAGCTTTGCGTCGTGCCCGCACACCGCTATCCCAACAGCCACGTCTTCTATCGCAAGCTGGGCTACGAGTATCCCAAGATCGTCCGCGGCGAGGGCTGCTGGCTCATCGACGAGCGCGGCAAGCGCTACCTCGATGCGGTCGGCGGCGCCTACGTTGCGAACCTCGGCCACTCGAACCCGGAGATTGAGAACTCGGTCGCCGAGCAGTGCCGGCAGTTCGGCTACCTGTCAGGCACCATGTTCACCCACGGGCCCGTCGAGAACCTCGCCGACGAGCTTGCGGACACGCTGCCCGGTGACCTCTCGAAGCTCTACTTCCTCTGTAGTGGGTCGGAGGCGGTCGAGGCGGCGTTGAAGCTGGCCCGCCAGTATTGGGTCGAGCGGGGACGTCCCACCAAGCACAGGATCATCGCGCTCGCCCCCGGCTACCACGGCAGCACGCTGCTCGCGCTCTCCGCTTCGGCGCGGGAAGCGCACAAGGCACCGTTCCGCCCGTGGCTCGTCGATGTCCACCGCATTCCGGCGCCGTATCCCTATCGCTGCGAGTGCGGCGGCCGCGGCCCGGCCTGTCCGGTGTGCAGCGCAGACGTGTTGGAAGAAGCGATCGAACAACTCGGTGCCGATCAGGTCGCCGCCTTCATCGCCGAGCCTGTGGGCGGTTCGTCGACCGGCGCGTCGACACCGCGGCCCGAGTACTTCAAGCGGGTGCGTGAGATCTGCGACCGCCACGACGTGCTCTTTGTGGCCGATGAGGTGCTCGTCGGCGTCGGCCGCACGGGGACCTGGTGGGCGATCGAGCCGTACGGCGTGACACCCGACATCATGACGTTCGGCAAAGGTGTCTCCGCCGGCTATGCGGCGCTGTCGGGCATCGCGGCGCCCGAGCGTATCGTCGACGTGATCGCGCAGGGCTCGGGCAGCTTCGTGCACGCCCAGACATTCTCTCATCACCCCGTGTCCTGCGCGGCCGGCGTGGCCACGATGAAGTACCTCAAGCAACACAAGCTCGTGGAGCGCTGCGCCCAGATGGGTCGTGTGTTGCATGAGCGGCTGCGCTTGCTGGCCGATCTGCCGCACGTCGGGGATGTGCGCGGCCGCGGGCTCCTTGCCGGTATCGAGTTCGTCGAAGATAAGGGGAGTCGAGCGCCTTTTCCCCGGTCGGCAAAATTTGCCGAGCGATTTGCGGATGCCGCGCTCGCGGCGGGAATCACGGTATGGCCGAACGTGGGGCACGCCGACGGAACCAGTGGCGACGCCGCGTTGATCGCGCCGCCATTCATCATCACGGAGCCGGAGATCGACGAGATCGTGGGCCGGTTAACGACGGCGCTGGAGAAGACACTCTCAAAGGTGAGGGTGCGCGCATGACCGCAGCACGCGACTATCCCCGCATCGTCGTGCCGCCACCGGGTCCCAAGGCCCGCGCGATCGTCGAGCGGCAGGACCGCTTTGCCTCGACATCCTATCCCAAGGAGTATCCGCTCGCCGTGGCGCGTGGCGAGCGCGCCGTGATCGAGGACGTTGACGGCAATCGCTACCTCGACTTCATGGCCGGCATCGCCGTCGCATCCACGGGCTACGGCCATCCGAAGGTGGTAAAAGCCGTCCAGGACGCCGCGGCGCGCTTCCTTCATATCTGCGGCTCGGACTTCTACTACGAGAGCTTCGCGGCGCTGTGCGAGCGGCTCGCGCAGCTCGCGCCCGGGCCGAGCAAGAAGCGGGTGTTCCTGTCGAACTCCGGAACGGAAGCGGTCGAAGGCGCCATCAAACTGGCGCGCCATTCGACGGGCCGGCCCGCGATCATCGGCTTCCTCGGCGCCTTCCACGGGCGCAGCTACGGCGGGCTGAGTCTCACGGCCAGCAAGGCGGTCCAACGATCGGGGTTCGCGCCGTTCCTGCCCGAAGTCCATCACGTCCCGTACGGCTATCGCTATCGCTGCGAGTACTGCCGCGGCGAGTCGGCGTGCACGACGCGCTGCACGTCGTGGATCGAAGAGGAGCTGTTCACCAAGAAAGTGCCGCCCGATAGCGTTGCCGCGATTTTCGTGGAGCCGATCCAGGGGGAAGGGGGCTACGTAGTTCCCCCTGCTGGGTATTTGCGGGAATTGAGGGGAATCTGCGATCGCTACGGCATCCTGCTCGTCTGCGACGAGGTGCAGTGCGGCGTAGGCCGCACGGGGAAGATGTGGGCCTGCGAATACGAAGGGATCGAGCCTGATATTCTGCTCTCCGCGAAGGGGTTGGGAAGTGGCATGCCGATCGGCGCGATCATCGCCAAAGAGTCGATCATGAAATGGCAGCCCGGTGCCCACGGGACGACGTTCGGCGGCAACCCGGTGTGCTGCGCGGCAGCGCTCGCCACGCTCGACATCGTCGAGAAAGAGCTGCTGCCCAATGTCGTGAAGATGGGCGACCGCCTGATCACAGGCGCGCGCAAGCTCCAGGACAAGTACGCCGCGATTGGTGATGTGCGCGGGCGCGGGCTGATGGTGGGCGTCGAATTCGTGAAGGACCGCGAAACCCGCGAGCCGGCGCCTGACATCCCGCATGAGATCGTGAACCGCGCCTTCAAGAAAGGCCTGCTGCTCCTCGGCTGTGGGAAGAGCTCGCTGCGGCTCGCGCCCCCGCTCGTTGTGGACGAGTATGACGTCGACACCGCCCTCCGGATCATCGACGAGTGCCTGCACGAGATGTCGGACTAGCGTCAAAAGTCATGTCGATGCAGGACGCCGTCGCGCGACACGTGCGCGACGGCGACGTCGTCGTCATTGAGGGATTCACCCACCTGATTTCGTTCGCCGCGGGCCACGAGATCATTCGCCAGCGGCGGCGCGACCTGACGCTGTGCCGCCTGACGCCGGACTTGATCTACGACCAGATGATCGCCGCGGGCTGCGCCAGGAAGCTCGTGTTCTCGTGGGCCGGCAATCCCGGGGTGGGCTCGCTGCACGCGTTTCGGCGCGCCGTCGAAGGACAGACGCTCGAGATCGAGGAATACTCGCATTTCGGCATGGTGGCGCGCTTTTCGGCCGGGGCCGCGCGGCTGCCGTTTTGGACGCTGCGCGATTACGCCGGCACCGATCTGCCGCGCGCCAATCCCCGCATCAAGTTGGTGACGTGCCCCTACACCGGCGAAAAACTTGCGACTGTGCCGGCGCTCAATCCCGACGTCACGATCGTGCACGCGCAACGCGCCGACGACCAGGGCAACACGCAGATCTGGGGACTGCTCGGCGTCCAGAAAGAAGCGGCGTTTGCATCACAGCGCGTGATTGTCGTCGTCGAGGAGCTGGTGGAGGAGCGGGTGATCCGCTCGGATCCGAACCGGACGCTGATTCCGGCGATGATCGTGAGTGCCGTCGTGGTCGAGCCGTGGGGCGCGCATCCGTCGTACGCTCAAGGGTACTACGACCGCGACAACGAATTCTACATCGGCTGGGACGCGATCTCTCGCGAGTCCGCAGGGCTCAATCATTATCTAGACGAATTCGTGTACGGCGTGCGCGATCGCGCCGAGTACATGCAGAAGCAGCCGCGGCTGGCCGAGCGGTTGAAGGCAGGCGAGCAGCGCTGCGCGGGAGTCAACTACGGCTTCTGACTACACGCCCGACGAGATGATGGCTGCCGTGGCCGCGCGCGAGCTGGCCGACGGCGAGGTCGTGTTTGTCGGGATCGGCCTGCCGAACCTCGCCTGCAACCTGGCGCGCCGCACGCACGCGCCGAATCTCGTGCTCATCTACGAGTCGGGCGCGGTCGGCGCGACGCCGTCGCGCCTCCCCGTCTCGATCGGCGATCCCGCGCTCGTCACCGGCTCGCTGATGGTCTGTGGCATGGCGGACGTGTTCCAGCTCTTTCTCCAGAACGGACGGATCGAGGTCGGATTCCTCGGTGGGGCGCAGGTAGACAGACGCGGCAGCATCAACACCACGGTGATCGGGTCGTACGAGCGCCCCAAGGTCCGCCTCCCCGGCTCAGGGGGCGCGGCAGAGATTGCGATTCACGCGCACCGCATCCTGATCGTCGCGAAGCTGTCGCCCCGGGCGTTTCCCGAGCGTGTCGATTTTCTGACCAGCCCCGGCCAGCGCGTCGCCAAAGTGATCACCGACAAGGCCGTGCTCGAACGTGACGACGCGAGCGGCGATCTCGTGCTCGCCGGACTGTATCCTGGTGTCGAGGCGGGCGAGGTGCGCGCCGGCGTCGGCTGGAAGCTCGAGTCCCGGTCGCGGCTGCATCGCCTGGACCCACCTACCGCCACGGAGCTGCAGTTGATGCGCGACGTGCTGGACCCGCAACGGCTCTATCTCAAGTCGTGATCCTCGCCCTCGCGCTGGTGCTGCAGACGAGCGGTGATTCCCTGGCGGTCCGCGTCCGCCGGCTCGCCGACACGTATCTCACCGCATACTTCGAGCAGCACCCCGACGAAGCAACGCTCGATGGTGTGGCGAATACGCGGCACGACCGCCTCCCCGATAACTCGCCCGCCGCGCTCGCGCGCTGGCGGGACCGTGAGGACGCCTGGCTCACGGTGCTCAAACACATCGATCCGAAGCGATTGGCGGACCGACCGGAGTGGGTCGCGTACGGGATCATGCGCGACGCGATCGAAGGCTCCGTAGCAACTCGCGTGTGCCGCTACGAGCTGTGGAGCGTGGCGCACACCGGTGGCGGCTGGCTGTCGACGATTACGTCGCTCGCGGCGCTCCAGGGCGTGGGCACCGACGAGGCGCGGCGCCAGGTGCTCGCGCGCTGGCGCGCCATTCCCGCCTACATCGCGACGGAGACGGCGAACCATCGAGAAGGGCTGCGGCGTGGCTACACGGCTCCCCGTCACAATGTCGAGATCGCCTTGAGCGAAATCGACACACTCCTTGCGGCGCCGATCGAGCGCTCACCGCTCTACGACCCCGCCCGCCGCGACTCCACGGCGGGGTTCGGTGCCGAGCTCGCACAGGTGATTGGGCGCGAGATCGTGCCGGCGATGCGGGCGTACCGGGATTTTCTCGCCACCGAGTACCTCGAACACGCACGTACCGAGATCGGCGTGTCCGCCAACCCTCATGGCTCCGATTGTTATCGCGCGAGCATTCGCGCGACGACCGGTCTAGCGGTGACGGCGGACTCCGTGCACGAGCTGGGCATTCAGACCGTCGAGGAGCTCGAGAAAGCGATGCGAGTGATCGCGATCCGATCGTTCGGCACGAGCGACGTCTCGCGGTTGCTCGAGCGGCTGCGCAGCGACACGGCCTACACGTTCCACACGCGTGAAGAGATGCTGGAGCGGGCCCGGGAAGCGCTGGCGCGCGCGCGCGACGCCATTCCGCGCACGTTCGGTCGGCTGCCGCGCGCGCCCGTCATCGTCGAGCCCTACCCGGCGTTTCGCGAGCGCCAAAGCGTGGGCGAGTGGAACCCGCCTGCCGAGGACGGCAGCCGGCCCGGGATCTACTACCTCTCCACGTATGACCCGCGGCACAAGTCGCGCGCCGACCTCGAGCCGCTGTCGTTCCACGAAACGATCCCCGGCCATCACCTGCAGGGGACGATCGCGCTCGAGCGCGGCGACACGATCCCCGCCATCGCGCGCTATTTCTGGTCGCCGGGAATGGGGGAGGGGTGGGCGGAGTACGCCGAGCAGCTCGCGGACGAGATGGGATTGTATTCGTCGGACACCGCCCGGTTCGGCATGCTGGCCGACATCACGCTCTCGGCGACGTTGCTGGTGGTGGACACGGGCATCCACGAGTTCGGGTGGACGCGCGCGCAGGCGATCGACTACATCCGCGAGCACACGCACGTGCCGCTGCTGCGCGCGGAAGTGGGGGTCGATCGTTATCCCGTCTGGCCCGCGCAAGGCTTGTCCTATGGACTGGGACGGCTGGAAATCCGGCGGCTCCGCGCGCTGGCGGAGCAGCGACTGCGCGCGAAGTTCGACATCCGCGCCTTCCACGACCGGGTGCTGGAAAACGGCGCGGTGCCGCTGCCTCTGCTCCGCGCGATGATTGAACGATGGATCGACGCGTCGCGGTGATCGTTGCGGTGATTGTAGGGGCGCAGCATGCCGCGCCCCTACGTCTGGACGCGCAACGAACACCAGTTCTCAAACAGGTCGACCTCCCGCACGCCTACTACTGGCGCGAGATGTACGTTCCCCAGGTCACCAGTGGCCCCAGCTCGGCGACGTGGTCACCGGACGGGACTGAGCTGATCTACTCGATGCAGGGGACACTCTGGCGTCAGCGTATCGGCTCACCGGTCGCGACCCAGCTGACCTCGGGGCCGTCGTATGACTATGAGCCCGACTGGTCGCCCGACGGCCGGACGATCGTGTTTGCACGCTACGCGCACGACGCGATCGAGCTGCAGCTGCTCGACCTGACATCTGGCAGCGTCACGCCGCTCACCTCCAACGGCGCGGTGAATCTCGAGCCGCGCTGGTCGCCGGATGGATCGCGCATCGCGTTCGTTTCGTCGCTGTACCACGGGCGCTGGCACATCTTTATCCTGAGCCACGCAGGGGGCGATGTAGGGGCGCAGCATGCTGCGCCCCTACGGATCACCGAAGACTCGGGCAGCACGCTGCCGCGCTATTACTACAGCAAGTGGGATCACTACATCTCGCCGGCGTGGTCACCCGACGGCAGGGAGATCATCCTCGTCTCCAATCGCGGCCACATCCACGGCACCGGCGGGTTCTGGCGGATGGAGGCGCGCCCCGGAGCGCCGTTGCGCGAGCTGCGCTACGAAGAGACGACGTGGAAGGCGCGGCCCGATTGGTCGCCAGACGGTACGCGCGTCATCTACAGCTCCTATCTCGGCAGGCAGTGGCATCAGCTCTGGCTGATGACGAGCGAGGGCGGGGATCCCTTCCCGTTGACCTACGGCGAATTCGACGCCACCGCGCCGCGCTGGTCGCGCGACGGCAGCCGCATCGCGTTTGTCTCCAACGAAAGCGGTAATACGTCGCTGTGGGTGATCGACGTCCCAGGAGGACGAAAGCAGCCGGTCGCGGCGCGCGAGCGGCATTATCGAGGAGCCGTGGGAACGTTGCGCATCGACGTCGTCGATCGCGCCGGGCGGCCGCTCTCCGCGCGGATGTCGGTCACCACTGCCGAAGGCCGTGGCTACGCCCCCGACGATGCATGGCGCCACGCGGACGAGGCGTTCGACCGCTCCGAGCGCCAATTCGAGTACTCGTATTTCCACTCGGCTGGCGCCGCTGAGCTCACGGTGCCGGCCGGGCGAGTGCACGTCGAGGTGTGGCATGGACCGGAGTATCAGGTTTTTCGTGCCGATGTGAACGTGCCGACGGGTATCCCTACCACGCGGCGCGTCGTTCTCAACCGACTAGACAATCTTCCGGCGCACGGATGGTGGAGCGGCGACGTGCACGTGCACATGAACTACGGCGGCGCCTATCGCAACACGCCTCCGTATCTCGCGTTCCAGGCGCGGGCCGAAGATCTGCACGTCGTCGAAAACCTGATCGTGAACAAAGAGCAGCGCATTCCGGACATTGCGTATTTCCGTACGGACGCCGACCCGGTGTCCACGCCGACGTTCCTACTCCGGCACGCACAGGAATTTCACACCAGCGTCTGGGGCCACCTGGGACTCCTCGGCCTTGACTCGCACTACCTCCTGCCCGAGTACGCCGGCTACCCCAACACGGCGGCGTCGAGTCTCGCGCTCACGAACGCGACCGTGGCCGATCTCGGCCATGCGCAAGGCGCGCTCGTCGGCTACGTCCACCCATTCGACACGAAGCCCGATCCCGCCGATACCACCGCGCCGCTGTTCTACGAGCTTCCGGTCGACGTCGCGCTGGGCAAAGTGGATTATCTCGAGGTCATGGGATACTCCGATCACCTCATCACATCCGAGATCTGGTACCGACTGCTCAACTGCGGATTCCGGTTACCGGCAGCCGCGGGGACTGATGCGTTTCCCAATTTCGCCAGTCTGCGTGGACCGCCCGGGCTGGTGCGAGTATTCGTGCACTCCGGCGCGAAACTCGATCACAAGAGTTGGCTTGCGGGACTCAAGGCGGGACGAACGTTCGTGACGAACGCGCCGTTGCTCGAATTCTCGCTCGCCGGCCATGGCGTTGGTGACGAGGTCCGCCTTCCGGCCGGGATCCCTCAGTTGAAGGCGATCGTGCGGTTGCGATCCAGCGTCCCGATCGATCACGTCGAGATCATTGGGAATGGGAGGGTCGTTGCGACGGTCCCGCTCGATTCGGACCGCACGACAGCCAACGACACGGTGTCGGTTCCGGTGAACGGGAGCGGCTGGTTTGTGCTCCGCGCGTACAGCGATCGTGCCGAGATGCCCGTGCTCGATCTTTATCCGTTTGCTTCGACGAGCCCCATCTACGTGCGGGTCGGCGACCAACCGGTGCGCTCTGCCGGGGACGCCGCGTTCTTTGTGCAATGGATCGACCGGGTGGAGGCCGCGGCGCGGGCGAGCACGGCGTGGAATACGCCGGATGAAAAGGCCGCGGTGTTGCAGACGTTCGCGCGGGCCCGCGCGGTATTCAGTCCTAGTTCGCCGACTGCACCGTAATCCGCGCCGGCGCCGAGCGGTGGGGCCGGATCATTCACCCATCCATAGAGCCTATACCCCCGGTGGGCGGGGGCCCGTCACTCGCGGTTGACCGGGTCGTCGTCTTGATCAGCCTCTGATGTTTTTCGCCCAGCCGCTCTACCGCGTCGTCGCGCTCCTTCTCCTTCT
>DASWEL010000260.1:0-5366 GCA_036394755.1 Gemmatimonadales bacterium | reverse complement strand
GGTCTGGCCCGCCAGCTGATGTCGACCGCCGACGTCTTGCTGCTCGACGAGCCCACGAATCACCTCGATCTCGAGACGACGCGGTGGCTCGAGCAGTATCTCGCCGCGAGTGAGCGAACGGTGCTGCTCGTGAGCCATGATCGCGCGTTTCTATCCGCCACCGTGGATCGCGTGCTCCATCTCGAGGGCGGCAGCGGCACGCCGTACACGGCGGGCTACAGCGACTTCGTCGCGCAGCGCGCCGAGCGCCGGCTGGCGCAGCGGCGGGCGTTCGAGCAGCAGCAACGGACCATCGCGCACGAGAAGGACTACATCGCGCGCAACATCGCGGGACAGAACAGCAAACAGGCCAAAGGCAGGCGCAAGCGCCTCGAGCGGCTGCCGCGGCTCAGCCCAGTCATCGGGACCGCAGGGACGATGGCGCTGCGGTTCGAGGTGGCCGACCGGGGCGGCGATCAGGTCGTGACTGCCAAAAACGCCAGCGTAGCGGTGGGCGAGCGCACCCTGGTGGACCGGTTCAGCGGCACACTCAAGCGCACCGACGTGCTGGGACTCATCGGCCGCAATGGGGCGGGGAAGTCCACGCTGCTCCGCGCCCTTCTTGGCGAGCAGCCGCTCCGCGGCGGCGAGCTGCGACTGGGCGCGTCCATCACAACCGGCTACTACCGCCAGGACATGTCGCAGGTGCCGCTCGATCACACGCTGTACGAGGTGATCGAAGACCTGCGACCTAAGTGGGAGCGCGGTCCGATCCAGGGCCACCTCGGCCGATTCGGATTCTCTGGTCAGGAGGTGCTGCGCCGTGCCGACTCGTTGTCAGGCGGCGAGCGCGCGCGTCTCGCGCTCGCGATGCTGATGTTGTCGCGCGCCAACCTGCTCATTCTGGACGAGCCGACGAATCATCTTGATGTCGAATCGATCGAGGCGCTCGAGGATGCAATCGAGGAGTACGACGGCACCGTGATCCTCGTAAGCCACGACCGGGCGCTGCTGCGCGCGCTGACGACCCGGATCTGGATCTTGCACGAGCGGCACATTACCGAGTTCGCCGGCGGGTTCGCGGAGTGGGAGGAGGTCAGCACGGAGCGTGGGCACGCCGCGGCCGTGAGCGCCGCCGAGGAGCAGGCGTTGCGGCGCGTGCACGAGCACCAGCGCGTCGCGCCTCCTTCCACGAGCGATCCGCGCAAGGAGCTGCGCGTGGCCCAACGCGAGCTCGCGGAGGCGGAGGCTCGGGTAGCAGAGCTCGAAGCGCAGGTGGCGAAAGTGGTAGCAGCACTGGAGGACCCGGCGCTCTACACGCGTCCCGATGGCGCGCGGACCGCTCATGAACTCGGTGCAGAGCTCGAGACGCTGAAGCGCGATCTCGAGGCGGGACTCGAACGGTGGACGCAGGCGACGGAACAGGTGGAGATGCGCACGCCGCGATAAGGCGTAGCTTCTCTCTGATGCGCAACAGACTCCTTCCCGCCGTACTCCTACTGGTTCTCACAGCCCGCGCCGGCGCCGCCCAAACCACGCCCGCTCTGCAGCTCCGCTGGGAGCTCGTTGCGGACAGCGTCGCAACCAATTTCGCGGCCTCGCGCGCAGTCTTCACTCTCACGAACCGCGGCGCGAAGCCCCTCCCACCGAGCGGCTGGGCGATCTACTTCAGCGCGCTACACTCGGCGCAGCCAGGCAGCGTGGGCGGCGGGTTCGTCATCGAGGACGTGATCGCCGACCTGCACCGCGTCGTGCCGGTGGGCGGGGGGGCCTTCGCCGGACTCGCTCCCGGAGCCAGCGTTCGGATTCCGTACCTCACCGACCTGCTCCTGAATCGCAGCTTCGTGCCGAAGGGTCCGTACATCGTGTTCGACTCGGCAAAGGACGTCGGCGTCCCCGTCACCGATTACGCGGCCGCGCCGTTCGAGCGCCGCGTCGCGACGCCCGAGAACCAGTTCACGCTCGATTCCTTGACCCGCGTCATCCCCGTGAACGAGCTGCCACCGGTATTCCCAACTCCCGTGGCGGTGACACCGGGAATGGGATCGCTGCGCCTCAACGCGATGCCGCCGGTCGATGTGCCCGAGGTGCTCAAGAGCGAGGCGGCGTTCGCGGCGGAGTACCTGCGTCCCTACTTCGCGAGCACGCGGGCGGGCAGCGGGCCACCCCTCCGGCTCGAGATCGGCGTCGTCGAAGGTCAGACCTCCGCCGAGGGGTACTCGCTGGTCGTCGATCCCGTCCAGGGCATCCGCATCGTCGGGGTCTCGCCTGCGGGCGTGTTCTACGGACTCCAGTCGTTGCGCAGTCTGCTGCCGGCGCCGACTCCCCGAGTTGGTCTTGTCTTGCCGGCGATCCGAGTGGTGGACGCTCCGCGCTTTGGCTATCGCGGGTTCATGCTCGACGTGGCCCGCAACTTCCACTCGAAGGCGCAGGTGCTGCGGACGCTCGACTTGCTGGCGCGCTACAAGCTCAACGTCTTCCACATGCATCTCACGGATGACGAGGGCTGGCGCGTCGAGATCGCGGGTCTCCCCGAGCTGACGGCGGTAGGGGCGCGACGGGGCCACACGCTCGACTCGAAGCGATTCCTGCAGCCCGCGTTCGGCTCCGGGCCCCTGGTCGACCGGCCGTGGGGCAGTGGCTTCTACTCTCACGCCGATTACGTCGAGATCGTGCACTACGCGGCGGCGCGACACATCGAGGTGATCCCGGAGATCGAAATGCCGGGCCATGCGCGCGCAGCCATCAAGGCCATGGACGCTCGCGCGGACCGGCAATACTCACTGAGCGATCCCGACGACAAATCGGTGTATGCATCGGTCCAAGGCTACCCCGACAACGTGATCAACCCGGCGCTTGAATCGACGTATCGCTTCATCGAGCGTGTGGTGGGCGATCTTGCCGCGATGCATCGCGAGGCCGGTACGCCCTTGCGCCACATCCACATGGGCGGAGACGAGGTCCCCGGCGGCGTGTGGGTCGGGTCGCCGGCGGTCCAGGCGTACATGCAAGCGCACGGACTCACCAACGTCGACGATCTCTGGTTCGCTTTCTATGGCCGGGTGGAGCAGATCCTGAAGGCCCAGGGCCTCGCTCCCTCTGGCTGGGAAGAGATCGCGGTGCGCAAGACGCAGCGCGACGGGCGGCGCACGACGATCCCCAATCCCGACTTCGCCGCGCGCGGCTGGCGCGCCTACGTCTGGAACAACGTCCCCGGCTGGGGCGCCGAGGATCTCGCCTACCGCCTGGCCAATGGCGGCTACGATGTCGTGCTGAGTCCCGTGACCAATCTCTACTTCGATCTCGCCTGGAATCCGAATCCGGCGGAGACGGGGCTGGACTGGGGAGGTTACGTCGACCTGCGCAAGCCGTTCGACTTCATTCCGCTCGACTACTATCGCAACACTCGGCTCGACCGCCGCGGCAATCGCCTGGATCCCGCCGTGTTCGCGGGCAAGGATCGGCTCACCGACTATGGACGCGCGCACATCCTCGGAGTGCAGGGCAACTTGTGGTCGGAGACCATCGGCGGCGATGGGCTGCTCGAGTACATGCTCGTGCCCAAGTTGTTCGGTGTCGCCGAGCGCGGGTGGGCCCCCGATCCCGACTGGGCGACGGAGCGCGACCCCGCGAAAGCCGAGTCGCTCTATCGCGACGCCTGGTCCCGCTTCGTCAACGTGATCGGCCAGCGCGAGCTGCCCCGGCTCGATCGCGAGGTCTCGGGGCTCAACTACCGGATCCCGGTGCCCGGCCTGAAAGCCGATGGTGGCATGGTGCGCTCAAGCCTCGAGGTGCCCGGCTTCACGCTGCGCTACACGACCGACGGCAAGGACCCCACGGCTCGCAGCGCCGACGTGCGCGGCCCAATCCCGATGCGAGGGACAGTCCGCGTCGCCGCGTTCACCGCCACGGGGCGGAAGGGCCAGACGGCCCACCTCATGACTCCTTAAAGGACCGAGCTGTGGAACTACGTCCTCTGACAAATACCGACTACGAGTTTCTGGTCTCGCTGCAGCGACAGGACGACGTGTGGGAGTTCATCGGCACACTCCCGCTGCCGGGTGAGGGGCACGCCCACCATCTCTTCGCGATCAGAGAAGGCGAGCTGCCCCTGGGATTCGCGGGTTTGGTCAAGTCGCCAGCGCTCGAAGGCAATGATTTCGAAGTGCTGTGCGCCGTGCGATCGGAAGTCCAGCAACGCGGAGTCGCGAAGCAGGCGTGCCAGCTCGTGCTCGCGTGGGCATTCCAAACCGCGAAGCTCGAGCGGGTGATCGCCTGCATCGATGACACCAACGAGCCGGCGCGCGCGATCGCCCTCAAGATCGGGATGACGGAGTTGGCCCCGCGTCCGCCGAATCGCACGGTGTTTGTGAAATACCGCGACGAACGGAGCCTCACGCGCGCCTGAGCCTCACAAACACTCTGAACGGAAGGACGGAGCGATGGTACAGGTGAACTATCTGCATGTCCTCGTGGCTGCCGTCGTCGTGTTTGTCTTGGGCTGGTTGTGGTACAGTCCCTTGTTGTTCTTCAAGCCCTGGATGCGGCTGCGTGGCCAAGATCCGGCCGCGGCGATGGCGGGCGCGAAGATGCCCGGGGGGAAGCTCGTCATCGAGTTCTTGCGATGTTTTCTCCTGGCCTACGTGATCGCGCGCTTCGGCGCCCTCCTCGGCGTCGCCAGCTTCTTCGGCGCGGTCCACTTCGGGCTGTTTCTGTGGATCGGATTTCCGGTGATCATCCTGACCGGCTCGGTCTTGTGGGAGAACACGCCCGTGGGCGTGGCAGCGATCCACGCCGGCGACTGGCTCGTGAAGCTGTTGGTCATCCCGATCATTCTCACGTTGTGGCGCTAGCGCAAACTCCCCGGTGGGTCCGCCGCAGTGAAGGGCGGCGAGTCGCGGGTCTTGCCACGCGCACCACGAACGCGGATGAGGCTCACCCGTCAAGAGCGCGGATTGGCGGGCTGTGGGGACGGTTCACCAGCCAAAACTGGGCCGAGCGACTGGGGCAGGGAGGCGCCGTCGGACCGACACTCGCGGTGTATTCCGCGTATGAAAGCGACGTCTCGGGCAGTTACCAGGTTCTCGTTGGTCGTGAGATCGCCGGGTCGTCGCCGGTTGCCCTGCCACTTCAGGTGGCCGACATCCCACCAGGGCAGTATCTCGTCTTCAGTTGCACGGGCCCCTTGCCCGGTGCGGTGATAGACGGCTGGCGTGCGGTGTGGGCGTTCTTCGAGCGCCCCGATGGCCCACAGCGCTCCTACACGGCGGACTTTGAGACGTATCTCGGACCCGAACGCATCGAGATCTGGGTAGCGACTAAGGAAGGATAGGAGGCGACCGGTGACGATAGTTCTGTTCCTGACGCTGCTCGCGTCCGCTCAAGCC
>DASWEL010000259.1:0-4940 GCA_036394755.1 Gemmatimonadales bacterium | reverse complement strand
CCGCCCCCGCCCGAAAGTCGAATCGCGTTCACCCGTAGCGGCGGGATCTTCGTCACGAACGCCGATGGGACTGGCGTGACGCGGCTCACCGAACCCGCCGAGTACTCGAGCTACGACCCGGCTTGGTCACCCGATGGGACTCGTATCGTGTTCACGAGCACTCGCGACGTACCCTTCTTTGACCTGTGGGTCATGAACGCGGATGGGAGCGGTGTCACGCGGCTCACGTACAGCAGCTACTCCACGAACACCAACGGCTATTGGAGCGGCAGAGCGGCCTGGTGTGGTGACCGCATCGCCTTCTTCAGCAACCGGGATACGGGCGACAATGACATCTATGTGATGAACGCCGATGGTACCGGAGCCACCAGGTTTACTGTCGCTGCGGGTACGGAGTACAATCCGGCCTGGTCGCCGGCATGCGATCGCATCGCGTTCGTCAGTGTGCGCGATGGGAATCGTGAGATCTACATGATCAACGCGGATGGCACGGGAGAGACGCGACTGACCGACAATCCAGCCAGCGACGATGATCCGGCATGGTCACCCGACGGCACGTCCCTCGCATTCTCCAGTAACCGCGACGGCAATCTTGAGATCTATGTCATGAACGTCGATGGCACGAATGCCGTGCGGCTGACGGATGACCCGGCTGCCGATCAGAGGCCGGCGTGGTCGCCCGATGGCACTCACATCGCGTTCACCACTACTCGCGACGGGACGCCTGAGATCTACATCATGAACGCCGATGGGACGGGTCTGATCCGCGTGACGGACGGCTCCGGCGATCGCGCGGCGTGGCGGCCCTGAGCTGAGCGCGCCTGTGGCGCAAGAGCTCTACGGCCGGAGAAGCTGAGGGCCGAGGAGCAGGAAGCGGGAGGTCGGTATGGTTCACGCACGTCTTCGTCAGCTATGCTTCCTGACGCTCCTCTTGGCTTTCGCGGCCTGTAACAAGGATCGCCTCCCGCTTGCTCCAAAGCCGTTCACACCGCCGCCCCAAGACACGAGCGCGCTCACGGGCATGATCGCTTTCAATCGCGACCGCATCGGCATGGGGAACACCGAGATCTACGTCATGAAAGCGGATGGGAGTGGCGTTACTCTCATCACTGACTTCGGGCCTTACAACAATTACAACCCCGTCTGGTCACCCGATGGCACTCAGATCGCGTTCAACAGCACTCGCGACGGAGCGTTTTTCGATGTGTTTGTCATGCGCGCCGACGGCAGCGGGCCGACCAGACTTACCAGCAGTAGTCCTTCCTGGAGCGGCGCGCCAGCGTGGTGCGGGACCCGGATCGCATTCTACAGTAGTCGGGAGGGGGACAACGACATCTACGTCATGAACGCGGACGGCACAGGCGTCACGCGGCTCACGGCCACTGCAGGATCGGACGTCAGTCCAGCCTGGTCACCCGCGTGCGACCGGATCGCATTCGTCAGCGATCGTGACGGCAACAAGGAGCTGTATGTCATCAACGCGGACGGGACGGGCGAAACGCGAGTGACCGACAACCCCTGGGGGGAAATGGACCCCGCATGGTCACCCGATGGCCGTCGCATCGCCTTCACGAGTCAACGGGATGGCTATGAGGAGATCTACACTATGAATCCGGATGGCTCGGACGTCGTGCAACTGACTCAACGTCCGGTGACCAACCGATTCCCGTCGTGGTCGCCGGACGGCAGCCGGATTGCGTTCACGTCCGACCGCGATGGGAATGACGAGATCTACGTGATGCACGCGGATGGTACGGGGCTGATTCGGCTGACCCACGACGGCGGGCGCGACTGGCGCCCCGTTTGGCGCCGGTGATCGGAGCTTAGGGCGGCACCCTTCCCGCGCTGCTTCACGCGTCCAGCGTGGCGCGCATCGCGAGGGCGCTGGCCGGACACGCGCCGCGCAGCTCCTCGGACTGCTCCAACGCCGGATCGAGCTTAGCGCGCGGAATCGCGGTAAAACCAAACCGCGGAAAGAAGTGGCTGGCGGTCGTCGTGAGCAGATAGATGCTGCGGACACCACGCTTCCGGGCCAACTCGAGCGCCGCTTTCGTCAACCGCTCGCCCCACCCTTCGCCGCGGTGCTCGACCTCGACCGCCACCGACCGCAGCAATCCAGCCTGGCCGTACACCTCCACGGCTGCACATCCCAGGAGTCGCTCGGAATCGCGCGCGACCAGAGCCGTCTCGATATGGTTCTCGATTCCGGCAACCGGGAGCGCTGCCGCCTTGAGCAACGTCAGGATGTCCGGCAGGTCAGTCGTCTTTGCGGCCTGAATGTTCATTGACACCGCAAATCTATCATGTTTGGTTACCTCTCCCGGCGCGCGCCGACCTGTTGCGTCTGCTGCGTCTGTTGCGTCTGTGCGTCCAGCATTTAGTGGGGTGTAGGTCAACTGGCAGACCGCCCGGCTGTTAACCGGGAAGTTGGAGGTTCGAGTCCTCCCGCCCCAGTTTCAACCTCCCGTGACGGGAGTGATCCGCACCATCACCACGCCGTGCGCCGGGACGGTGGCGGAGAACCGCCCCGTGAACGCCCCGAGGTCGCTGTGGGCCCACAGGTCTCGCACGCGAGCAGGGCCGGTGAGTCCGATCGCCCTCCACGACGTCGCGATCACCGTTTGCAACCCTGACCGGTTGAGCAGCACGACGGCGCGCGAGCCGTCGGCGAGCGGCTTCGACCACACCTGCAGATCGATTCCGGGCTCCTGGACCAGCATGCCTTGGACGCCCAGCGAGTCCTGATCCACTGCGATGACGTCTTTGTTGCCGAGGATCTCACGGGTTGCGGGCGGCATCGCGCGAACGTCGTTGCCGGCCATCAGCGGAGCGGACATGACGGCCCACAGGCTGAAATGCGCGCGATACTCGTCGTCGGTCATCCCCCCGTTGCCCACCTCCAGCATGTCCGGATCGTTCCACGCGCCCGGACGGGCAGCGAGCGCGTACTGGCTCGAGAGATCGAGGATGGCAATCATGCTGGCCCAGCGGTCGCTGATGTCGCCGGTCGTGCGCCACAGGTTGCCGGTGCGCGGGCCCCACTCCCAGGGGTGGTTCGAGCCCCACTCGCAGATGCTGAAGACTATGGGCCGGCCCCCCTTGGCGAGCGCATCGCGAAACGTGGCATACTGGGTGGGCGGGTCGAGTCCCTCCGCGTTGCACCAGTCCTCCTTGACGTAATCCACGCCCCATTCCGCGAACGTTCGGGCGTCGATCTCCTCAGAGCCATAGGTGCCGGGGCGGCCCTGGCAGGTGCGGCGCCCCGCGTCGGTGTAGATGCCGAACTTGAGTCCCTTGGCATGGACGTAATCGGCGAGCGGCTTGATGCCGCCCGGGAAGCGAGCCGAGTCCGCCACCAGGCGGCCCGTACGGTCGCGCGCCACCTGCCAGCAATCGTCGATCACGACGTACCGGTAGCCCGCGTCGCGCATTCCGCTCGCGACTAGCGCGTCGGCCGTCTCCTTGATCAACTGGGCGCTCACGTCGCAGTGAAAGTGGTTCCAGCTGTTCCAGCCCATCGGGGGCGTGCGGGCGAGGCCATTATCGAGTGCGGGCGCGGCGCGGGGAACGTAGCGGGCGCCGAGCGTGAGTGCGCAGCAAAGCACCGTCACGAATCGCGCGGACATGATCCCGTTGAAAGTGCGGGCCGCCAGGGGCCCTTGCAAGCAGGGCGGCGTGGAGACTTGTCGCGCGCGCGCCACACTCACCGACTTGACGTCGCTCAGGCGCGCGTCAAATTCGCGCCTAGGCACTATGACACGTTTCGTGTTCAGCATGGTCGTCGTGTGCGCGATTGCGTGCGGAGGCGCGCGGACTCCGCCGAAGGCGGCAGGCGCCGCGACGATCATCCCCAGCGAAACCGATGCGCGGGTCACGCGGGTCGAAGAGATGCTGCGCAGCGTGCCGGGTGTCGACGTGACCCGGTTGCCGGACGGAAATTATCGGCTCCGTATCCGTGGGCAACGCAGCATCCGGGGGAATCCGACTGACGACAATCCCCTCGTCGTGATCGACGGTATCTCCATTCCGAACGAATCCATGGGCAGCATGCTGGCGGATCTCTCGCCCGGCGACGTCGCGCGGATCGAGGTGCTAAAGGATGCCTCGGCGATCAGCATGTACGGATCGCGCGGCGCCAATGGCGTGATCGTGATTACCACCAGACGCGGACGAGGGGAGAGATCACCATGACGGCCGGTATGGCAAGGTGCTTGGCGTTATCGGCGGGGGCGCTCCTGCTCGCGGTGCCCGCGTCGGCCCAGCGACCCGGCGCTGTCGAGCTCGGCGCGCTCGCGCGGTTTACGGATTTCGACAACAACCTGGGGATGAGCAACGCCGTGGGCGCTGGCGGGCGCCTGGCCGTGTACGTGCGGCCCCGGCTCGCGTTCGAACTCGATATGTCGCGGACCTCCAGCGATCGGAGCGCCGGCTCCGCCACCTACACCCCGCTGCATGCCCGTCTCGTCGTGGGCCTTGGACGCCCCGGTCGCGTTGAGGGCCAGCTGGGCGCCGGATATGTCCACAATGCATACCGTGGCTCACTGGACGCGACTGACGGAGGTTTCACGGGGCTCATCGCCGTGCGTTATCAGCTTAACAGCCGGGTGTGGGTGCGCATCGGGACCGACCTCGACGTCATGTTCCACCCGTCGTCGAATAGTCCCTTCACCTTTTACCACGGCAACTGGGGGCTCCACCTCGGCGCTGGAGCCCGCCTCAACGGCGGCTCATAGGCGCGCTGTCAGACCGAGGCGGAGCGTTGGCGGGGCGGCCGTGGACGTCACAGTGTGACGCCTTCTTTCCAGATCGCGATCTCGCGGTACCCGTGCTTCTCGTTGTTCGCGAGCGCTCGTCCCGACGCCACGTCGAGGATCAGCACGAACAGGTCGTCCGCGAGCTGGTCCATCGTCGCGGTACCGTCGAGGAACGCTCCCGCGTTG
>DASWEL010000258.1:0-7956 GCA_036394755.1 Gemmatimonadales bacterium | reverse complement strand
TCCGGCGGGACTCGTGATCAGCGATCGCCTGCAGCCGCATGCGGGCGGCTCACCACTGCTCTGGCAACACCTGTTCTGGTTTTTCGGTCATCCCGAGGTCTACATCGCCATTCTGCCGGGATTCGGGATCGTCTCGCAGATTCTGCCGGTATTCGCGCGTAAGCCGCTGCTCGGCCCGCGCGTGCTGATCGTCTGCCTGATCGCGATCGCGTTCCTCAGCTACACCGTCTGGGGTCATCACATGTTCCTGAGCGGGATGAACCCGGTCTCGGCAACGCTGTTTTCCGTGCCGACGCTCGTCATCACGATTCCGGCGACGATCATCTGCCTCCTCTGGATCGGCACGCTGTACGGCGCGCGCCTCCGCTTCACCGCGGCGGCACTGTTCGCGCTGGGGTTTGTGTCGGTCTTCGTGAGCGGCGGGATCAGCGGGTTCTTCCTCGCGCAGCCCTCGACGGACATCTACCTGCACGGCACCTACTTCGTCGTGGCGCATTTCCATTTTGTGATGGGCGTGGCGGCGATGTTCGGCATCTTCGCGGGCACCTACTTCTGGTTCCCGAAGATGTTCGGCCGCATGATGAACGAGACGCTCGGCAAGTGGCACTTCTGGCTGACATTCATCGGCGTGTATTGCGTGTTCATGCCGATGCACTACCTGGGACTGGCCGGCAACGTCCGCCGCTATTCGGCCTTCACCGACGATTATCTCCAGCCGCTCATTCCGCTGCACCGGTTCATCACGATCGCCGCGTTGTTCACGGGTGCGGCCCAGCTCATTTTTCTTTACAATCTGATCCGCAGTCGCCTCCGCGGGCCCGTGGCGCCGGCCAACCCGTGGGAAGCCACGACGCTCGAGTGGTCCACGTCCTCGCCACCGCCCCCCGATAACTTCGGCGGCCACCCACCCGTGGTCACCCACGGTCCGAACGAATTCGGCGGCAGCGGGCCGCGCGACTACGTCATGCAGGCCGAGCCCCAATGAGCGCCACGATGTTGCCGCCAACGCCGCCTGTCGCGTCGGTCGCGACCGCGGAGCTCCGGCCGGAGCGGCGCGTCGCCGAGACCGGCATCTGGATCGCCATCGCGACCATTTCGATGTCCTTCGCCGCCCTCACGAGCGCGCTCGTGGTGCGGCAGAGCAGCGCTCCCGACTGGCAACATTTCCAGCTGCCGCCGCTGCTCTACGTGAATACACTGGTGCTCCTGGTGAGTAGCGTGACGCTCGAGTCCTCGCGCCGCCGACCTGGATCTTTCGGCCTGCATGCCACGCTCATTCTCGGAATCCTGTTCCTTGTCGGTCAGGGGTTGGCGTGGCGCCAGCTCGCAGCGCAGAACCTGCTGCTGGCGACCGGCCCGAGCAGCGCGTTCTTCTACGTGTTCACCGTGCTGCATGCGGTGCACGTGCTCGGCGGACTCGGCGGGTTAGGGCTTGTGGAGCGGCGGCTCGCCGCCGGGGGCTTGTCGCGGACGACGTTCCAGGCAGCGGCGCTCTACTGGCATTTCATGGCCGTACTGTGGCTCTATCTCCTGACCCTGCTGACGATCCGTGGCTGAGCTCACCGCGGTACACGAGCCTTCCCCATTCGCGGTCCCGTCGCGCAAGCTCGGTATCTGGATGTTCATCGTCGCCGACGCGGCGACGTTCGCGGCGCTGCTGTTCGCTTACGGGTATGTACGCGTCGCGAATCCCGACTGGACGCATCCCTTCGCATTCTGGCCCTCGATCGCCAACGGCATTGTGATGACGGTGGTATTGCTCACGAGCAGCCTGACCGTCATCGCAGCGGTGCTCGCCGCACAGGCGGGCCGGAAAGCCGCGGCGCTGCGGTGGCTCGGCGCGACGATGTTGCTCGGTACGCTGTTCGCGGCGCTGCACCTGCGAGAGTGGGTGTCCATGCTCGGGGCGGGGTGGCGGCCGTTTCGGAATCCGTTGGGGGGCACACCCCTCGTCGGCGCCACGTTCTTCAGCGTCACCGGTCTCCATCTTCTGCACGTCCTTGTAGGCGTAATCGTGCTTGCGGTCATCGCGCTCGGCTACAGGCGCGGGCGATTCGATGCGGATCATTTGGAAACGACCGGCCTGTATTGGCACTTCGTCGATCTGGTGTGGATGTTCGTCTTCCCGTTGATCTACCTGCTGAACATGCGCTGAGACCCAGCATGAAACGCTATGTCGTCGTCTGGTTCGCTTTGCTAGCCATCGTCGCCGTCGAGGTGGTGGTGACGCTCGCGCACCCCCCGACGGGCTTGTTGCTGGCTGGACTGCTCCTGCTCGCCGGCATCGAAGCGGGACTGGGGCTGCTGTACTTCATGCATCTCAAGTACGAGCGCCGCAGTTTCATGTGGAGCGTGATCCTCGCGGTCGTGATCGCGGTCGTCTTGATGGATCACTTCTGGCTCGACGCGTTTCGCCTGCTGCACCAGCGGATCTCCGCGCCCTGAATTCACCCGCCATGCACGCCACGATGACCGCCATGGTCATCCTTATGGTGCCGGCGTTCTTCATCTGCGCCGGGATCGCCATCCTGGCGTACCGTAGACGGAAACCGCCTTCAGCTCCTAGAACCTGAAGCCGGCCGCCAGGTTGAGGTGATTCACCGTAAAATCGCCCGCCTGGTACCGGGTCTGGAGCCGTCGGAACTCGAACCCGAAGACGAGCGGTCCCGGCCACAGTGCCGGTGGACTCGATGGTGCGCTTACCAGGAGCCGGAGGTGGAGGGGGCGGCGATGCAGGTTGCTGAGCAGTGATAGAGAGAAAAAGCAAAACCTGCATCACGGCCCGCTCCTGGCGACTTGGATAGCACTACAGTAAGCTCCACGCCCTTGGACGCAACAGTTTCGGGAGATATGATGCGTTTGGTGGTGGGAATCGCTGCGCTGCTCGCCGCTGTCGGGTTTTCCACAGCCGGTGGGGTGGCGGGCCGGATCGTCATTCTGGAGAAAGACAACAAGCCGTCGCCCGATCTCAGCGATGCCGTGCTCTATCTCGAGACGCCGGCCGCGGTGACGACCGCTGCGCGCCCTGTGACGGTCGAAATCGCGATCACAGACAAGACCTACGCTCCTCACGTCGTGGTCGTACCGCTCGGCTCGACCGTGCGGTTTCCCAACCACGATCCGTTCAACCACAACGTGTTTTCGGTGAGCGAGCCGAACAGCTTCGACCTCGGGTTGTACGGCCGCGGCGAAGCCAAGAGCTATACGTTCGCGCATCCCGGGCTGGTGCGCGTCTACTGCAACGTGCACCCGCGCATGGTCGCGTACGTGCTGGTGATGGAAAACCGCTACTACGCGCAGCCTGCCAACGACGGCAGCTTCGCGATCGACCACGTCCCGGCCGGGCGATATCGCCTGCATGTGTGGCACGAGCGCATCCCCAGCGAGGTCATCAAGGACGTCTCGGCCGATGGCGGGGAAGCGCAGCTGGAGATCGCGCTGAACGCCCGCGGCTACACCTGGCAGCCCCATCGCAACAAGTACGGACGTAACTATCCGACCAATGCCGGCCGCGAGCGCTACTAAACCGGCGTTCGGACTGACGGCGAAGATCTTCCTCGCTTCGACGCTGCTCGTCGTGGCGGTCTTGGGGATTACGTTCGGCGTCACGTCGGTCAAGGCCAACCGCACAGCGGATGCGTCGATTCACCGCGCGCTCCTCGCTACGCGCCGCGCGGTGGACGACTATCTCGCGGCCCGCACGCGCACGCTGGGCCGCGCCAGCACGGTGGCGACGGACGTCCCGCAGTACCGGCAGCGGCTGCTCAATCAGCGCGCGCGCGCCGAGGCGCTGGATCAGGCCGACGACATCCGCGGGCTCATCGACGCGGCGTGGGTGCTGGTCACGAATAGCGACGGCATCCTGATCGCGCGCACCGACTACCGGGAGCAGTATGACCGCGACCTGTCGATCGCTCCGCTCGTCGCGAACGCGCTGAGCGGCGAGCAAACCAGCGGCGCGTGGCTGGACGATGTGCGCGGGACGATGTTCATGGCGATCGGCACGCCGCTGCGCGATCGCCCCACGGCGGCGCCGCTCGGCACCCTCGTGGCGACCTATCAGATCGACGACTCCCTCGCGACCGCCATCAAGCAGGCCACGAACTCCGACGTCGTCTTCTTCGCGCTCGATACGCTCAACCAGCCCGTCGTGGTCGGGAGCACCCTGCCGGCGCAGGACATCGCGCCAGCGTTGCAGAGCACGGTGAAGTCGGACGCGCTGGCGGCCGACACCGGAGGTGAGGGCATGGCGCTCACGGCGTCGATGGGGAACCAGCATCTCATCGGCCTGGCGGGCGCGATTCGCTCGCCATCGGGCGACGTACGCGGCGGCTTCGTGGCGCTGCGCTCGCGCGAGTCGGAGCTCGACGCGTTCAACGCGCTGCAGCGGACCATGCTGTGGGCCGTGGGGCTGGGCGTGGTGCTGGCGCTGATCTTTGCGTTCGTACAGGCGCGCCAGATCGCTGGGCCGGTGCGCCGGCTCGCGGTCGCGACGCGTCAGGTCCAGGAAGGCGACTACAGCGTCGACATCGCGGTAACCTCGCGCGATGAAATCGGCATCTTGTCGAAGGCATTCAAGGGTTTGGTCGAAGACCTCAAGGAAAAGGCAGCTCTGGTCGAGTACATGACGGCGGCATCCGCGTCCGCCGCGACCCAACAGATCGCCACGACGCAAACGGGATCCGCGATCCGGCCGGGCTCGACGTTTGCGGGCCGGTACGACATCAAGGAGACCCTCGGCGCGGGCGGAATGGGCGTCGTATACCGGGCGTTCGACCGCGAATTGCAGGAGCCGGTCGCCATCAAGACCCTCAAGCCGGAAGCCATGGCCGGTGGGTCCGCCGCGCTCGAGCGGTTCAAGCAGGAGATCCGGCTGGCGCGGCGGATCGCGCATCGCAACGTCGTCCGCACCTACGACCTTGGCGAACAGAACGGGATGTACTACCTGACGATGGAGTACGTCGAGGGCACCTCGCTCAAGCAGCTGATCGTGTCCCGCGGCAAGCTGCCCGTCGCCGTCACGCTGACAGTGGGCAAACAGCTCTGCCGGGCGCTCGAGGTCGCGCATGCCGAAGGGGTGATTCATCGCGACATCAAGCCGCAGAACATCGTCGTCGAGCCGAGCGGCTTTTTGAAAGTGATGGACTTCGGGATCGCGCGCCTCGCCAATCCCCCGCAGGGGAAGGGCCTCACCGAGGCGGGCACGTCGATCGGGACGCCCGACTACATGTCGCCCGAGCAGATCTCCGGCGCCGAGCTCGATCCGCGCAGCGATCTCTACGCCGCGGGCGTGGTGCTGTTCGAGTGTCTGACGGGGCGAGTGCCGTTCGAGGCGGAAACGACGTGGGCGTTAGTCGCCAAGCATCTGGAGGAGGAGCCGCCCGATCCGCGCACACTCAACAGCGAGGTACCGCCCGCGCTGGCGGCGGTGATCGTGAAGGCGATGGCCAAGAACCCGGCCGATCGCTACGGCACGGCAACGGAAATGCACGACGCGCTGGCGCGCCTCGGGTGACCGCACTTCGCTCTGAACTGAATTTCCTCCTCCAAGCGTCTCGTCCTGGTCTGTGGCTCACGGCGATTGCGTTCTACATGCTGCCGCTCGGCCAACGCGATGTGTTTCACTCCGCCGCTTTCTGGCTCGGTGTGCTGTACGTCGGCTTTCCGATGGGCCTGCTGATCTACGGCTGGAACGACATGGTCGACTACGAAGCCGACCGAGTCAATCCCCGCAAAGGCACGTTCTTATTTGGCGCGCGCGGCACACCCCAGCAATTGCGCAGACTGCCGCTCCAAATTGCGCTGGTCCAAGCGCCGTTCGTGGTCGCGTTCAGTCTTCTCGCCGGCGCAAAGATGCTGCTGGTTTTCGCGGGCATGATTGTGGCGGCGGCGCTCTATAACTGGCCGCGCTTCAATTTCAAGACGCGGCCACCGCTCGAGATTCTGAACCAGGCGGGGTATCTCTTCGTGTTTCTGATGAGCAGTTGGATGAACCACGTCCCCATTCTCCCGTGGGCCACGATGGTGTTCGGCGCGCTGTTTGCCATGCATTCGTTGGTATTTGGCCAGGTGATGGATCTGGAGCCTGACCGCGCGACCGGGCGGCGTACCACGGCCACTGTCATTGGCCGGGTCCCGGCAAAGCTGTTGATCGTGGCGCTGTTATTGGTTGAAGCGGGGCTGCTCCTGCGGTTCTTTGGAGCGAAGGAGCTGGCAGCCTTCCTGTTGGTGACCGCAGCGTGGTTCGCCGTCGATGCCACGCTGATTTGGCGCAGCCGGGCCTACACTAACAGAGAGATGCGCTTCTTCATGTTGGCCTGGAATGCGATCGCCATCATCAGCATGCCATGGATGTGGTCGAAGGCCATCCTGCTTCACATGGGCCGGACCTGACACGCCGGCCGTCCTTCTTCCACGGCGGGCGCGATCGGCGTTGAACCAACAAAGATGGCGCAAATAGTTTTTGTCTTTGCATTCCCCATCGTCGCCACCCACCCATCCGGAGTGAGACGCATTTCCAGAATCTTGTTGTCGGGCGAGAGGTGATAATCGACGCCTCCGACTCCGATCGTCCTGGTGTACTTGACGGAGTCGGCGAAAAAAGCCTCCTCTGCAGTGATTAGGTTACGGAGATCCGACTTCATCTGGGATTGCAACGCAAAATCGGCGGACGGGCCGCCAGACCGGGCCAGGCTATCCTGAATCTCCCTCCCGATTATCTCCCCCCAGCGCCCGCCAATCTCGAGGCTTTCCCGCAGGATTTCTGGTTGTGCGTCGCTCAGGTGATGGCCGACCGGGCTCGAGTAGAACCTGATCAACTCGTTGAGCTCAGCCTGGCTGAACCGCCTGGCGTAAACCGGTACAAGCGAGTCCAGGATTTGCGGGAGTTTCTGACGAGCTCGCGCGAGGAACGCATCCCAGACCTCGTCGGGCACATCGGGGTAGGCGCTTCGCTGCGCGGGTACCGCCGCTTCCATCCCCCTGATGATGGCTTCGCCGGTCTTGGTCAGCTCCATGAGGCGGCGAACCGTGACAGTCTTTGTGGAATCGGTGCGAACCGGCGGACGCTGCGCGAAGCCTTGTCCCGCGACGAGCGCGCTCAGCAGGATCACGTTGATTTGCGAGCGAAGGGGCAAGAGCATCTCGCGACCATGGAGAAAGGACACTCAATATCCTAACGCGCGCCGCCAGCTTCAAGCGCTTGTTTTCAGTCCCGGGATAGTGGCGCATCACCGACCCCGCCGAGCATCCTCAGTCGGGCGTGTGCCAATAGAACGACTCGCGCGCGCGGAACACCGTCTCACCGCGCGTATTGGTGACCGTGACCCAGGCGTTCAGAACCTGTGCGTCGAGGCGGCTTGTGACCGTGCGTGACGGGAACTGGCCCTCGATCGTGACGACGATGCCGACGCGCTCGAACTCGCACCGCAGGTGTACCGCAGCCGGGCTAATCCGTGCATCCGCACACCCCACTTCATCCCGTGTTCCGGTCCGCGAGAACGTGACAAAGGGCTGCGGACGCAGCGTCAGGCGGGTGAAGCGCCGATCGGAGACCGTGAACTTGTAGCTCGGCTCGTAGTACCCCTCGGCTTCCGACTGGAGGGGCCGCGGCGGGGGCGGTGGGGGCTCTGGGGGCGGCGCCGGTTGCTCGGTCACTACAGGGGCTGGCGCCGGGAGGCTCAGAATCACGAACGCCCCGGCGCCCGCGAGCGCCAGGAGGATGCCGCCAACGACGATGGTGCGGCGACGTCCACGTATGGTCACCCACAGGCGTCGTGACATTGCTCGGAGACGTCCCAGGATCGCCTGGAGTTGTTGCACGACCGCTTGACGTGCAGCGATCGCCTTCCCCTCCCTCGGTGCGGCGACCTCTTGCGTCGGAGCCATGTCCGCCGAGGGCGTGACAGGGCTTGGGCCCGGTGAAAAGTCCGGGGGGGGGCGCGGAGGTACGTACAG
>DASWEL010000257.1:0-1913 GCA_036394755.1 Gemmatimonadales bacterium | reverse complement strand
TCCGCGCGTCAGCCCGCAAGACTGCGATCTCGCCGGGCAAGCTGCGCTGCGCCGCGGCAATGGTTTCGGGATTCTGTCCCGTAACCAGCACCGCGAACCCCTGTTCGTGCAGAATTCGCGCCGTGGCGAGCCCGATGCCGCTGGTGCCGCCCGTAATGAGCGCGGTAGGCCGTGAACCGTTTTGTGACATTTGTCTCTCCTCGTGATTTGGGCTTTCGTTGAAGTTGGTTCGCGGCTTACACTTGTGCGAAGCCGCCGTCCACAGACAATTCCGTTCCCGTGATGTAGCTGCTGTCGTCGGATGCGAGAAACACCACGGCCTTGGCGATCTCATCGGCCGTGCCGAACCTGCCGAGCGGAGCGGCGCCTGCAATCATCTGCCCGAGTTGCCGGCCCGTTTCCGAGGACGCCATCACGCCTTCCAGACCGGGCGTGTCGATGACGCCCGGGCTCACTGCGTTCACGCGAATGCGGCGATCCTTCAAGTCCGTTGTCAATGTCCGCGCGAACGAGCGCACGGCCGCCTTTGTGGCGCAGTTGACACTGTTCGCTGGCGGCCCTTTGCTGGCGCCGATGGACGCGTTCAGGATGATCGAGGCGCCGTCCGGCAGCAGCGGCAGCGCCTTCTGCACCGTGAAAAGCACGCCCTTCACGTTGATGTTGAAGACCGAGTCGTACAACTCCTCGGTGATCGTGCCCAGGGGCGCAAGCTTCACGACGCCGGCATTGGCGAAGACGATGTCGAGCCTGCCCTTCTCCCGCTTGATTTGTGCGAAGAGGCGATCGAGGTCGCCGAGGTTCGACACGTCTCCCTGGACGCCGGTCACATTGCGTCCGATCTCCTCGACCGCCGCCGCCGTCTCAGGCTCACGGCGCCCGGTGATGAAGACGTAGGCGCCTTCCTTCACGAACCGCTTCGCCGTCGCGAAACCGATGCCGCCGTTGCCACCCGTGATGAGTGCGATTTTTCCTTCAAGCTTGCCCATGTTTTTCTCCTTGGTTGTCAGGCGAAGGCCTTCCGGTGCTTGGTGATGAACTCCACGAGCGTCGTCGGCTGGCGTCCGCCGCTCTTCTCGACCACGTCGTTCGTGCCGGCAAAGACACCGTTCTGGTGATCGATGGCGACTTCCCGCAGGTGCTGGATGAGGAAGGACTCCCCTGTGCTACCCTCTGGCTTCTGCTCGAACTCGCCGTACAAGCCCCTGGCGGAATGCTCGGCGGGAGGCTTCTGGCCGCCCGAGGTCAGGATCTGAAGCATCGTCTCGAGGCTCACCTGCTTGTACGGGACGTCCTTGCCCAGCACGCGGCTCAGGACCTGCGCGATTTCCTTGTGGGTGAACTCGACAGGCCCGTACAGCGGGTAGATCTTGCCGCGGTGAGAAGCGGGATCTTCGAGGATACCCACGATGACGCGGGCCTGGTCCTCGGCCGCAATCGGGGCGTGCCGGCCGGTGCCGAACGGCACGTGAAGCAGCCCGGCGCGGATCATCGGCGCGAGCACCAGCAGCGACTCGGCGAAGAGCGTCGGCCGCAGGTGGGCGACGGTGAGGCCGGACCAGTCGAAGACCCGCTCCGCCAACCAGTGGTCGTACATGGCGTGGCTCTTTGCGTCCTCGCGGGCACAGACCTGCGACATGTTCACCACGCCGTCGATGCCGGCCTCCTTCGCGGCCTGGGCGAAGTAAGCCGTCGCCTGGATGATCCCGGGGCGGATGGGGTAGCAGAAATACGCACGCTGAACTCCCTGCACCGCCGCACGAATGGCGTCGAGGTCGAGGAAATCGCCGAACACGACCTCGGCCCCCAGTTCCTGGAGTCGCTCCGACCGGGTGTCCTCCCGGTGGGCCAGCGCCCGCACGTGGCGCCCGCGCGCCAGTAACTCCTCGACCGTTGCCCTGCCGGTGTTCCCGGTC
>DASWEL010000256.1:0-4996 GCA_036394755.1 Gemmatimonadales bacterium | reverse complement strand
CGAACTCGTCGCCTTTCGTCAGGAGCCGTATTCCGCGGCCGAGCGCGGCGCAATCATCGATACGATGGCGCGGGGTACACCCAGGGACGTCGCTTTCCTTCATGTCGCTTTGGGCGAGCGATTCGCCGGCGCGGTGCTGGCCTTGCTGGCGCAGGCGCGCGTCGCGCCCAAAGACCTCGCCTTCATCGCGTCACACGGCCAGACGATCTGGCACGAGCCGGGACGCGCCACGTTCCAGCTCGGCGACGCGGCGGTGCTGGCGGAGCGGGTCGGCGTGCGGGTGGTGAGCGACTTCCGCGCGCGCGACGTGGCCGCGGGAGGGCAGGGGGCGCCGCTCGTCCCGCTCGCCGATGTGATGTTGTTCGGCCACGAGCAGCGGGGGCGCTGGCTGCTCAACATCGGCGGGATGGCGAATGTCACGTGGGTGCCACGGCGCGGCGTGCCGGATGGCGCGTTCGCCTTCGACACGGGCCCGGGCGTCGCCGTGATCGACGCGATCACGCGGCGCGTCGATCCGGAAGCAACGTTCGACCAGGGCGGCGAGCGCGCGCGCCGTGGCCGGCCGGTCGCAAAGCTCCTCGACGAGCTGCTGGCGGATCCGTATTTCGACCAGCCGCCGCCCAAGAGCACGGGCCGCGAGCGGTTCGGGATCGAGTACGCCGACAAGCTGCTCGCGCGCGTGAGGAAGTCCGGCGGATCGGACAACGATGCGGTGGCGACCGCGACGGCGCTCACGGCGGAATCGATCGGTCGCGCCATTGTGAAGTGGGGAAAGGATGACACGGCCGAGGTCGTGATCTCCGGGGGAGGCGCGAAGAATCCAGCGCTCGTCGAGCGCCTGGCCGCAAAGATCCAGCCGCGCCCTGTCGTGCTCTTCGATCAGCTGTTCTTCAACGGCGAAGCGAAGGAGGCCGTGGCGTTCGCGTTCCTCGGCCATCAGACAGTGATGGGAAAGGCGGGCAATCTTCCCGCGGCGACGGGCGCGCGGGGGCCGCGAATACTCGGGCACATCACTCCTGCATGACGCCTCGCGCACGCCTCGTCTGTCCGGCACTGCGCTGGCGGCGTGGCTCATTCAGGTCCGAACGAACCAAGATCGAGCAGGCGCTCGCCGCCGGCGTCGGCGGCTTCATTCTCTTTGGCGGCACCCGTGCCGCCGTTACGGCGCTCACCAGCGCGCTGCGGGACACCGCGGGCCGACCGTTGCTCCTCGGCTCCGATTTCGAGCGCGGGCCGGGGCAGCAGGTGCGCGGCCTCACCGAGCTGCCGCCGCCTGCGGCGCTAGGGCTTCTCAACGATCTCGACGCGACATACGCGTGCGGACAGATCACTGGCACCGAAGCGCGCGCGGTGGGACTCAACTGGGTATTCGCCCCGGTGTGCGATCTCGATATCGAGCCGAAGAATCCGATCGTGCAGACGCGCTCGTTCGGCGCCGATCCGAGCGTCGTGGGCTCGCACGCGGGGGCGTGGATCAAGGGTTGTCAGGAACACGGCGTGATGGCATGCGCCAAGCACTATCCCGGGCACGGTCGCACGACGACCGATTCGCACGAAGGGCTGCCCATCGTCGAGGCGTTGGGCGACGACTTGCAGCGCATCGATAGCGCGCCATTCAAGGCAGCGGTGGACGCCGGAGTCGGGAGTGTCATGCCCGCATTCGTCGCCTACCCGCGTTGGGACGCGAGCGGATCGGCCGCGACGTTCTCGCCGATCATACTCGGCTACCTGCGCGACACGCTCGGATTTCGCGGGCTCATCGTGACGGATGCGTTCATCATGGGTGGGGCGACCGCGGCGGCGCCGGAGGGCAGCGCGGCGGCGGCGGCGATCGCCTCCGGGTGCGATATGCTGCTGTATCCGACGGATTGGGCTGGTGTCGTGAAGTCCTTGGAGACGGTGCCCGCCGATCGTGCCGAGGCAGCGCTCGCGAGGTATGACGCAACGGTCAACCCCGGGGCATCGCCCCGCGGTCAGCCGAGCGATCTGGACGATGCAATGCTCGCCGAGCACCAGAAGTTCGCCGACGGTCTCGCCGAGCGGGCGGTGCATCTGGTCCGCGGCGAGCGGCCACAGCTCGGCACGACGCTCAGCATCGCGATCGTGGATGACGATGTAGGAGGACCTTACACGATCCCGCCGCGGGATGTCTTTCACGCGGCGTTGCGTGAGCGAGGAGTCCGGGTCACCAGGCCCGAGGCCCCAACCCCCAGGCCCCAGATTGTTCTTGTCTACGCCGAGCCCAGGTCGTGGAAAGGTCGCGCCGATTTGGGACCGCAGTCACTCGCCAGGCTCGAGCGACTCGTGCCCAGTGCGTCGCTGGTCATTCTATACGCGCACCCGCGGCTCGCGGCGCAGATCCCGGGCGACGTGCCGGTGTTGTGCGCGTGGCATGGGCAGGCGTTGATGCAGCGGGCGGCGGCGCGGTGGGTGGTTCGGACGGTCTGACGGTCCGACGGTCTGCGTTTTTGTGGTCCTTCCATCGGCAGACGTGCCGTTACGCTGTATGCATGGCTATCTCTCCTCTTCTGTCCGCGCTGCGTCGGGCACTCCGAGTTCGGCATTACAGTCCACGGACGGAAGAAGTGTACGTCCAATGGGTGCAGCGGTTCATCCGGGCGTGCGGCACTCGCCATCCTCGCGAGCTCGGTTCCGGGGACGTCACGCGGTTTCTGTCGGATCTCGCGGTCGACGCGAATGTCAGCGCGTCGACGCAGAACCAGGCTCTGGCGGCGATTCTGTTCTTGTATCGCGACGTGTTGGAGATGCCGGTTGGCTGGTTGACGGCGCTGGTGCGAGCGAAGCGCCCGGTTCGCGTCCCCGTCGTCTTGACGAAAGATGAAGTGCGCAAAGTGTTTCGCGGACTGCAGGGCCGAGGGGCTCCGAGGCTCATCGTCGAGCTATTGTATGGGACAGGGATGCGATTGCTCGAGGGGTTGCGTCTGCGGGTCAAGGATATCGATTTCGGGGCCAACCAGATCACGGTGCGAGGTGGGAAGGGCGACCGTGATCGCGTCACGATGTTGCCGGAACGCCAGAAGGGGCCGTTGCTCAGGCATCTCGCCGTAGTGCGCGTGCAGCATGAGCGCGACACGGCGGCAGGGGCGGGTTGGGTTTCGCTTCCTGGCGCATTACGTGTGAAGTACCCGCAAGCTGGCCGAGAGTGGGGTTGGCAATGGGCGTTTCCGGCCAGCCGGACGTACGATGATGCGGAGACGGGCGAGCGCCGTCGTCATCATTTGCACCAGACCGTCGTACAGCGTGCCTTCAAGCAGGCAGTGAGGACTGCGGAAATCGCCAAGCCGGCCAGTTGTCATACGCTGCGGCACTCATTCGCAACCCACCTGCTCGAGTCGGGTTACGATATCCGCACGGTCCAGGAGCTCCTCGGCCATCGGAATGTTGCGACCACAATGATTTATACGCACGTGCTCAATCGTGGGGGCATGGGCGTGCGGAGTCCGGCCGACACGCTATAATAATTTTGTTAGGCTGACCAGCCTAAACTGCATGCCTGAGCGTGAAAGACTACGATAGCTAGCGTTCAAAGCGCCGTCCGTTTAGCATAGACAGGTATGTCTAATTCTCGTTAGGCAGCAGCGGCGGGTGTCGTGGATGCGCCTATGAATCCCACTCTGACAGCCTGCGTTCTCCTAGCGGCAACCATTTCTGCCTGTGCCGCCGAGGGACTAGAGCCTCCGGTAGGTGGCATTTGGAACGGCCATGCAAAGTCCGCGGTCTGCCCACAGTGCGAGACTTGGATCAGCTTAGAGCTCACAGAGACGTCCACAGGCAATCTGAGAGGCGTGCTCATGAGTGGCACGAGTAGCGCGATTGATTTTAGTTCTGGTGCGGCATACGTGGTGGGAACTCGTGGCGGGGATTCGATCTCGCTCGTTGCAACGATTCCCTGTGATTCCGTCCGTGGACCCAAGCCACGGCTAAGGCTGACATATCGGGGCAAGGTGTGGCCCAGAGGGGACACCGTCAGCGGTACCTTCATTTATCGGCTGTCGAGAGACACTGTGCGGATTCCAATGACGCTCAGTCGCGCATCCATCGATTCGAGCTTGGTTGATGAGTTTAGGAAGCTCAAGCTTGAGTGCGCTGCTGCCTAACAAGCGCCTGAAGCTGGCGGCGCCTTCCTTCTATGGTAGTCTTCCATTCGTGAACTCATCTAGTCGGCGCCGCAGCTTAGGCGCAATTCGTTAGGCTGCACGGCCAAAGGACTCTTCCACGTTCACTAGCATGCTGGTGTATTGGACCAATCGCCTCGCCTGGGCCATTTCTCGTAAGGACACCACGGCTCAGGTTCCGGTGGGCGCTTTGTTCGTCTCCTCAGACATTCAGAATCAAGCCATTCCAAAGGTCGTCGCTGCTTTGCGATGCATCCAGCAAGTCGATGCCGTTCGTTCTCAGAGAATCAAACGCCAAGTCAAGCGAATTCTTGTAGTAGGTAGTCGTCTAGTGGCATACGGCATTTGGTATCGTCCTCTACGCATGATTTCCTTGGCCGACGATTGGGTCAAAGACAATGCGACCTCTTGTGAGCGGATTGCTCTAACCATTGTGCATGAAGCCACTCATGCCAGACTGTGGTGCTTTGGATACGACGAACCGCTCCGAGGGCGGGTGGAGCGGATCTGCAACTATCAAGCTCTCGTATTCGCATCGCGTCTACCGGAGGGTGCCACGCTCGTGGCGATAGCGCGCGCAGCAATGGATAGAGACCCAGAAGATTATTCCATGGAAAGGCGTCGACGCCGCATACTCGATGCACTGGAGACCGTGCTACCGAAACGGATAGTTGCCCTTGTCGCGCGCTTTTCTCGGGGCCGTGCAGCCTAACATGCGCTTGAAGCTGGCGGCGCGCGTAGATTATGGAGTGAATCTCTTTTCAGCGCGCCGCAGCTTAAGCGCGATCCGTTAGGCAGCCCGTTCTTGTGACCGTCGCGCAATCGTCGGCCGTGCTCCTAAGTGTCCTGCTCGCCGCTTG
>DASWEL010000255.1:0-6981 GCA_036394755.1 Gemmatimonadales bacterium | reverse complement strand
CGCGAAGAGCGCGGGCTGATTCACGGCGATCCCGCTCGTCACGGCCTCGCGCGCCGCCTGCGCGAACTCGGCGACGCGCTCGGCGACGGGCCCACCGCCGGCAGACGCGAGCCCGCGGAACGTGCTGGCTAACGTATGCGCGCGCAGCTCACGTTGGGTCGCGCTGGGCGCCCGTTCCAGCGAGTCGGCGGCCTGCCGCAGATGCTCCCCGTGGCTCACCAGCTCGAGCCGGCCGAGCGTCGCTGGCCTGGCACTCTCGCCGCCGGGCGGCGTGCCGCGTCGGACGATCGTTGCCACGGTCTCGATCGAGACGACGTCGGGCTCGCTGTCCATGAACTGCACCAGCAGCGCCGCGAACTTGCGGAACTCCGCGCTTTCTGGATCGGGGCGGCCGCGCTCGGCGACTTCACGGGCTGCGTGCGCGATCGACGTCGCCGCCATCTGGAACAGCTCGGCGATCGTGTCGCCGACGCCGGCGGGTGGTGCGCCACTGGTCCGGCCGATCTCGCCGATCGCTTGCTCGATTCCTTCGAGGAGATCCGGCAGCGGGGGGAGATCGGTGAGCGCGGCGAGGCCGCGCAGCGGCTGCAGCGCCTTCAGGACCTGCTGCAGCGGATCATGCGCCACCGGATTGGCGCGTATCGCCCGGCCGGCGCGATCGAGCGCGCTGGCAATCGCGGCGCCCTCGCGCGCGACGAAGGCGCGCGCGCCCGCGTCGAGGCCCATCGCCTCCGCCGCTCGAACCTGGGCCGAGGGACGTCCGCCGAGCTGCTCGAGCTGGCTGGCCAACGCCTCCGCCTTGGCGGTATCGGCGTCGCTCCAGCTCGCCGCCTTGCGCACGAAGATCTTGAGATCATCGACCGCGCGAATTGCGATCTGCTTCGTCGCCGCGTCCCAGGGCCGCCGGCCCTCGCGGACGCCGCGCGCGAGCGCCTCGAGCCCCATCGCCGCGCGCGCGATCCCCTGCTGGCTGGCCATCAGCGCGCTGCCGCGGAGCGCGCGCGCCAGGCGTACCAACTCCTCGGCTGCCGGCGGGGCCGGGGGCTGGAGCAGGGCATCGAGCCGGTCGAGATACTCCCCCGCCTCGAGGGCGAAGAAGTCCGACATGCCGAGCGGCTGAGTCATGGTTGGAACAACATAAGTAGATTAGGCGCTCGGTGGCCATGGTGCTGGATGTAAAGGACTTGCGCTATCACCTCCCCGCGAACGGGAGACCCCTCGTCGATGGGATTTCCTTCGCCGTGCGAGCTGGTGAGACGCTGGTCCTGCTCGGCCGCAGTGGCTCCGGGAAGACGACGACCCTGAAGCTCGTGAACCGCCTCCTCACGCCGACGGGCGGGGCCGTGCTGATCGCGGGCGAGCCCGCAGCGGCGGCCCGTGCGACCGCGCTGCGGCGCCGCATCGGCTACGTGATTCAGGACGTGGGACTCTTCCCCCACTTTTCCGTCGCCGCCAACGTCGGACTGTTGCCGCGGCTCGAGCAGTGGCCCGCGGATCGCATCGAACGTCGCGTGCGCGAGCTCCTCGCGCTCGTGGGACTCGACCCCGACACCTTCGCCGCGCGGTTGCCGCACCAGCTCTCCGGCGGTCAGCGCCAGCGCGTCGGCATCGCCCGCGCCTTGGCCCTCGATCCACCGCTGCTGCTTCTCGACGAGCCATTCGGTGCGCTCGACCCCATCACACGCCTGGAGCTGCAGCGCGAATTCCGCGCTCTCGAAGGCACGCTCGGCAAAGCGATGGTCCTCGTCACGCACGATGTGCGTGAGGGGTTGTTACTCGGTACGCGGATCGGGCTGCTCGACGCCGGACGACTGGCGTTTCTCGGAACGCCGGACGAGTTTCGCGCCAGCACGCTGTCCGAGGTCCGCAAATTCATGGAGGCCGCGTGAGGCTGTTCGAGTTTTACGGCCGTCACGCAGGCGAAGTGTGGTTGCTCCTCGGGCAGCACATCGCCCTCGTCGCGATTTCCACCGCTCTCGCCGCGCTGATCGGGCTGCCCCTCGGTGTCCTCGTGGCCCGCCGTCCTGCCTGGCGCCGGCCGGTGCTCGGTTTCGCGAATGTCTTCCAGACCATCCCCAGTCTCGCGCTCTTCGGGCTCCTGATTCCGGTCTTCGGGATCGGCGCGTGGACCGCCATCACCGCGCTCGTCGTCTACGCGCTCCTCCCCATTGTCCGCAGCACCTACGCGGGGATTGCCGGCGTTGACCCTGCGGTGCGCGAGGCGGGTCGGGGAATGGGCATGACTGATGGCGAGCTGCTGCGGCTCGTCGAGCTTCCCCTCGCCGCCGGCGTCATCCTCGCCGGCGTGCGCATCGCCACGGTGGTGAGTGTGGGCATCGCGACGATCGCCGCGGCGATCGGAGCGGGTGGGCTCGGCGTCTACATTTTCCGCGGCGTGGCGACGGTGGACGACACCCTGATCCTCGCAGGTGCCATTCCCGCCGCGCTGCTCGCGCTGCTGGCTGACGCATTGCTCGGACTCGCGGAGCGCAGGCTCGTTTGGCGGCAGCGATGAAGTGCGTGTTGCTGCTGGCGCTCGTGTTGTCGAGTTGCGCGAAGCACGAGCGCATCGTCGTCGGCGCGAAGAACTTCACCGAGTCCGACCTGTTGGCCGAGATCGTGGCGCAGCAGATCGAGCGACGGACGCAGGTACCGGTCGAGCGCCGGTTGCATCTCGGCGGCTCGTTCGTGTGCCACCAGGCCATCCTCGCCGGCGAAATCGATTTGTACGTCGAGTACACGGGCACGGCGTTCACGGCCATCCTGAAGCAGCCGCCGATCGCAAATCCGGACAGCGTCTATCGCTACGTTGCCGCGGTGTATGCACGCGATTTCACACTGCGCTGGACCGCCCCGCTGGGCTTCAACAATACGTTCGCGATCCTGGTGCGACGGGCTGATGCGGAGCGCTACGGCTTGCGGTCGATTGCCGATCTCGCGCGCGTGGCGCCGCGCTGGAAGGCGGGATTCGGCTACGAGTTCCTGGAGCGCGCGGACGGGTTCACCGGTCTCGCGAAAGTGTACGGCCTGACCTTCTCACAACCGCCGACCGCGATGGACCTGGGGCTCACCTACCGCGCGCTGGCCGAGCGTCGCGTCGACGTCATCGCGGGGAACTCGACCGATGGACAAATTGCGAAGCTCGACCTGGTTGCCCTGAGCGACGATCGGGGCTACTTCCCACCGTATCAGGCGGCACCAGTCATCCGAGCGGCAGTGCTCGAGAAACACCCGGCCGTTACCGCAGCCCTCGCCGAGTTGGGCGGCAAGATCTCGGATGCGGAGATGCGACGGCTGAACGCACTGGCCGATGTGGAGCATAAGGACATCGCGGACATCGCGCGCACGTGGCTTGCCGAGCGAGTCCCCTAAGGAGGCTTCCGATGGCAGAAGCAGAGGGTGTGGTTGTCGTTCGGGGCGGAGCGAAGGGGTTTGTCCAGGAAATCAGCGCCGGCCGTCATCATCTCGTTGCGGATGAGCCTGTTGCCTCCGGCGGCACGGACCGTGGACCCGGTCCGTACGACCTGCTCATGTCGGCACTCGGTGCCTGCATGTCCATGACCATCGCGCTCTATGCCCGAACGAAAAAGTGGCCGCTCGAGAGCGTCGAGATCCGCTTGAGTCACTCGCGGGTGTATGCCAAGGACTGCCTCGACTGCGTGGTTCGGGACGACACGTTGCTGGATCGGATCAACACGCAGGTTAAGCTCTCGGGCCCGCTCACCGCGGAGCAGGAGCAGAAGCTGATGGAAGTGGCGCACAAGTGTCCGGTGCACCGGACGCTCAAGTCCGACATCGACATCCGAGAAGTGACCACGTCTACGGCGTAGAGTCGCCCGTGGGGGACAACGCGATGTAGTGCGTGGTGCGTTCGCGACCGACGACGAGCGCCCCGATGCGCTCCTCCACCTCGCGGTCCGATTGCGTCGTCCGATCATGTTGGCGAAGATGCTCCGCCCACGATTCCACGAGCCAACACTCCACGCACCGCCGCGGATCCGCGGAATCCACGAACAGCTCCCAGAAGACGGCGCCGTCGCGACTGCGGATCGGCCGCAGCTGGCTGCGCATGGCGTCGACGAACGCGGCGCGCTGATCCACTTGGACGATATACTCGACCGTGACGAGCACCGGGCCGGCATCGGCGTCGAGGTTCCCGGCTACGACCGGATCGGGCCAGTTTTGGGAGTGTTCCAGGTTTCCGGCTTCGGCGGCCGCGAGGCGAAAGCGCGGGATCAGGCCAAGGCCAAGCAGCAGAGCGATTCCCGCCCCGGTGAGTGCCCATTGAGTCCCGGCTCGGGACGCGACGGTACCCCACAGCAGCGCGCCGATCGCGAGCGACCCGTACAGCGTCAACGTCGAGATCGAAAGCGCCCGGCCGCGCACCCATTCGGCCGCGCCGCGCTGGGCGGCGAGAATCAGACTCGACAAGGTCGTAAGCCAGCCCGCGCCCGCGATGACCATGGCGCCGATCAGCAACGGAAAAGCTCGCACCCACGCGAGCGACAGACAGCCGAGCGCGAACGCGGCGGTGGCCACCGCGGTGATGGCATCCGTCGACCAGCGCTTGCGCCAGGTTGGTAACAACGACGCGCCGAGCAGTCCACCGAGGCCGAGGCTGCCGACGAGAGCACCGTAGGACACGGGCCCGCGACTGAGCGACACCTTCACGACGAGGGGCAGCAGCGCCCAGAGCGCGCTGGCGAAACCGACGAACGCGGCGGTGCGGACGACGACCGTGCGCAGCGCGGGGGCGAAGCGCACGTAGCGCACGCCGGCTCGCATCGCCGAAGCGAGGCGCTCCGCCGGCAGCGTCGGGCGCACAGGTTTGCGCCTCCAGCGCCAGAGGACGAAGAACACGCCCAGCACCGAGACTGCATTGATGAAGAAGACCGGCCCCGGTCCGCCGGCGACGATGATCACGCCCGCCAGAGCGGGTCCAATCGCGCGCGCGATGTTGATCGCGATGCTGCCGAGGCCGATCGCCGCGGGCAGTTCTTCGCGTGGCACCGTTTCGGGAATGAGGGCCTGCCAGGCGGGCAAGTCGATCGCGCTGCCCGTGCCGATGGCGAGCGTGATCACGAGCAGCATCCACGGTTGGATCACGCCGGTGATCGTGAGCACGCCGAGCAACGCGGTCGTCAGGAACCACCACACCTGCGCGATGAGCAGGATCCGGCGCCGGTCGAAAATGTCTGCGAGGGCCCCGGCGGGAAGCGCCAGCAGGAACAGTGGTAGCGTGGTGGCCGCCTGGACGAGCGAGACCAGGAGGGGCGAGGGTGCGAGCAGCGTCATCAGCCACGCCGCCGCAGCGTCGTGCATCCAGGTGCCGATGTTGGACGCGACGTCGGCGATCCAGAGACTGCGGAAGAGGGGCCGGCGCAGCGGACTCCAGGCGGAGGCCGGGGGGGGCGCGGTCACGACAACGAATCTACGCGCGCCCGCGCGCCTGGGAACCGCTATAATCCCCCGATCCTTCTGGAGCAGCGCCGATCTATACTTCCTACAATTGGCGATCGCTCGAAACATCCCGGAAAGGGACTTTAGTATGACGGATACGACCGAACGTGCCGTGCTCGCGGGTGGCTGCTTTTGGGGAATGCAGGATCTGCTCCGACGCTACCCGGGCGTGATCAGCACGCGGGTTGGCTACACGGGCGGCGACGTTCCCAACGCCACCTACCGCAATCACGGCACTCACGCCGAGGCGATCGAGATCATTTTCGATCCGCGGCAAATCAGCTACCGGCGGTTGCTCGAGTTTTTCTTTCAGATCCATGACCCGACGACGAAGAACCGTCAGGGCAACGACGTCGGGGCCAGCTACCGTTCGGCAATTTTCTTCACAAATGAGAGTCAGAAGCAGACGGCGTACGACACCATTGCGGATGTCGAAGCCTCGGGCCTGTGGCCGGGAAAAGTTGTGACGGAGGTGGCGCCCGCCGGTCCGTTCTGGGAGGCGGAGCCCGAGCATCAGGATTATCTCGAGCGCTATCCGGACGGATACAGCTGCCACTTCATTCGGCCCGATTGGGTGCTGCCGAAGCGAGCCGTTTCGTCGCCGGCATAGAGCTCAGGTGTAGCTCTTGATCGCCTCCCGCAGGCTGCCCTCATCCCGCTTGCCGCGATACCGCTCGCCATTGATGAAGACGGACGGCGTGCCCTCCACGCCGTTCGCGCTGCCGCTCTGCACGTCCCGTTCGACTCGCTCGGCGAATTGGTGTGTCTGCATCGCCGTGAGATAGGCGCGCATGTTCACGCCGGTGGCCGTCGCGCGGTCCTCGAGGTCGGGAGCCTCGAGGTGGTACTGATCGGCGAACAGGGTGTCGTGCATGCGCCAAAAGGCGTCCGGCCCCGCGAGCGCCGAGACCGTTTCCGCCGCCTCGGCGGCCATCTGCGCATGCGGATGGATCTCCCGCAGCGGGAAGTAGCGATACACGTAGCGGAATCGATCGCTGTCCCGACGCCGCAGCTGCAGGATGACCAGCTCCAGCGCGCGCGTGTACGGACATTCGTAGTCGCCGTAGACGAGGATCGTCACTGGCCCCGATCCCCGCACGTGATCGTCTTTGTCTACGGTCACCGTCATACAGTCTCCTTCGCGACTTCCTCGCGTAATGCCGGCGCGACGTGCGTGCCGACCAGCTCGATGGCACGCATGAGCTTGGCGTGGGGCAGGGAAGAGGCGTTCATCTGAAAGGTGATGCGGGAAATCCCCCCCAGCGCCTCGCTGTGCCGCATGATCTTCTCGACCACCTCGTCGGGCTCGCCGATCAAGAGCGCGCCGGTGGGCCCGCGCTGCGCGTCATAATGCGCGCGGGACATGGGCGGCCAACCGCGTTCTCGCGCGACGGAATTCATGGCGCGAGCATAGCCGGGGAAGAAGTCATCCGCGGCCTCTTGCGTCGTGGCGGCGACATAGCCAAGGGAGTGGACACCGACCTTTAGCTGATCGCGCGGATGTCCGGCGCGCTCGGCGGC
>DASWEL010000254.1:0-2922 GCA_036394755.1 Gemmatimonadales bacterium | reverse complement strand
TTCGTTGGGGCGCTACTGCCCGGGCGCCGCGCGCGCGTACGTCACCGTGTGGTGGCTCAGCAGCGTGCCGTCCTCGCGCACGCAGTCCGCGACGCCGTAGATCAGCTGCCGGCCGACCTTCAGGAGTCGGCCTGTACATGTGAACGGCTCGCGGAGCGCCGGCCGCAGGAAGGCCGTCGTGAGGTCTACGGTGACCCAGGCTTCCTCGGTTCCGCGCACGCTCGCGATCGCCAGCCACGTCGCCGCGTCTGCCGCCGCCATGAACACCGGCCCGCTGACGACGTCCCCCGGCCGCAGGAACTCCTCGTGGAACGGCACCTCGAGCGTGCAGGTCCCTTCGCCGACGGCGCCGACGCGGAACCGGAAGTACGCGTTGAACGCCGCGGTGGCCAGCCACCGCTCGATCGCGGCGCGCCCGGTCGTGGCGCTGTCGTTCTTCACGTCGCGACTCTACCAGACGATGAGAGCGACCGACAGGGCCAGCAGCGTTCCCATGACGATGTTGAAGATTCTGCGCCTGCGTTCGTCGTGCAGGGCGTGCTGCAGGGTCGCGCCGAACGCCAGCCACACGAAGCCGCTGGGCAGCGCGGCCAGGACGAACAGCCCGCCGAGCGAGGCCGACTGTGACATCGCGCTGCCGGCCTCGGGATGGAGAAACGTTCCGGCGGCGCTCGTGCTCACGAGCCACGACTTCGGGTTGATCCACTGGAAGACCGCGGCCCCGACGTAGCCGACGGGGTCGCGTTCGGCGGCCGATTCACGACGGCCGGAGGTCGCGATCTTCCACGACAGCCAGAGGAGAAACGCGGCGCCGCCCCAGTGGAGTACCTTCAGCAGCAGCGGCGTCTTCAGCACGAGGCTGCCCAGTCCGAACGGCACGAGGAACATCATCAGCCCCATCCCCGTGGCGACGCCGAAGAGGCATGGGAGCCCCTTCAGCACGCCCGCGTTCGCGCCGGCCGCCGTCAGCATGATGTTGCTCGGACCTGGCGTGACGGCGGCCACGACCGCGAAGAGAAGAAACGCCACGATCTGCTCTCTCGTCGTACGCTGCCTCCAGGACGGCTCCTGATGGGATCCAACGTAACGAGATCGGGCGGCGAGGGTCTTGAACGATCGTGCGCGCGCACGATCACGAGCTGGATCGCGAGCAGGGCGCCGGCGGACGGCGTCGAGCTGTTCCGCGCCTGGTTCGCCGGCGAGGCCTACCAGAAGCACCGCCACGACACGTACGCGATCGGCCTGACCGACCGCGGAGTCCAGGTCTTCGATTACCGAGGATCGGTCAGGACCAGCATGCCCGGCGAGGTCGTCGTGCTCTATCCGGACGAGCCCCACGACGGGCGGGCCGGCACCGGCGAGGGATTCGGGTACCGGATCGTCTACGTCGAGCCGTCTCGTCTGACCGAGGCGCTGCGGGTGCTGCGCGGACGGCCGTATCCTCTGCCGTTTCTCCGCGATCCGGTGTCGAAGAACGCGCGGCTGGCACGCGCGATCGGGGAAGCCTTTCGGACGCCGCCGGACTCCCTGGCGATCGACAGTCTCGTCGTCGGCCTGGCCGAAGGATTGATGGCCGGTGAGCGGCGCGGGGCCGGGCGACCGGCCCTCTCGCGCCACGTCGATATCCGGGGCCTCGAGCGTGCGCGGCAGTTTCTCGACGCCGAGCGCACGCGCGTCGTGCGTTCGACGGAGCTGGAGGCGATCACCGGCCTGACGCGATACGACCTCGCCCGCCAGTTCAGGATCATGTTCGGCACGAGCCCCTACCGATATCTGGTGATGCGCCGCCTCGAGTTTGCCCGCCAGCGGATTCACCAGGAACGGCCGCTCGTGGAGATCGCGTGCGACGCGGGGTTCGCGGACCAGGCGCACTTCACCCGTGCGTTCAAGGCCGCATTCGGACTGACGCCCGCCCGGTACCGCGCGCTGCGCGCCGGTCGGACGGACTCGAGTTTGCACCGCCCGGCCTGAATTGACTTGCTGAGCCGACCCGCCTACAGTGCCGCGCATCGTGGACCAGGAGCTCCTTGTGAGGCGCTGTTGCGGGTGGTGAGCATCGCGCTCGACGCCGCGCTGGCTCTCATCGGCCTCGGGGTCTTCGTCTATGGTGATCTGGCGACCAACCGCACAGCACGCATCGTCGGCGTGACGGTCGTGACCCTCGCGGTGGTCGTTGCCGCGATCCTTGCGTCAAACCGTGACCAGGAGACGTGACGGCGTGAATGTCTGGGCGAACCGTCCCGATTTCTCGGCGCTCGCCGTGTTGGTCGTGGAGGATGACGCCGACAGTCGCGACCTCATGCGAGAGGTGCTGCGGTCCTGCGGCGCGACCGTCCTCGGCGCCGAAGACGTCGGCACCGCGCAGCGGTACGTCAGCACCGTGAAGCTCGACTTGATCGTCACCGACCTCGCCCTGCCCGGTGTAGACGGCGCCTCGTTCCTGACGTGGCTCCGCGAGCAGCCGAGCGACCGGGGCGGCAGCCTCCCCGCTGTCGCGGTCACCGCATACCACGAACGCTATCCGCCGGCAGCGATCAGCGGCTGGGCGGCGTATTTTCAGAAGCCGCTCGACGTCGAGCAATTCGTAATGACGATCGCCGCCATCCTCAGGCGTCCGGGAGACCGGCCCTCATCATGCCGCGCCGCGCCTTGAGCGTCGCGGCACTTCGCGAGTACGGTACGAGCCTCCAGCGCGGCGTTGCGCGTGCGACAGGAGGGACCGGTGATGATCGCTCGTCGTTCGAAGTCGATATTCACGCCTAGCGACGTTCGGGAAGTGCGCCGGCGGTTCCACGAGATCGTCAGGAAGGCCGCTCAGCACGCCGCGGCCGCCTCCAAGCAGGCCGCAAGGCCGCTGAAGCCTTCGGTCTTTTCGATTCCCCGACAGCGCAAGACCGCCTGACTCGCCTGCACGCAGTCAAT
>DASWEL010000253.1:0-2374 GCA_036394755.1 Gemmatimonadales bacterium | reverse complement strand
ATTCTGCGCCGCACCGAGGGCGACGATATCCTCGTCGCCCTGGGGAAGGGGATCGCGCCGCGGCCACGGCCGATCCGGCGCGCGGGCGTGCGCCGGCTGGCGACGATCGCGGGTTGGGGTCTCGCGGTGCTGCTGCTCCTGCCGCATCTGACGCTCATCCTCGTGTCGTTGGTCCCCTACGGCGCCTGGACGACGGAAATCCTGCCGCCAGTGATCAATCTCGACAACTATCGCCGGCTGTTCTCTGAGGCGGAGCGGCTGCGGCCGATGTGGAATTCGCTCTGGATGGCAGCCGCGAGCACGGCGGTTGCCGTCGCGATCGCGCTCGCCGGAGGGTGGTTCGTGGTGCGGCGGCGCGTGGCGTGGCGTCGCGCCATCGAAGCACTGCTCGCGCTGCCGTGGGCGCTGCCCGGCACCGTGTTCGCGATCGCCCTCGCGATCACGTTCAGCGTGCATGCGCCGCTGCAGCTGCGATTCGTGTTAGTGGGGACAGCGGTCATCCTGCCGCTCGCGTATCTGGTGCGCGCGCTGCCGCTCACGGGGCGAGGCGTGCTCGCCGCGTACCGGCAGCTCGATCCGTCGCTCGAGGAAGCCGCGGCGAGTCTCGGCGCCGGCCGCTGGCGCACGCTCATGCGTGTCACGCTGCCCCAGCTCCGGCCCGGCCTGGCGGCCGGGGCGAGCCTTGCGTTTGTCGCCGCGCTCGGTGATATCGTGGCGTCCATTGTCCTCTACACCTATGAGACACGGCCCGTGTCCATCGAAATCCTCTCGAGCCTCCGGCTCTCCGAGACCGGTGTGGCCGCGGCGTTCGGTGTGGTGCTCATGCTCGTGAGCGCGGTCGTCCTGGGCGTGGGAGCGAGGCGATGAAGCGGCTCTCGGTGCTGATGGCCGTCTGCTTCGTCGACATGCTCGGTCTGATGCTGGTCGCGCCGCTCATGCCCTTCTACGCGACGCGCATGCACGCCCCCGAGTGGATGGTCGGCTGGCTGATCTCCGCGTTTGCAGTCGCTCAGCTCATTTCGTCGCCGATCTGGGGCAAGTTCTCCGATCGCTACGGCCGGCGGCCCGCGATGCTCATTGGGCTCTCGGGATCGGCGATCGCGTATGTCGTCTTCGGTTTTGCCACGAGTCTCTGGATGCTGTTCGCCTCGCGTCTGGTGCAGGGCCTGGGTGGCGGAACGACCGGCGTCGCCCAGGCCTATGTCGCCGACACGATGGCGCCTGGGGAGCGCGCGAAGGCGCTCGGCTGGATTTCCGCTGCGACGAGCGCCGGAGTGCTCATTGGTCCAGTGATCGGCTCGATCGCGCGCAGCTTCGGAACGGAAGTGCCCGGGTTGGTCGCGGCCGGTCTCATGCTGCTGTGCGTGGTGTTCGCGTGGAAGTGGCTCCCCGAATCTCGCATCCACCACACGCATACGCCCAGTGGCCAGCAGCTGCCGCCCGGCCGGACGATCAAGGAAGCACTCTGGCAGATCGTCGAGCATCCGTCGGCGCCGGCGCATCGCGTGATCTGGATTTACGTCGTCGGAATGCTCGCCCTGAACGTCGTCATCGGCGTGATGGCGTTGTACTTCAAGGACGTGTATGGCGTGACGGAAGAGACGATCGGCTACTTCTTCACGATCTTTGGCGTGGTCGGTGTCCTGATGCGGTTCGGACTGGTCGGGTGGTTCAACCAACGCTTCGGTGAAATCCGTACCATGCAGATGGGGACGATCTCCCTGTTTCTGGGTCTCGCGCTGATGCCACTCCCCGCGGCCGTGCTGCCGCCTGGGGCCGCGATCGTGGTTTTCATTCTGCTTCTCACGCTCGTGCCGGTGGGGACCGCGCTGCTGTTTCCCGCGTCGACCTCGCTCGTGAGCCAGCGGGTGCCACGGCACGAGTTGGGGTTGGTGATGGGCGCGCAGCAGACGCTGCGCGGGATCGCGAGCATCGTGGGCCCCGTCGGGGCGACGTTCGCCTTCGACGCGCTGGGACATGGGGTCCCGTTCCTGATCGCCGCCGCCGTCGTGGCCGTGGCGGGCCGCTTGGCATTCCGTGAGCGCCCCGATGAGCCGGTGGCGGCAACGGCCTGACGACCGCTAGCTTCTGGCCATGAATCTCGCCGTCTCTCTCGCCTTCCTGGGCTGGCTGCTCCACCCTGCGCCAGCCAGGCCCAAGCTGGTCGTCGTGATCACCGTGGACCAGCTCCGTCCCGACTATCTCACGCGCTGGAAGAGCCAGCTGACGGGAGGGCTGGGGCAGCTCGCGACGGAGGGCGCGTTCTTCACCGACGGCTATCAGGACCATGCCGTGACGGAGACCGCCCCGGGCCATTCGACGATTCTCTCCGGCATGTGGCCAGCGCATACCGGCATCATCCGGAACTCCGAGG
>DASWEL010000252.1:0-9172 GCA_036394755.1 Gemmatimonadales bacterium | reverse complement strand
GGGCTTCTTCTCCATGTGGAAACCCTCGAGTCATCCGAACTTTCCATGGACCGGAGTCATTTTCGGCGCACCGATTCTCGGGATTTGGTATTGGTGTACCGATCAGCACATCGTGCAACGCGTGCTCGCCGCGAAGAACATCAAGGAAGCGCGCACCGGGACGATCTTCGCCGGTTACCTGAAGATTCTCCCCGTCTTCATCTTCGTGCTCCCGGGCATCGTCGCGATGGCGCTGTTCTCGGACGTCAGCAACAACCCTGACTCCGCCTACCCCACGCTGGTGACTCGGCTGCTGCCGGAGGGAATCAAGGGGCTGGTACTCGCGGGAATGCTCGCGGCGCTGATGAGCTCTCTGGCATCCGCGTTCAACGCGTGTTCGACGCTCTTGACCTGGGATGTCTACAAGAAGATGCGCCCCACCGCGACCGAACAGCGGCTCGTCACCGTGGGCCGCATTTCCGCCGGGGTCATGGTGTTCCTTGGACTGGCGTGGATTCCGCTGATGAAGTTCGTCTCGTCCCAGATCTACATCTACTTGCAGAGCGTGCAGGCGTACATCGCGCCGCCCATCGCCGCCTGCTTCCTCCTCGGCCTGTTCTTCCGACGCCTGAACGGCACCGGCGCGATGGCATCGCTCGTCACCGGGCTCGTCCTCGGCGTGCTGCGGCTGGTCCTCGAGCTGACCAACAAGGCGACCGGCGGTGGCCTCGAGGCGGGGACGCTGTGGCACTGGATCGCGACGATCAACTTCCTTCACTACGCCGTGCTGCTGTTCGTGATTTGCACGGTCGTGCTCTTCGTCGTGAGCTTGCTGACACCACCACCCGGTGCCGACAAGACTGACGGACTCACGTACGTCCGTGCCGCACCAGGGGCGGCCCCCGCTCTGCTGGAAGGCGAGACCGCGAAAGATCGGAAGTTCCAGATCGGGCTGTCGGTGCTACTCGTGGCCATCATTGGCGTGCTGTGGATCGTGTTCGCGTGAAGCCGTTCGTCGTGCGTGGTGCGTCGTACGTGGCGCTCGTCCTCGCGTTCGCGTGCCGCCCATCCGCCCAGCAGCCCAGCCGCCCATCGGCATACGATCCCGCGCACGACATCGGATCGTTGTTCTCAGACGTCCAGCTCTCGGGAATCTTCCCCGACTCGAAAGAGTTCGTCGATGCCAAGCCGCGCTCCGCCCCGGCGGCGATCGAGGCGCGGTACGACTCGGCGCGCCGTAGGCCGGGGTTCGTGCTCCGCGCGTTCGTCGAGCAGAACTTCGTGTTGCCGCAGCCCGCGGGCGACGGCTATCACACCGTGGCCTCCCAGAGCATGGTGCAGCACATCAATGCGCTGTGGCCGGTGTTGATGCGATCCGCCGACAGCGCGGACATCCGCTCATCCCTAATTCCCCTCCCGAGTCCCTACATCGTGCCGGGCGGCCGCTTCCGGGAGGTCTACTACTGGGATTCCTACTTCACGATGCTCGGCCTCGTGCAGAGCGGGCGCACCGACCTCGTGAAGAGCATGCTGGACAACTTCTCACATCTGATCCTGACGGTCGGTCACATCCCGAACGGGAATCGCACCTACTACCTGACGCGCAGCCAGCCGCCGTACTTCGCGGCCATGGTGGGGCTGTACGCGCGCGCCACGGACACCACGCACGCGGTCGGGTACCTCGACGCGATGGTGAAGGAATACGAGTTCTGGATGGACGGCGCGGACACGCTCGCGCCCGGACACGCCTACCGGCGCGTGGTGCGCCTGCCGGATGGTGCCGTACTGAATCGGTATTGGGACGACTCGGAAGAGCCGCGGCCCGAATCGTACCGGCCTGACGTGGAGATCGGCCAGACATTGCCCGAATCGCTCCGCGCCAAATTCTATCGCAACGCGCGGGCGACCGCGGAGAGCGGCTGGGACTTCTCGAGCCGCTGGATGCGCGATCCCAAGGACCTCCGCTCGCTCGAGACGATCGATCTGATTCCGGTCGATCTCAACAGTCTTCTGTATAATGCCGAGCGCACCATCGCGGCCTGGGCGTTTGTCCGGAACGGCAGGGGCGATGACAGGCTCTTCCGCCGGTTCACGCAGCGCGCCGACGCCCGCAAGCGAGCGATTCTCGCGATGTACGACCCCAAGGCGGGATTCTTCTTCGATCGACGCTGGCGCACCGGGGGGGGCGCGCTCGTCACCGATCGGCCGTCGCTCGCGGCAGCCGCGCCGCTCTACTTCGGCATTGCGACTGACGATCAGGGCCGGCGCGTCGCCGCGCGCCTCGAGCGCGACTTTTTGAAGCCCGGCGGCTTCGTCACGACGAACTTCGCGTCGGGCCAGCAATGGGACGGCCCGAACGGCTGGCCGCCGCTCGAGTGGCTCACGATCGAAGGGGTACGGCGCTACGGGCGGGCCGACCTGGCCGACAAGGCGGCCAGTCGTTGGCTTCGTCTACTCGAGCGAACCTACCGTTCGACCGGACGAATGATGGAGAAGTACGACGTGGTCAACACAAGTCGGATGGCGGGCGGAGGCGAATACCCGACGCAGGATGGCTTCGGTTGGACCAATGGGGTCGCTCTCGCGCTTTGTGCCCACACAGCGGGGACATGCAAAAACTAGGCGTGTCCCCGCTTATACCAGCCGTTCAGCGAGTGCCATTCCCGCAAACACCGCAGTCAGACATCCGATGATCGTCGCGCCCATGTAGATCGCCGCGCGCCCGTATTGGCCTTGCGCCAGCAGTGCCAATGATTCGTAACTGAATGTGCTCATCGTCGTGAACGCCCCGCAGAATCCGATGGTCAACGCCGATCGGACCTCCGGCGCGACGGCGCTCGATCGAGTCGCATAGTGAACGACGAATCCGAGGATCAGCGAGCCCACGAGGTTGACCGCGAGGGTCGCCGCGCGTCCTTGCACCACGCGCTCCGTGCCGAAGCGGGCGAGTGTACCAGCCGCGCCCGCGAGCGCGATATAGAGGATGGTCAAAGAAAAACTCCTGCCGTTGATGGTTCAGGTAGGAGTCATCAGCCCGGAAAGGGCGGTGAAGGCGAACTCCATCGCCTGCGACCAATATAGCTCGTGAATGCTCGACCAACCGTCCCGTACCGTCCCTTACCGTCGTATCTTTCTTCCATGGCGCACATCCGGCTCGCCCTCTCCCAATTTCGACCCACCAAGGGCGAGTACGCGGAGAATGTTACCCGGATTGGCTCCGTCATCGCGCAATCCGCCCAGCTCGATCCCAAGCCCGAGCTCGTCGTTTTTCCCGAGACCGCCACCTCGGGGTATTTCGTCGAAGGGGGCGTGAAGGAGCTCGCGGTCACCGCCGGCACGCTGGCGCGCGATCTCGCCGCCGCATACCAGGGCCCCACGATCGACGTCGTCGTCGGATTCTACGAGCGCTTCCAGAATCACATCTACAACTCGGCGCTATACGTCACGCTCGGAAAGCAAAAGCCGGAAGTACGTCACGTGCATCGCAAGGTTTTCCTGCCGACCTACGGCGTATTCGACGAGGAGCGATTCGTGGACCGCGGCCAGGACGGCGTGCGGTCGTTCGAGACCGGGTGGGGGGGGAAGGCCGCGATCCTGATCTGCGAGGACGCCTGGCATTCCCTTGCGGCGACCGTTGCCGCTCTCGAGGGAGCGCAGCTGATCATCGTGCCGAGTGCATCACCGGCGCGAGGGCTGGACGAGGAGGAGGCCTGTGACGGAGAGGCAGTGCTCCCGGTATCGGTGGTGCGCTGGGAACGCATCGTCCGGGGTATCGCCGAGGAGCACGGTGTGTTCGTCGCACTCGCGAATCTCGTGGGGTTCGAAGGCGGCAAGGGTTTCCCGGGCGCGTCGGCCGTGATCGATCCGACCGGCCGGGTGATCGCGCGCGGTCCATTGTTCGAAGAGGCGCTGCTGACGGCGGAGATCGATCTCGATTCATTGACGACGGCGCGGTCGGACTCGCCGTTGCTCGCCGATCTCCAAAGCGCGCTACCAGTTCTCACGAAAAGCTTGAGCGGGGACAAGCAAGATCAGAAAGTGCGTTTCGACCCAGCTACGAATGGGACTCCCACGCACGCCGCACGTCACACGCCGCACGCCGCACCTATCGTGACCGGAAGCCGGGATCGCGAGACCGACCCCCTCGCCATCGACGCCGAGCTGACCCGCAAATGGCTCGTCAGCTTCCTCAAGGACGAAGTGGTCCGCCGCCGGGGCTTCATGAAGGGTCTCGTGGGGCTGTCGGGCGGCGTGGATTCCTCGCTCACCGCGTTCCTCGCCGCCGAGGCGCTGGGCCGTGAGAACGTCATCGGTGTGCGCATGCCGTACCGCACGTCGAGTCCCGAGAGTCTCGCGCACGCGCAGCTCGTCATCGACAAGCTCGGGATTCCCGCGCTCACGATCGATATCTCGGACGCGGTCGACGGCTACTTGAAACAGGCCGGCGATATCGATCCGCACCGGCTCGGCAACGTGATGGCACGCGAGCGCATGATCGTCCTGTTCGATCTGTCCGCCAAGCACAAGGCGCTGCCGCTCGGCACGAGCAACAAGTCCGAACGCCTGCTGGGCTACTTCACCTGGCACGGCGACGATGCGCCGCCCGTGAACCCGCTGGGCGATCTGTTCAAGACGCAGGTGTGGGCCCTGGCTCGTCACGTGGGTGTTCCGGAAGAGATCGTCGCCAAGCCTGCAACAGCCGATCTGATCAAGGGCCAAACAGATGAAGGAGACCTCGGCGTTTCATACCTGCACGCCGACCGCATTCTGTACCACCTGATCAGGGGGGAGGAGCCGAGCGGCTTCCCCAAGGAAGAGGTGGAGATCGTGCGGAAGCGGCTCGACTCGACGCACTGGAAGCGACGGCTGCCCACCGTCGCCGTGCTCTCGCAGACCGCGATCGGGGAATTCTATCTGAGACCGGTGGACTACTAGTGGCGCAGTCGAGCCGGCACCCCCGCGAATCGGAGACGGTGTTCACGGAGTTGATGATGCCGCACCACGCGAACATCCTGGGGAACGTGTTCGGGGGGCACATCCTCGCGCTCGTCGACCGCGTGGCCGCGGTCGCGGCGATCCGCCACGCCCACCGCGAGTGCGTCACGGTCTCCGTGGACAAGGTGGACTTCCGCGAGCCGATTCACGTCGGCGAGCTGGTGACGGCGAAAGCGCGCGTGAACTTCGCGGGCCGCACCTCCATGGAGGTCGGCGTCAAGGTGCTTGCCGAGAACGTGCTGACGGGAGACATACGGCACACGAATTCGTGCTACGTGACCTACGTCGCGCTGGACGAGAACGGCCGTCCGACGGAAGTCCCGCCGATCGTGCCCGAGACGCCCGACGAAAAACGCCGCTACGATCGTGCGGCCAAGCGCCGCGCGAACAGGGTGATGGAACGCCGCTACGACCAGGGTCGGGGTGAGTAGAGTCGTACTGGTCCTGTCGGGTGGCGGAGCAAAGGCCCTTGCTCACGCGGGCGCCTTCCGCGCGCTAGAGCAGGCAGACCTCCTTCCCAGTCATATCGTCGCGACGTCCATGGGAGCGGTCGTCGGCGCGGCGCTGTGCGCGGGAATGCCGTTCGATCAGGTGCGCCGGCGGGCGATGGGAATCCGCCGCAAAGACGTTGCTCCGTTCGATCCGTTGGTGCTCGTGACGGGCCTGTTCGCCCGCAGTCTCTTTCCGGCGTCCGCACTCCGCCGCGCCATCGCCAGCATCGTTCCCAGGACGCGCTTCGAGTACCTGAAGACTCCGCTCACGGTCACGGCCACCGATCTCGACAGCGGCGAGCTGTTACTCCTGGGCGGACCGGAGCGCCGGGACATCGAGCTCGCGGATGCGCTGTACGCGTCGTGCGCCCTGCCGCTCTACTTTCCGCCGCTGGAATCGGGCGGCCGACGCCTCGGGGACGGCGGGCTCAGAGCGGTGCTGCCGCTCGAACCCGCGCGCCAGATCGTGAAGGACGCGGACCTGTTCGTCGCCGTCGATGTCGGTCCGGGCTTCGACGAGCGCCCAGGGCCGTCGACAAACGGCGATCAGCCGCAGCCGCCCGACGCCCCCGTTCCGGCGCGCCTCCCGCGGGTCGTCCGGACGCACGGCGAGGCGATGCGGATCATGATGGCGGAGCAGACGGAGCGGACGCTGGCGGATTGGCCCAAGGATGCGCCGCGGCTGGTGTATGTCCGCGCCGTAGCGGAGCGTGAAGCGACGTTCGCGGTCGACAGAATTCAGGAGTATGTCGAGATGGGTTACCAAGCCACGAAGAAGGCCTTAGGATAGCCACATGCGAGCATCGGAAGTCATGATTGCGGATCCGGTCGTTGCTGCGGCTGGTGCGACATCGTCGGAGGTCGCCGCGCTCATGCGGGTCAAGAACATCTCGGTTGTTCCCGTCGTCGATAATCCTAAAGACCGCCACTATCTGGGAACGATCTCGGATCGTGACATCGTCGCTCGGTGCGTCGGTGCAGGGCACGATCCAACCGATTGCTCAGCGGCCGACCACGCGCGCACCGACACGCCGGTCGTGAAACCCGATACCGAGCTCAAAGGCTTCAAAGTCGCAAAGCAGATCGATCCGAATGATCACCATGTGCGCTCGACGATTGTGGTATTGAACGGCGATAAGAAAGTGGTTGGATTCATCCCGCACCCCGAAGAGATCCAGGGAATCGTGGTGGGTTAGGTGACGCACAAATTCTTCACCCTCGCCGAAGCCAACCGCACGCTCCCCTTGGTGAAGCGCGTCGTGTCCGATATCATGAGCGTCTATCCGCAGTGGAAGGATCTTGTGGCGCAGTATGAGCTGATCGCCGCAAAGGCGCGCCCGGAATGGGGCGAATCGCAGGAGCAGGTTGCGCTCAAGGCGCGCATCGATGCCGCCGCGGGGAAGATCAACGAATTCCTCGGCGAGATCGAGCAGATCGGTTGCGAGTTCAAGGGTTTCGACCAGGGGCTCATCGATTTCCACGGCCGGCTGGATGAGCGCGAGATCCTGTGGTGCTGGAAGCTCGGCGAGGATCGCATCACCCACTGGCACGAGCTGGAAGCGGGATTCGCGGGGCGCCAACCCCTTCCCGAAGTCCTGAGCCGCACGTGAAGGGTCTGTGGCTGTTCCTCCACGTCATCGGATTCACCGCCTGGCTCGGCGGCGGGCTCGCCGTCATGCTCAGCGGCATTACGGCCAAGTATTTCCCCGCCGAGCAGCGGCTGGCGGTGTACCGCGTCATGAGCGTCGTGACCCGGAATCTGATCGGTACCGGCGCGGTCCTCGTGGTGGTGAGCGGCTTCGTGCTGTCGGTCCCCTACTTCAAGAGCGCGACAGCGCCATCCTGGCTCATGGCCATGCAGGGACTGGGCCTGCTGGGCGCCATCGTGGCCATCGGGATCGTGACGCCCACCGCGGCCCGGCTCGGCAGGCTGGAGCTCGACCCAAGAGGAGAACTGCCTGAAGGCTTCGGTGGTCTGCGGAAACGACAGGCCATTTTTGCGACAGTTGCAGGCGTTTTTGCCCTGCTTGCCCTGCTCTCAGGGACCGTTTTTAGGTAGGCTTGCATCTCGTGTTAACTGGCCCCGCCGTTTCGAGCTGTGACCATGACCCCGATTTGCGGGTCGTTGTCGGAGTGCGAGGATTGGTTCTCTTCGACTTCGGCGGGACGCTGGACGCGGACGGCTCCCGGTGGAGCGTTCGCTTTCACGCCGCGTACCGCGCGGTTGGTGGCAAACAGTCGTTCGCCGCTTTCGACCGGGCGTTTCGTGAGTCGGACCGAGCGCTCGAGCGGCTCGCCGGCATAGAGAGGCTGGGATTCCGCGCGATGGTTGACGCTCAAACCGCGTTGCTGTTACCCCGTCTCTCGGACGGCGCTGCGCTCCCGGCGCGAGCCATCGCCGATCAGTTCCACTCCGCGACCTGCGTGGTCGTGCGTCGCAACGAAGAGCTGCTGGCGCGCCTGCACCAGTCCTATCACCTCGGCGTCGTTTCGAATTTCACCGGCAATCTCGAGCTGTGTCTCGAGGAGCTAGGCGTCATGCGGTATTTCTCCGTGGTTGCGGATTCGGGGCGGGTGGGGATCACCAAGCCGGACCTGCGGCTGTTCCAGCACGCACTGAGCCACCCCGGTTTGACCTCGACGCCCGGCTGGATGGTGGGCGACAACTTCGAATCGGATATCCGGCCCGCTGCCGCGCTGGGCCTGTCTACCGCCTGGCTTGCGCCGGCGGGCGAGAAATCGCGCGAGTCGGCAGGAATCCCGACGGTGCGCCTCTCCACGCTCTCCGAGCTCGCGGGAGTGCTCGAGTCGTGATGCAGGGACTCATCCTCGCTGGCGGTCGCGGTTCCCGACTCGCCGCCGACGGCGTCGAGACGCCCAAGGCGCTGGTCGAGGTCGCAGGGCGTCCGCAGATCGTGAATCTGATCGACATGTTCGCGGAGCTCGGCTGCGCATCGATCACCTGCATGGTCCGCGATGGCATAGTCGCTGACCTGCCGGGGCCGGCGGTCGTGCGCACGTGCCGGACACCCTCGTCGCTCCACACACTCGTCGCCGGCCTGGCGGTCGTGCCGCCCGGTCCGGTCTTCTGCGCGATGGTCGATACCGTCATGCCGGCGGCCGACTGGCGCCGGCTGTTCCGCGGCGTGACCGAGCGTCTCGACGAGGGAGCCGCCGCCGCGCTCGCGGTGACGCCATTTGTGGATGACGAGCTGCCCCTGTACGTCACACGCGACACCGCGGGTTTTGCAACGGCAATTCTCGACACGCCTCCCTCACCCAGGTCCGGCGTGTCGCTGCTCGTGACGGGCGGCGTGTACGGCTTGAGTCCCGTCGCGCGGCGACTGGCTTCCGTTGCGGTCGCATCGTTGCATCGGATGCGCGCGTTCCTGCGGCTGCTCGTCGAGTTGAAGGTTCCCGTCGCTACCGTCGAGGTGCCGCGCATCATCGATCTCGACCACAAGAGCGACCTCGAAGCGGCGGAGCGTTGGCTCGCCGCGAGCGCCGAGTCATGAAGCGTCTCGTCGCGCTGTATCGGAGCCCCACGTACTCGCCGGCGCAGCATCGCAGCAATGACACGGCGATTCTCGACGATACGATCGCCGGGCTGGAGCAACGTGGTTGGCAGGTCAGCCGGACGGGCGAAGGCGACGTCGTGGCGGGCAGGCTCCCCGCCGCCGACCTCTACGTGAACATGTGCCAGGGGC
>DASWEL010000251.1:0-1641 GCA_036394755.1 Gemmatimonadales bacterium | reverse complement strand
TCCTTACCGCAGGATGGAGCGTGTCAAGGTATAGTTCACGCTATGGGACGGCAACCGCGGAGCGCGGTGAGTGCGTCCGGCGCCTGAGACGCGCCGCCAGCGGCGCCGCATGGTCGGGCGACAGCTCGCCGGACGCGGCATTCGCGATTGTCGCGTGCTCGCCGCTATGGCGTGGGTACCGCGTGAGTGGTTCCTCCCCCCGCACCTCGCCGGCTCCGCCTACGAAGACGCCCCCTTGCCGATCGGGAGCGGGCAGACGATCTCCCAGCCCCTGATCGTGGCGTTGATGACCGAAGCGCTCGCGCCGCGTCGCCGGGACACCGTGCTCGAGATCGGTACCGGATCCGGTTACCAAACCGCCATCTTGGCGCGCCGCGCGCGCCGTGTGTATACCGTCGAGCGCCTGCCCGACCTGCTCGTCGAGGCAGAGGACCGCTTCCGGCGCCTCGGCCTGACGAACATCGAGACGCGGCTGGGCGACGGCGCGTCCGGCTGGCCCGAACGCGCGCCGTTCCAAGGCATCATGGTGACCGCCGCCGCGCCCAGCGTCCCGGCGCCGCTCACCGAGCAGCTCGCCCCGGGAGGGCGTCTCGTGATCCCGATCGGTGACCTCGCGTCTCAAGAGCTGGTCATTCTAGAGCGCGGCCCCGCTGGCCTCGTGGAGCGCCGCGCCGGCGGCGTTCGCTTCGTGCCTCTCATTTCCCGGCTGGCGTTTACGGAGGAGCCCTGGAGATGAAAATGAAGCGCGCGCTCCAGGACCTGCTCGGGGCTCACGTGTCGACCCAGGGCGGGGTCGCGGAGGCGCCCGCGCGGGGAGTCGCGATCGGAGCCACGGCGATCCAGGTCTTCACCAAGACGCCCAACCAATGGCGCGAGCCAACGGTCCGGGAGGCGGACGCCGCAGCCTTCCGCTCGGCGCTCGCCGCGAGCGGGATCCGCGCAGTGGTCTCGCACGACAGCTACTTGATCAATCTCGCGACGCCGGACGAGGCGTTGCGCGCGAAGAGCGTTCGGGCGTTCACGGGCGAGCTGGAGCGTTGCCGGGCCCTCGGGATCCCGTGGGTCGTGTCGCATCCCGGCAACTACATCGACGATCGGGCCGACGGCCTGACACGCAACGCGCGCGCCTACGCCGAGTGCCTGGCGGCAGTCCCGGAGGTCGGCCTGCTGATCGAAGGGACGGCGGGCGCGGGCACCGCGCTCGGGAGCACGTTCGAGGAGCTGCGGGCGCTCCGCGACGCGCTTCCAGACGGGGTGCGGACCCGGGTGGGATTTTGCCTGGACACGGCACACCTGCATGCCGCCGGGTACGATGTGGCCAAGGCGCTGGAGGACGTGTGGGAGCAGTTCGATCGGGAGGTCGGGCTCAAACATCTCAAGTGCTTGCATCTCAACGACTCCAAGGGCGCGCCCGGGTCGCATCTCGATCGCCATCAGTGGATCGGCGAAGGGACGATCGGACCGGAGCCGTTCCGGCGCATCATGCGGGACCCGCGCCTCGCGCCGGTGATTAAGATTATCGAGACGCCGAAGGGCGGTGACCCCCTCCGCCACGACCGGCGCATGCTCCGGCGGCTGCGCGCGTACGCGCGCGGTGGTCGCCCCAACGGTCGCACCGCGCAACCCGTAGGCAAGGCGTGA
>DASWEL010000250.1:0-5137 GCA_036394755.1 Gemmatimonadales bacterium | reverse complement strand
CGCGACGGTAACGCCCTGATGATGTCCATCTCGAGCGAACCACCGCACCAGACGACGCCTGCTCCCGCGCGCTCGAGGGCGGAAGACGCGCGCGATGCGCTCGTCTTGCTCGACGATCTCGGACGAGTATCGCGATGGGACGACGTAGCGATTCGCCTGACGGGGTTCGACGTCAGCGAGGTCGTCGGACGACCATTTCCCGGCTTCGCGGACCCGGCGGGTGGCGTGGCGGTGCTTCTCGAACGCGCCGAGCGAGTGGGATGGGCGGAGGCAGAAGGCGGACTGTTGCGGAAGGACGGCACGCGATTTCGTGTGCAAGCGGTGGTCACCGCCGTGCGCGATCACGCCGGCAAGCTCCATTCTTTCACTATGGCCCTGCACGACCTCACGGGGTACCGGAAAGCGCGGCGCACCCAGCGCCGCGCGCGGCTCGCCGTCCTTCACACGCAACGAATGAAGTCGGAGTTCTTGGCGAACGTCAGCCACGAGCTGCGAACACCGTTGGGGGCGGTGCTCGGTTTCAGCGAGGTCGCGCTGGACTCGGCCGTCGACCCGGAGCAGCGACAGCTGCTCGAACGCATTCACGCCAATGCGACGAACATGCTGACATTGATCGTGAACCTGCTCGATCTCGCAAAGAGCGAATCCCATCAACTCGAGATCGAGGTCACGCCGTTCGACCTTCGCCAGCTCGTCCGAGACGTGCTCACCGCTGCCGCGTCACGCGCTCATCACAAGAAGATCGAGCTTTGCTGCGACATCAAACCCGAAGTGCCCAGGGAGGTGCTCGGCCAACCGACGCGACTCGCCCAAGTGCTGAGCAACCTTCTCGATAACGCGACGAAGTTCACCGATGCAGGTGAGATCGTTCTGACGGTCGCGCTCGACCCGACATACACCGGCCGCGACGCGCTTCTCCAGTTCTCGATTGCCGATACCGGCATTGGTATTCCAGCGGACAAGCACGGCATCGTATTCGAGCCCTTCGTTCAACTCGACGGGTCGATGAACCGCCGCCATGGCGGTGCCGGGCTCGGGTTGGCCGTAGCTCGGCAACTCGTCGAATTCATGGCCGGCGAGATATGGATCGAGAGTACGGCGGCGAATTCGGGCACGACGATTCATTTCACGCTACACGTCACTCTGACACCCGACGAAGCGCTCACCGTAGCACCGTTCGCAGATTGCACCGTCCTCGTTGCCGATGACAATCCAACCGAGCGCCGTCTGTTACTCGAGCTCGTCGCTCGCTGGGGAATGACCGGGATCGCGGCTGCCGACGGCAGTGCAGCGATCGCGGCACTGCGCTCCGGCAGTATTGACGGCCAACCCCTCGCGCTCGTACTCGTCGATGCTGACATGTCACATCGAGGTGGCACCTACGTCCTCGAGCACCTCGAACGGCGACCGCGCGCGCGCATCCCCGTTGTTCTGTTGACCTCACCACAGTCGTCCGCTGACCTCCTACGGTACCGTCGAGTCGAGGTCGCCGGGTACGTGTCGAAGCCGATCGTCGACAGCGCTCTACGCAACGTGCTTTCGCATGTGTTCGACCGCACGCGTTCACGCCGGCGCGCATGAGCTATGGTGCATGGCCGTCTGCGCTCCGCCGACCTCGTCACCTCATGCGCCAGCTGTAAAGAGCCCCGCCCCGCTACTTCCTGCCTCGACGTCGAGTCTGTCGACGCCGGTCGTGCGCGTCTCCGCTGGGAAGTTCACCGCCCCCTGAAACCCATTCCTGTCCACGACACGGTACTCAATGGGCAGGCGCATTCGATCGCTGTAGCGAACGGCAGTACAAGGCCCAACGTCCGACTTTGGACGTTATGACAACGCTCGACCGGCCGTCATGACTTGCGATCGACGTGTTCGCGAGTTGCTCTCCTCACTCCGACCGGATACGTGCCCTGCAACTGCACCTGATTCGAAAGGAGAAACAGCGACGATGAGGACGACGCGAACGATGATGACGGGTTGGTGGCTGCTCGGGCTCGTGCTGGGAGGAGCGGTCTCGGGAATTGGCACCGCGCGTGCCGAGCTGGCGAACTGCTCCCCCAAGGTCGACAACTTCATCCTGTTCGTCGACCAGTCGGGTTCCATGTACCAGCAACACAAGGAAGCGAAGGAGATCAAAGAGATCCTCGCCAAACGGCTGCTCGGCCAGATGAACGATCAGATTCCTCAGATCAGCTACAAGGGTGGCCTGTACCTGTTCGCGCCCTTCGCGCCGGCGACGCCGATGGCGCCCTATCTCCGCGGCACGATGGGCGCGGGGATCGCGTCGATCCCCGACAGCCAGACGGTGTTCCGCATGACGCCCATGGGGCAGGGCCTCGGGGATCTCAGTGGCGTCCTGAGCGGCCTCAGCGGCAAGACGGCGGTCATCATGTTCTCGGACGGCGAGCAGAATACCGGCCCGGATCCGATCGTCGCGGCCCAGCAGATGGTCAGCGCGCACCCCGACCTCTGCGTTCACGTCGTGTCGTTCGCCGACTCGGTGTACGGGACGTGGCTCAATCGTCGGATCAGCCTCGTCGGGCGAGGATGCGTCTACGCGGAAGGGACGGAGCTCATGGCCGACGCCGCCAAGCTCGAGCAGTTCGTTCGCGACGTCTTCTGCGGTCCGGCGAAGGCGAAAGAGAAGATCGTCCTGCGCGGTCTGAACTTCGACTTCGACAAGGCGACGATCAGGTCCGACGGAAAATCCGTGCTCGACGAGGCCGTCCGGATCCTCAAGGAGCACCCCGACATTCGGATCTCGGTCGAGGGCCACACCGACGCGGTCGGAACGGATGCCTACAACCAGCGTCTGTCGGAGCGCCGCGCCCAGGCGGTCGCTGCGTACCTGGCCGCAGGTGGCATCGCACGTAGCCGCATGGGCGTCGAAGGGTTTGGTGAGTCGAAGCCGGTCGCGAGCAACGAGACCGAAGACGGGCGGGCGCAGAACCGCCGCGTCGAGTTCGGGATCACCTCGAAGTAGCGGATAGGTGCAGACGGCGGCATCGCCATCACGGGATGCCGCCGCCGAGATCGAAGATTGGCAGGAGCGCCTGGTCCTGGGGGCAGAGAACGCGCTGCGGACGCGACCGAAGGACTGCGGGAAGAATGTTGTTCCTCCCAGAGTTGTTTCATCTTGACACGATCGCGCTCCGAAAGCCGTCATGCTGTTGACGGCACGCCCTGCGCCCCCCACGCTCACGCATCATGGTACAGTCTGCTGAGGGTCGGCGCTTTCGCGTCCGCTGCCGCGCGTGTGGGCGGACTGTCCTGTCAGGTGTCGCCCGCGTCGCCGACGCCGAGGCGGCGGAGCTGCGCGCCCATCTCGCTCGGTGCCGGCCCGATCTTCCCGCGCCGATCGACGACGATCTTGGTCGGCTGCTGGCGCGGTTCGATGTGGCGAGCACGAGCGACGGCTCGTAGCGGCGCAACGCGCGTGCACGTCGTATGCGCCGCTGTTCACATGGCCCGTCCTGGACCAATTGACGAGCCTCCACTACTTTGGATGTCTCGACGCCATCGGGCATAAGAAGTTTTGCCGCTGTTTCTCCCGCAATGCGCCCATGCAGTTGCCCTTTACGGCGTACACGCGCTCGAATTCCAATAGGCGGCGGCAGCGACGCCGCCCGCGCCCCCTCGGTTGAGCGCGAGCGGCGATGCCGTGGGGAGGTGCAACGGCGCGACCGTCACACACTATGGGCGGCGGCAGCAAGGCGCGCTGCGGCGATAGCTCGCGAGCCGTCGGCGGCGGGGGCGGCCGGGGGCGTTCCGATCGCGTGCCCGAGCGCCCGCCCGACACGAAGCGCGAACGTGCGCGCGGGGCCGTTCTCGCGGTCAGCGCTACGCCAGCGCGGTTTCCGCGACGCAGGTGCGCGCGATCGCGACCAACAGCGCGTCGATGTCGAGTGGCTTCCGCAGGTACGCCGCAGCGTTCAGCGACTGTGCGCGGCTCGCGAGATCATGCGCGCCGGAAACGACGATCACCGGGATGTCGCGTGCGGTCGGATCGGCGAGTTGCGCGCGGCGGAACTCGTCGCCGCTGACATCGGACATCATCAGATCGAGCAGGATGATGCAGGGGCGGCGCTCGGATCGGACGAGCGTGAGCGCGGTGCCCGCGCTGCGGGCCGAAATGACGCCGCACCCGTGTGTCGTCAGCAGTACTTCCATCGCTTCACGGGTGCCGGTGTCGTCTTCCACAAGCAGGACAGTGTGCGCATGCGGCTGTGGGGGTGAGGGGGCCATGGCGGCGACCTTAGCGCATTCAGTGCGTCGGCGGCGATCCCTATCCGTGCTCGCTCGGAGGGGCGAGGCATATCCCCGCGGGTCCTCGCCGATGGTGAACGTCGTGCTGACCCACGCGTAGCGCTCGTCGCATGTCTCGTTCGTGCGGGCGATTGAGCTCGCGGTGATTCGGAGATAGGCGACTCGAAGCAAGGAGGGCGCAACCATGGCGAGCGCGAAGACAGGAGCGGGCCAAACGGTGCTCGTTACGGGCGGGTCGGGTGGTATCGGCCTCGCGTTAGCCGAGTGCTTCGCGCAGGACGGCTACGATCTCGTTCTCACCGCCCGCAGTGCCGACGCGCTGAAGACCGCCGCCGATCGATTGGCGACGCAATACGCCGTGACCGCGACACCGATCGCGCTCGACCTCGGCGCCGCCGGCGGGGGGACACGGCTCGCGGAGCAGATCAGGCAGCGCGGGATCACCGTCGACGTGCTCGTGAACAACGCCGGCTACGGACACGCTGGGGCGTTGACGAGCTCCGATCTCGACACGCAGCTCGGCATGATCGACCTCAACGACCGTGCGCTGGTCGAGCTCACGTATCTCTATTGGGACGGGATGCTGGCGAGAAAGCGGGGCGGCGTCTTGAACGTCGCGTCGACCGCATCGTTCCAGCCCGGTCCGCTGATGGCCGTCTATTACGCATCGAAGGCGTTCGTGCTCTCGTTCTCCGAGGCGTTGTGGGAGGAAGCGCGCGGGACGGGGGTGCACGTGAGCTGCCTCTGCCCCGGTCCGACCGCGAGCAAGTTCCGCGAGCGCGCCGGCACCGGCAAAACCCGGCTGGCGCAGGTGTCAAAAGTGATGGGCTCGATGGAGGTCGCGCAGCAGGGCTATCGCGCCTTCACGACCAAC
>DASWEL010000249.1:0-2048 GCA_036394755.1 Gemmatimonadales bacterium | reverse complement strand
AGGGGATCGCTTTGGGGCGCGGCACCGGTGGCGTAGCGCGTCGTGCTGAGCTGGACGGCGGCTTCGAGAAGCTCCCGTTGGTGCCGCAGCGTCTCCAGCGCCGTCACCGTGTAGCCGAGGCGGGAGTAGGCGACCGCCATCGCGCTAGTAAGCTCCCGGCGGACGGTGCCTTCTTCCGCACGAGCGCCGGCCGCAGCCGCCCGCATCACTCCTGAACGAGCCCCGAGTGAGCCAGGCCACGGGATCTCCTGGCTCAGCTCCACGTCCGCCTCGGTGAAGTCGCTTTGGTTGAAGTCGAAGTGCGGCAGCACCAGGTCCATCACGCCGACCGTCAACATCGGATCTGGCAGCGAACCGGCCGGTCGGATGCGGAGCGTGGCGGCTCGGACGGCGGCTTGCCGCTGCGCTATCGTCGGGTTCTGGGCGAGCGCTTCAGCGACCAGCGATTGTAAACCTGAGTCGCCAGCGACGTGCGCTGAGTCTTGCGCGTGCGCACGACCAGCGCTCGCTATCACGAATGCGCTCGCGGTCAGAATCAGTTGTCGGACTTGCATACCTCTCCTCGCCAATCAGTTTCCGGCGGAACGCGCCGGAGCCCGCGCCGTGGTGGACGGCGCGTTCAGGCACACTACGCTTGGGAGAGGCTAGGCTTGGGGAGGTGGAGGGAGGGGTGCTTGTGGGTCGGCCGGGGCGAGGGTCGAGACCCCGAGACCAACAATGTGGGACTCGCGTCCGGAGGTGGAAACCGCTCCACCAAGCGTGACCACTGCGGGCGCCGTAATCGCGCAAAACGCTGAATTGGCGCACGGGGTAGCGTGGGTCGTCGCAGCGACGACCGGCCCAGACATGTGGGACGCCATCTGCTGGTCGCAGTTCGCCGACGTTGCCCGTTGGACTTGGTCACACAACAGCGGCAGGCCGACCGGCAACATCTGGCCGCTCAGCAGCAGCGTGGCGACTAGTCTGACGAGTGAGAGTTTCATGTGCGCTCGGGAATATACTATGGCGTTGCCAGCGTAGTCACGCCCCTTCAGTCTGGCGGGCCGGGCATCGGCTCGAGCCATAGGAGCAGAAGATGCAGCAGTCGCTTAGGGGACGCCGTATACTTCACCACATCGGCACGACCGGTCCCGAGTCCATGAGCGCGGCACGACGCACCAAAGACCAATTCCCCATCGCCCCGCCGATCGAGCCGATGCTCGCCAAGCTGGCCGACGCCCTGCCAGAGGGCGGGAGCTATCTCTTCGAGCCGAAGTGGGATGGGTTCCGCGCGATCGTGTTTCGCGACGCCTCGGACGTTTACATCCAGAGTCGCGACCTGAAGCCGCTCGACCGCTACTTTCCGGAGCTCCACGAGACACTGCTCCAGCAGCTGCCCAAAGGCTGCGTGATCGACGGCGAGATCGTGATCGCGACGTCGCACGGCCTCGATTTCGACGCGCTGCAAATGCGGCTGCATCCCGCCGCCTCGCGTGTGGCCAAGCTCGCGACGGAGACGCCGGCGAGCTTCGTCGCCTTCGACCTGCTCGCCTCCGGCGGGCGCGACCGTATGGCGACGACACAGAGCGAGCGGCGCGCGCTCCTCGAGAAGCTGTTCGCGAAGATCCGCTCCCCGCTCCATCTCACGCCGATGACGCGAGACCGCGCCCTCGCGGAGCAGTGGCTCGAACAGTTCGAAGGCGCCGGCCTGGATGGCATGATCGCCAAGCCGGCGGAGCTCACCTACCAGCCCGGCAAGCGCGCGATGGTCAAGGTGAAGCACGCGCGCACCGCCGACTGCGTGGTGGCGGGATTCCGCTGGCACAAGACCGGTAAAGCCGCGGTCGGCTCACTCCTGCTGGGCCTCTACGACGACCGCGGCAAGCTGCAGCACGTCGGCGTCACCTCGTCGTTCACCATGGCGATGCGCCAGCAGCTGGTAAAAGAGCTCGCGCCGCTGCGCAAACACGCGCTGGAGCAGCATCCGTGGCGGGCTTGGGCGCAGGCCGACGAGCGCAGCGGCCGCATGCCGGGAGGGCAAAGCCGCTGGAGCGCCGGCAAGGATCTCT
>DASWEL010000248.1:0-3068 GCA_036394755.1 Gemmatimonadales bacterium | reverse complement strand
CTCGTAGTTGGCCTGGACGCTGCCGGGCAGAGAGAGCTCGCTGAGCTGCGATTGCGCCGCCGGCTGGGTGGTCGCCACCGTGATGAGGGCCGCGGCTTGCGTTGACTCCTTGAGTTTCGCGGAGGCGTGATGCGCGGCAAGTCCTGACCAGACGAGGACGACGAGAGCTGCGAAGCCCAGTGCGGCGCCCGTCCGGCCCAGCTGCCGCGCGCCGCTCTTCGTGTCGGAAGACGCCAGGGTATTCCCGGCGCCCAATTCATTCGACCGTCTCGGTTGATCCATCATTGTCGTCCCAGTGTGCGTGTCTGCAGTGCGTGAGTGTGGGTGTGTGGGCCGATCAGGTCGCTACACTCGGCGTAGGGGCTTCTCTCAATTTGTTGCCGTGCCGCCCGTGAATCGCGGCGAACACGGTCGGCACGAAGACCAGGGTCGCCACGGTGGCGAAGATCAATCCGCCGATGACGGCGCGGCCGAGTGGCGCGTTCTGCTCGCCACCATCGCCCAAGCCGAGGGACATGGGCAGCATGCCGATGATCATGGCGAGCGCCGTCATCAACACGGGCCGGAAGCGGGTAAAGCCAGCGTCGTGCGCGGCCTGCAGGGGCGTAGCGCCCTGCTTCAGCCGGTCACGCGCGAAGCTCACGACCAGAATGCTGTTCGCGGTGGCAACACCCATACACATGATGGCCCCGGTCAGCGCGGGCACGCTCAGCGTCGTACCCGTTATCAACAACATCCAGGCGATGCCGGCTACCGCGGCCGGGAGCGCCGTGATGATGATGAAGGCGTCGGTCCAGGACTGGAAGTTGATGACGATGAGCAGGTACACCAGCACGATCGCGCCGATGAAACCCATGGCCAGGCCGGTGTAGGATGCCGTCATGGTCTGAACCTGGCCGCGGACGGTGATGTGCGTCCCCCTGGGCAGCTTGCCATCCCACTTGGCAATCGCCGCGTTGATATCCTTCTCGATCGCGCCGAGATCGCGGTCCTGCGCGGCCCCGTAGATGTCGATGATGGGCTGCGCGTCACGGTGCACGACGACGGCGGGACCGACACCGCGAGTGATGGTGGCAAGACCCCCGAGAATCTGTTGCTGCCCGGCGCTGGTCACCGGCAGATTCTGCAAATCCTGGAGCGAGGTCATACGGTACTGCGGCGCCTGGGCGACGAGCGGGTACTGCAACCCCGTCTTCGGGTTCAGCCAGAAAGTCGGCTCGATCTGCCCGCTCCCCGACAGAGTCAGGAGCAGGTTGTCGGCGATGTCGTGCTGGCTGATACCGAGTTGCTGCGCGCGACTGCGGTCGGTGGCGACACGCAGCTCCGGTTGATTGAACACCTCCCCGAGGCGCAGGTCGACGAGTCCCGGCACCTGGCGGAGCGAGGCGACCAGCGCGTTGGCGATGTCGTGATTCTGTGGGCTCGAGCCCGAGATCTGGATGTCGATGGGCGCGGGAACGCCGAAATTCAGAATCTGGCTCACGATATCCGCCGGAAGAAACCCGATCACCGTTCCGGGAAACTCCCGGGGCAGGCGCGCACGCAACTGACGGAGGTAGCCTGCGGTGGGCGCGTGCTCCGGCTCGAGTGCGACGAGAATGTCGGCATCGCTGCTGCCGAAGGTGCCCGAGTTGGCGTAAGTCATGTTGATGGCCGAGACTGGCAGGCCCACGTTGTCCACCATGCTGTCGATCTCGTTCTGCGGGATCACCTCGCGGATGGCCGCCTCGACGTGATCGACGAGCGCTGCCGTGTCCTCCACACGCAGACCCGTCTGCCCGCGGATGTGCAGCTTGATCTGTCCGGCGTCGACGTCGGGGAAGAAATTTCTGCCAAGAAAGGGGTAGATCAGCGTCGAGACGAGGGCGGCGCCGAGGAACACCGCGACGAAGGCCGCGCGGTGCTCGAGCACGGTGGTCAGATAGGACTGATAGCGGTCGCGAACCTTCTCGAAGCGCGCCTCGAATCCGCGTTGGAATCGCCGCAGGACGCCGGGGTTCGCCGCCGCCGCATGCTCCGCGGCCGCTGTGCGCAGCCAGTACTTCGCCAGAGTGGGCACCAGGGTACGCGAGAGGACGTAGGACGTCAGCATGGCAAACACGACTGCCTCAGCCAGAGGCACGAACAGATAGCGCGCTACGCCCGACAGCAGGAACATGGGCACGAACACGATGCAGATGGCGAGAGTCGAGACGAGCGCCGGAATCGCGATCTCGAACGAGCCCTTGAGAATGGCCGGCTCGACCTCCTGGCCCTCTTCCAAATGCCGGTTGATGTTCTCGATGGTGACGGTCGCGTCGTCGACGAGAATGCCGACCGCGAGCGCAAGACCGCCGAGCGTCATGAGGTTGATGGTCTCGCCGAGCGCATCGAGGATGATGAGGGAGGCGATGATGGACAGCGGGATGGAGATGGCGATGATCAAGGTGCTGCGCCAGCTGCCTAGGAACAGCAGCACCATGAGCGCCGTCAGACAGGCGGCGAGCACCGCCTCCATGACGACGCCCTTCACGGCGGCACGGACGAACACGGATTGATCTCCGGTCGCGTCGATCGAGGCCCCGGCCGGCAGCAGCTCGCGCACCCGGGGCAGGCGTGAACGGATTTCGTTGACGATATTGAGCGTGGATGCCGCGCCGGTTTTCTGGATCGTCATCAACACCGCGCGCCGGCCATTCACACGCACGATGTTCGTCTGCGGGGGATGGCCGTCGTGGACGAAGGCGACATCGTGGACGTAGGTGACGTTTCCATCCACCTGCCCTCGTATCGGCAGATCGTTGATTTCATCGAGTTTTAAGGGGCTGGCGTTGAGCTTGACGTTGTATTCGGTGTCGCCGATCTTCTGCGTGCCGGCCGGCACGATCAGGTTCTGATTGTTGATCGCATCATTCACCTCGTTGGCGGTGAGCCCCTGTGCGCGCAGGGCATCGGGCCTCAGGTCGATCTGCACCTGACGGGTCGCTCCACCGTAGGGATAAGGAATGGAGGCGCCGTAGACGGTCCCGATCTGGGTGCGCACGACCTGGTTGCCGAAGTCGAACAGCTGCGACTCGGTGGCCGTGTCG
>DASWEL010000247.1:0-6982 GCA_036394755.1 Gemmatimonadales bacterium | reverse complement strand
TGGGTCAACAGTTGACTAACGCGGCGCTCGAGTTGGCCCGGAAGCGTGGTGTCCGCAACATCTATCTGCTGACGACGACCGCCAGCCACTTCTTTCCACGCTTCGGCTTTACCGCGATTCCGCGGACCGAGCTCGATCCGGCGCTGGCGCAATCCGAGGAGCTGCGCGGTGCGTGCCCGGCGAGCGCCCTCGCGATGCGCGCGTCGCTCTAGTACTTCAAGGTGGGGGCGGCGGGGCTGGAGCGAACCAGGCCGGATAGCTTCCGCCAGTGGAGCCGTCAGTCAAACGGCTCACATTGCTTCCGTCCAAGTCCATGACGTAGATGTCGTCACTCCCGGCCCGATTGCTCGTGAAAACAATTCGGCTCCCGTCCGGTGACCAGGCGGGCGTGCCATCGCGACCAGGATCATTGGTCAGCCGTGTCGCGCCCGTGCCATCGGCGGACATGACGTAGATCTCGCTGTTTCCGTCGCGAGTGCTCGCGAACGCAATGCGACTGCCGTCGGGCGACCAGGCAGGGTCCTGGTCGACCGCAGTGTTAGTGGTCAGGCGTGTCACACCCGTTCCGTCGGAATTCATGACGTAGATCTCGTAGTTGCCATCGCGATTCGTCGCGAACGCGAGTCGATCACACGCCGGCGCCCACGTCGGGGTGATGTCCGAGCCGGGAGCATTCGTGAGCTGCGTGTCTCCGGTGCCGTCGGCATTCATGACGTAGATATCGTTGCCCATTCCCCGATTGCTGTGAAATGCGATCCGGTCACCGCACCAGGCGGCACCACCGCTCCATGCGGGACTGCTGCTCGTGTTGAATGGGCGGCTGTCGGTGAGTCGAGTGACGCCGCTCCCATCGGCATTCATGAGCCAGATGTCGTAGTAGGGGCCGTCGCGCGTGCTCCTGAATGCGATGCGCGTGCCATCGGGAGACCAGACGGGATCGTCGTCACTATAAATAGCCGGCGGCGTGAGTTGGGTGACGCCGCTGCCGTCTTCGCCCATCACGAAGATCTTGTAGCTTCCGTTCCGCGTGCCCGCGTACACGATTCGGCCGTCCACGGTTCCCAATGACGCAGCTGGGGGTGAGCTCGGGGCTACCGGAGCGGTGGTGTGCTCACATGCGGCGATGGACGCCACAGTGAGCATGACCGCAATGCGGCGGGAGGACTTCATGACTGCGGTGAGGCCGCAATCGTTGTGCCTCGTTCAGCACGCTGCAATTATGACGTTTCGCGCGGGGTTGTGGCGCCGTAGCTGTGGCGTCGTAGCAATGTCGCCGCGGCGCAACCCCCTCAGTACTTCAGCCCCGTCTTCTCCGCAAAACTCTTTACCGCTTCCTGCTCCTCGGGGCTCAGCTTCTCCGGCAGCGTCACGTGGGCTTCGACGTACATGTCCCCGCGCCGTCCGTTTTTCTCGATACCATGTCCGGGAATCCGAAACTTCTGGCCGTGTTGCGTGCCCGCCGGAATACGCAGCACGACGCGCTTGTCATCCAGCGTCTTGACCTTGATCCGGGAGCCGAGTAGCGCCTGCGCGAGGTTGATCGGGACGACGCCGATGAGATCGAGCCCTTCGCGCCGGAAGAAGCGATCCGGGGCGATGCGAACCTGCACGATGAGATCGCCCCGCCCCTTTGGTCCTTGATTCTTCAGACGCAAACGCGCGCCCTCTTCGACGCCGGCCGGGATGTCGACGCTGATCCGCTTTTCGACGCGCACTTCTCCCGCACCCTGACAGGTGGGACAGCGCTGCGAGGGGACGGTGCCTTTGCCACGGCAGACCGGGCAGGGACGATTCACGGCGAATCCTCCCTGACCGAACGAGACCGTGCCCCGCCCTTTGCACTCGGGACACGTGTTGACCGTCGCGCCCTTCGCCGCCCCGGTCCCGCCGCACGTCGGACAGACCTCGGGCATCACGAGCGTAATCGGCACCGTCCCGCCTTGCGCGGCGACACGGAACGGAATCGTGACCTCCGTCTCGACTTCTTCAGGCTCGGCGTCGCGCCCGCCCGCTCCCCCACCTGCCCCACGCCGCCCGAAGATGGACGAGAAAATGTCGCCCAAGCCGCCCAGGTCGGAGATGTCGAAGTCGCCGCTGTCCGCTGGAGCGCCGCGCCCGCGCCGAGTGCTTGGTCCACCGCCGCCCCCGCCACCACCAAAACCGCCAGGACCCGCAAACGCACCATAGCGGCGCAGCTGATCGTATTTCTTGCGCTTCTCGGCGTCGCTCAGCACGTCGTGCGCTTCGTTGATCTCCTTGAAGCGCTCGGCGGCCTGCGGATTGTTGGGATTGCGGTCGGGATGATGCTGCTTGGCCAACCGCCGGAAGGCTTTCTTGATCTCGTCCGTCGTGGCGGTTTCGGCGACTCCCAACACCTGATAGTAGTCGCGCTGTGCTGCCATTAATGTCCCTGCCAGGTCAGCACCACAACGCGGGCCGGCCGTAGCAACGTGTCGCGGATCCTATAGCCTGATTGCACCACCTGGCCTACGGTGTGGTCTTGCTCCGGTTTCGCGGCGGGTTGAGTTGTGACCGCCTCGTGGATGTTCGGATCGAACGGCACGCCCGCCTGATCGATGCGCGTGACGCCGGCGCTCTCGAGCTCCCTCCACACCTTGCGCTCGACGAGATCGATGCCGTCGTGCAGCGTCTTGGAATCGATCTCCGCGGGATCGATGTGCGCGAACCGCGACAGATCATCGAGCGCGTCGGCGAGACGCGAGATGAGCTCCGCCTGCGCGCGCATCCACGTCTCCGCGCGCTCCTTCGCGGTGCGCTTGCGGAAGTTGTCGTACTCGGCGGCCAGGCGCAGATGGCGGTCTTTCCATAGGTCCAGCTCTGACACAGATCCCTGAGACGCAGCAGACGCAGCAGACGCAACAGGTCCCCCGGAGATCTCCGGCGAGGCAGGCGCGGGCATCGGCTCGCCCGTCTCGGGATCGAGCGAGGGAGCGCGTGGCGGCGAGGGCGGCGACTGCGGCGAGTGGGCGTGGCGTTTGTTGTTCATGATTTTGGAACTTTCGGTCCGACAACAAGATACCCCCGAGCTCCTGCTATCGGTAGCGGTTCCTACGGACGATATCCCGCGATGAATCGCGTGAGTTCTGCGCGAACCGGGGGGGCGGTGAGGACGTCATGGGACAGGTCCGCGTACCATTGGACCGTCGCGTGGGACGTCAGCCCGTCCGCGAAACGGCGCGCCGCCTCAACATCCACGACGGTGTCGGCTCCGCCGAGCACGAACAGCATCGGTCGCTCGATACGCTGGTAGTCGGCCAGGACAGCGCGCTGCGCCCACTGCAGCTCGGCGCGCGCGCCAGCCGTCATGTATCCGGCGCCGCGTCCCGTCGGCAGCGTGGGCCACAGATCCGCGAGTCTCGCGGCGAGTCGCTTCCAGGCGGCGGGCCGCGCGCGCGATGCGAGCCATGGGCTCGCAATGACCGCCGCGGCCGGGGGCTCACCCGGCTGCGTCTCGAGATAGCGCAGCACGACAAGCGCGCCGAAGCCGTGGCCGACGAGCACCTGCGGCACATCCTGCCGGCGACGCACCGCGCGACGCAGCGCCTGCAGGTCACCCAACAGTTGGCTAAAGCGCGATAGATGTCCGCGGCGACCGCCGGATCGCCCATGCCCGCGCTGGTCGAGGAAGTACGTGGCAAACCCCGCGTCCCTCAGCTGCGCTCCCGTTTCGGTGAAACCTTCGCCAAGTCCCGCGGGCTCGGGATGCCAGTCGTGCAGAAACAACACCGCGACGCTGGGTTTGGCCGGCTCGTACGCGTCGTAAACGAGTGGCGTGCCGTCGGGTGCGTTCACGCGGTTCATTGCTTGCCCGCGAGCAGGCGTCGGAGCAGATCGAGCGCCGCCTGCGCCGAGCGCGCGCGGATCTCGTTGCGATCTCCGGGGAACATTCGCTTGAGCGCTCGAGCCTCGGCACCGTAGCGCGCTGCCAACCACACGGTCCCGACAGGCTTCTCCGCCGTGCCGCCGGTGGGGCCGGCGATACCGGTTATCGCGAGGGCGGCATCTACCGCGAACTGCCGCTGTACGCCTTCTGCCATCGCGCTCACGACCTGTTCCGAGACCGCGCCATACTGATCGAGCAGCTCGGGAGCAACGTCGAGCATCCCGCTCTTCACGATGTTGTCGTACGCGACCACTCCTCCAATGAAGACAGTGGAGGCTCCCGGAATGGCGGTGATCCGCGCGCTCAGCACGCCGCCGGTGCACGACTCAGCCACGACGAGGCGGGCTTTGCGTGCGCGCAGCTGATCGAGGACGACGGCGGCGAGGTCCGCGCCATCATCGCCATACGCGTGCTCGCCGGCTCGCCGGCGCAGCTGTGCAGCGGCCGCCTCGAGCAAACGCTCCGCTTCGTTCGCACGCAGTCCCCACGCCGTCACACGCAGCTCCACGCCGTCGGTCGACGGCAGGTAGGCGAGCGTGAGTGGCGCGATTTCTTCTTCGATGGCGCCAACGCGCTCCGCGAGCGCCGATTCAGCGATTCCTGTCGTCCGGACCGAGCGCGAGCGCACCACCGCGCCCGGCGTCAGGGCGGCGAGTCGCGGCAGCACCTGCTCGGCGAGCAGCCCGCGCATCTCCGACGGGACGCCGGGGAGCATCACCACGACGCGCCCACGGCTGTCCTCAACCCACAGCCCCGGCGCCGTGCCCCGGGGGTTCGGCAGAACGGTGGCGCCCTCGGGCACTTCCGCCTGCGTGCGATTCACGGCCGGCATCGGACGTCCGAGGCGGCGGAATCGCTCCTCGAGCGAGCGCAGCACGGCCGCGTCCAGTTGCAGCGCTTTCCCGAACAGGGCGGCCACCTCGCGCTTCGTCATGTCGTCGCGCGTAGGCCCGAGACCGCCGGTCGTGATCACGAACCCCGTGCGCTCGAGCGCGTCGGCAACTGCGGCCCGGATGGCCTCGGGGCGATCGGCGACCGAGCTGCGGCGCACGACTTCAACACCCGCTGCCGCGAGACCGCGGCCCAGCTCGGCGCCGTTCGTGTCGAGTATTTGGCCCAGCAGCAGCTCGGTGCCGATCGTGACGACCTCGAGCTTCACTTGCCGACTTTGAGGAGTGCCCGGTAACGGTAGAGGTAGACGAGGAGGGAATACACGGTCAGGACGATCGCGCCCGCCAGCGTGACGGCGACGAACCAGCCGTGAAACTGATCCCAGAAGTTCCGGAAGTCACCGGCGAGGTGCATCTGCGCGATCGCGTCCTTCCAGGCGAACCAGGCGATCGTCGCGCCGATGAAGATGTTCTGGACGACCGCTTTCAACTTGCCGGCACCCATCGCGGGGATCACGATGCCGCGCCGCTTGGCGAACCAGCGGAAAATCGTAATGAGGACCTCGCGGCCCACGAGCAGGAGGGCCACCCAGACCGGCAGGCTCCCCCACCAGGGAATCGCGTAGTCGACTTTGTCGCGGGCAAGAATTGTCGGGTGCCGCGTCATCCAGAAAATGGGAATCAGCGTAGCGAACAACAGCAGCTTGTCGGCGATCGGGTCGAGCAGCGTGCCGAGCTCGCTGGTCGTGCCGTAGCGGCGGGCGAGATAGCCGTCCACCAGGTCCGAGAACGCGGCGATCAAGAACACGACGAACGCGATGACTTTGGGCCAATACCCTTGAATGAACGGCAGCAACGCGATCACGGGCGTGAGCGAGATACGCGCCAGCGTGATGATGTTCGGCAGAGTCCACCGCATCGAGCTGGGCTTCAGCTGAGCGTCTTGAGGACGAACTTGCTCACTGCTTTGAGTGTGTCGAATACGCCATCGCCGCGAACTGCCACGGCCTCGTGGTAAGGTGCGTGACCGACCCACTCGGCGCCGATCTTGTCGACCAGGGTCTCGCCCGGATGGGCCGGATCGGGCGTCTGTTTCTGACGCGTCGCATCTTCGATCGGCCAACCCGGATTCAGGGACGCCTGGAGGTCCTTGATCGGCGCGGCATTGGGCAGGTCGCGCTTATTGTATTGAATCACGAACGGGATCTTCGTTAGATCGTACCCGTATTCCGCCATGTTGTCGTACAGGTTCTGCATCGATTCGACGTTGGCCTCCATGCGCTCGATCTGACTGTCGGCGACGAACACGATACCGTCCACGCCCTTGAGGATGAGTTTGCGGCTCGCATTGTAGTACACCTGGCCAGGGACGGTGTAGAGGTGGAATCGCGTTTTGAAACCGCGGATGGTGCCGAGATCGACCGGGAGAAAGTCGAAGAACAGCGTGCGCTCCGTTTCGGTCGCGAGCGAGATCATCTTGCCGCGCGTGTTGGGCGAGACCTTCCCGTAAATGTGCTCCAGGTTGGTCGTCTTCCCGCCCAGGCCCGGTCCGTAGTAGACGAGCTTGCAGTTGATCTCGCGGGACGCGTAGTTGATCATCGACATGGGCGCGTCCCCTTAACCGAAGAGTTTGTCAATTTCGTCTTCCGCCCCTTCGAGCAGGCCCTTCTGCTGAGCCTGACCCGTTCCGACCCGATTGAACATCTCCGCGAAGACTTTGTTTAGCTCTCCCACGACCGATTTGGCCTTGAGTTTCACGAGTCCCAGCGTGGCGCGCTGGTCGAACAGCACGACGAGGATCACGCGCTTCGCCACGTCCGCGAGGTACATCGACTCGCGCTCGCCCTGATGGACGAGCGAGGCGAACTCCGCCTCGCCGATCATTTTCGCGAGCTGATCGTTGGCACTGAAGTCGGCCGCGGTGAGTGACGCGAACGCGGTGGGATCGAACTGCGGTGTTTCCCCGACAGTGGCGACGAGCTGGCCGTTGCGATCAACGAGCAGCGCACAGCGTGCGTTCGAGTCGCGGAGGAACGCCAACAGGTGCGTCTGGATTTGCTTGAAATCGTTCTCGTTGAAAGACCAGCTTGCGGCCCCGGCCATGCGCCTCCTAGCGAATCAGTCGGTCTCCGACATGTCGCGCCGTGCCGCCAGCGCCTGGGCGATCGTCACCGCATCGGCGTACTCT
>DASWEL010000246.1:0-2302 GCA_036394755.1 Gemmatimonadales bacterium | reverse complement strand
GCGAAAGAGCGGGACCGCGACTTCGGTAACCCGCCCCGTGCCGCAGGCGAAGTCAAGGACGCTCTCCGCTCCCGCTTCGGCCCGCGCCCGAAGCAGCCGTTCGATCAGCGGCCGCTCGATTGTCTCCCATTGGCACCGATAAAAGCCGGTCTCGTATGTCTTGGCGTAGGTCGCTGCATATCCCGGCGCCGCGTGGCTCGCCCGGTAATCGACTTCCTGACCGCTCGGGACCAATTGGCCGCGCGTCGATCCAGTCATGGCCGGCGAAACATCGTCCGGAGGCCGATCGCTCCCATGATCGGCACCCGATAGCGGAACTGCAGATAGGTTCCCGCAATAGCGTAGGCGACCGCATCGGTCATTCGGGGGTCGAGTAGATCGCCATGGACGGCCTGGTAGCCCGCGATGAACGCCCGCTCCAAGGGCGCGATCCGCTCCCGCCGGAGGCGCGTGAACTGGCGAATTCCTACCAATCCGCGGAGACAGGCCACCATCGAGCCGATATCCAGGTAGATCGAGCCCCAGGTGCTCGGATGAGTCGTGAGATACCGGTTCGGTGAAGCGTCGAGCACGACGATCTCTCCCTCGCCATCCTTCACGTGAACGTTGCCAAACCCGAAATCGCCGTGGAGGAACGCCTGCGGCGGTTGTGCCAAGCACGCGACGGCATCGGTTCCGGTCCGATGTCGGAAGAGCCGCGAAAACGATGGCGGTGGCGACCAGTCGATCCGCTCGGTCAGGACCAGCGCACGATGGACAGAGGCCAAGGCACGACCGGTTCGCTCGAATAGCTCCGGAACTTCGGAACCGGCTCCGGCCCCCGTGGTATACGCCAGGTAGAACGACCGGAGCGGTGTCAATCCCGTCAAATTCTCGTAGGTGATCATCTGCACGTTGTAGTCGACCGCCAACACCGCCGGAGAGACGAACCCCGAGTTCGCCGCGACTCGGCTGAGTTGCTCTGCTTTGGCCCGCTCCAGGTCGACGAGCGCATCGTATCGCTTGACGAATCCATTGGATAACCGAACCGGATCGCGCTGTTGATCTGCTGGCATGCTCCCCGATCCGCCCAGCTCGCGGCGAGCCGCGCTCCGTCGCGGGCGGCGTGCGTGGCCATGTTCAATACCATCTACCCACACTGAAGCCGGAAGAACCAATACCATGAAGCCGTGACCCAACATGAGCACCCCAGCGCGATGGTCGGCGAGCGCGGTCGTCGCAACCGACGAGATCATCACCGCGGCCGCGGCGTACACGACGCCCATCGGGACGTACGTCGCCTTCAAGGGCGCGGGCGCGAGCTGCCCGGGGGACGCAGGCGACCTGACGGCGATCCGCATCGGCGCGGCGGCGCCGCCGACGATCACGACCGCCTGGTGCGCCACGCAGCACGGGCTCGGGTCGCTCATGGTGACCACCCTTGACGGCCACGCCGGCGCCATCGTGTGGAGCGCAACCGGCTCCATGGCTTCGACGGGGAGACGGGTGAAGAGATCTTTGCGGGCGGCGGCCCCGGAGACACTATGGGACCGCTCGAGCGCTGCGCGACGCCGATTGCGGCGAAGGGCCGCATCTTCGTCGCCGGGACGTCGGCGGTCTACGCGATCACGCCCCAGAAGCCGTCTTCGTCTTCGCAGGCCCCTGCGCCTTCGCGGGGCCGCGGGCACCCGAGACACGCCGGTGTACTTCCAGTACGTGAAACCCCCTCAACAGCACCAGGGCGAAAGCCTTGAGCCGACGGCGACTTGCCGCTATGACCTCACGCACGCGAAAGTGGCGGAACTGGCAGACGCGCAGGATTCAGGATCCTGTGGGCTAAACACCCGTGGGGGTTCAAGTCCCCCCTTTCGCACTCCGGCAACTTCCTAAGCGCGCACAGGAACCTCAACGCTGCGTGCTGTCGCTGGCACGTCGTGCCCCGGAATCCTGTGGGCTTGGTCGTGCCCTGTCGTGCCCTGAACATCATGCCCGTCGGGTGATCGCCGTAATGTTCTCCTTGTACGCGCGCCCCCCGACCGGGGGATTCACCGCGGAGGCGTTTGACGAATAGGTCCCGCCCGGGCCATGGAGGTCCGGGAGGAAGTCCGCGTGCTCGTCGAACCCCGGCGACTGCTCGTCGCCATCCTCATCCTCGGCCTGTCGGCGACCGCCGGCGCGCAGCTGCCAACCCCGACCATCGAAGGGCCGATCACGAGCCCGGGCAGCCCGTTCCTGCCGTCGTCGACCTCCTTCAACCTTGCGCAGGTCGGCTACGCGCAGGCGGAGTACTTCATCTCGGGTACGGCCGGCGCCTACACGAGCG
>DASWEL010000245.1:0-22652 GCA_036394755.1 Gemmatimonadales bacterium | reverse complement strand
GCGACGAACGTCTCGCCTTCTCCCGCCTTGATCGCCTGCGCCGCGCTTGCGGCCGCCTGCAACCCCGAGCCGCACAGCCGGTTCACCGTTTGGCCCGGCACATCGACAGGCAGCCCGGCGAGGAGCAGCGCCATTCTCGCGACGTTGCGATTGTCTTCTCCCGCCTGGTTGGCGCAGCCGAGAATCACATCGTCGATCGACGCCGGATCGACGCCCGAACGCTCGACGACGGCTTGGATCGGAATCGCTGCGAGATCATCCGGTCGCACATTCGCGAGCGACCCGCCGTGCTTGCCGACCGGCGTGCGCAGGGCGACCGAGATGAACGCGTCGGTCACAATCCGACCCAGACCGTCTTGGTTTCCAAGTACCCATCCAGCGCTTCACGACCGAGATCCCGTCCAAAGCCGGACGCTTTGAACCCGCCGAACGGCGCACCAGAATCGTAGAAGTTGTAGGAGTTGATCCAGACCGTGCCGGCGCGAATCGCCTTTGCCGCCCGGTGGGCCTTCTGGATGTCTTTGGTCCAGATCCCGGCCGCGAGTCCGTAGATCGTGTTATTCGCCAACTGCACGCCCTGATCGAAATCGTCGAATGTCAGCACGGCCAGGACGGGCCCGAAGATCTCTTCGCGCGCGATCGTCATCTCGGGCTGCACGCCGTCGAACACCGTTGCTTCGACGTAATAGCCCTTACCGTTCGGCTTGGCGGCCTTGCCACCCGCAACGAGTTGCGCGCCCTCGTCCACGCCTTTCTTGATGTAGGAAAGCACCGTCTCCTGCTGCTTTTTGGAGACGAGCGCGCCGAGCCGCGTGTTCTTATCGAGCGGGTCGCCCGGCGTCAGCTTCTTCGCCCCTTCCGCGAGCTGCTCGATCACCTGCGCATGCACCGACTTCTCCACCAGGAGGCGCGATCCCGCGGCGCACACTTCGCCTTTGCCGTAGAAGATGCCGGTCTGCGCGCCTCGCACGGCGGCCTTCAGGTCGGCGTCGGCGAAGATGATGTTCGGACTCTTGCCGCCCAGCTCCATCGTCACGCGCTTGTTCGTGTCGGCCGCCATCTTCATGACCTGTCGCCCGACCTCGGTCGATCCGGTAAACGAGATCTTGTCGACGTCAGGGTGGCGCACGAGCGCCGCGCCCGCGGTGGAGCCGCCGCCGGGCACGACGTTGAACGCGCCCGCAGGCAATCCCGCCTCGAGCGCGATCTCGGCGAAGAGCAGCGCGGTGAGCGGCGTCTCCGACGCGGGCTTGAGGACGACGGTGCACCCGGCCGCGAGCGCCGGGGCGAACTTCCAGCTCGCGATGTTGAGCGGAAAATTCCACGGCACGATCGCCCCGACCACACCGATCGGCTCCCGCAGCGTGTAGGTAAGGAAGGGGCCTTCGACCGGGAGCGTGTCGCCGACGATCTTGTCCGCCCACCCCGCGTAGTAACGCAGCGTGTTGACCGTCATGCCGATTTCGATCTTCGACTCGAAAAGCGTCTTGCCGTTCTGCGCCGTCTCGAGGCGAGCGACCTCATCGAGCCGGGCCTCGAGCAGGTCGGCCGCTTTAAAGAGGAGCTTGCCTCTTTTCCTGCCCGACATCTCCCGCCACGCCGACGACTCAAAGCACGCCTTGGCCGCGCGGACCGCCTTATCGACATCCGTTGCGTCGCCTGCCGCCACATCGGCCAGGTTCTCTTCGGTCGCCGGGTTTTCCACGGCGAACCGCTTGCCGCTGGCCGCCGGCTGCCACTCGTTATTAATGAAGAGGTCGGTCTTCACTTCCCCTTGAACTCCGCCATCCGCTTCTCCTGGTTCGCCGCGATGCCTTCTTTGGCGTCATCGCTCTGGAACAGCTGCTGCTGCAGCTCGCGCTCGATGGCCAAGCCGCTCTCGAATGGCACCTCTGCGCCGGACTGCACCGACCGCTTGATCAGGCCGACCGCCTTGGATGCCTTGTGGGGTGGGCAGAACTGCTTTGCGTAGAGCAGGACCTGCTCCCAGAAGTCCTTCGCGTCGAACACCTCGTTGACGAGCCCGATCTCTTTGGCGCGATCGAAGGAGAACAGCTCGCCCTTCACCATGAGCTCGATCGCGAGGGATTTGCCGACGATGCGGGCCAGCCGTTGCGTACCGCCGGTGCCCGGCAGCACGCCGAGGTTGACCTCCGGCAGACCGATCTTGCCCGCATTCACCTTTGCAATCCGCAGATCGCACGCCATCGCGATCTCGAGACCGCCGCCGACCGTGTGCCCGTTCAGGGCCGCGATCGTGAGTTTGGGCGTCTGCTCCAGCCGGTTCAGCGTTTCGTTCGCGTGGAGACAAAAGAAGTACTTGAACCGCGGCGTCACCTTGTTGAGCATGCCGATGTTCGCGCCCGCGGAGAAAAACTTGTCGCCGTGGCCGCGCAGCACGATGACGTGCACGTTGTCGTCGAAGCGCGCCTTGAGGATCGCTTCGTCCAGTTGGTGCATCATTTCGTAGGTGTAGGTGTTCGCCGGAGCATCGTCGAGCTCGATGATGGCGAGGCCGTCCTCGGTGCGGTATTGAATGAGCGCCTTGATTTGCGGTTCAGTCATGGTTGCCATGGAATTATTTCGCCTCCTGATGGGTCTCGACGAAGCCGCCGAGGAAGATGCTCGCCATGAGATCGGCCAGCCGCGTGGGATCGATGTGGCCGGCCGGGTCGTACCAGTTGTAGATCCAGTTCATCATACCGAAGAGGATGTAGGCCGCCGCGCTGCGGTCGAGCGCGCTGTGCTCCGGCGCCGCTTCTTTGAGAATGGACTCGAGCAAGTCGACATAGCGCCGCTTGATCGCGCTGACGCTGCGCGGCGGCGCTTCATGCGACAGCACCTTCATCTCGGCCATGTGCTGCGCGAAAAACGAAACGTGGTGCCGGATGAACGCCTGCAGCCGCTCGTGGGGATCGCTGGCCGACGCGACCGCCTGCCGCGCGCCTTGCAGGACCTGCGTGAAGCAGCGCTCCTGGATGAGCGCCAGGAGATCTTCTTTGCCGCGCACGTAGTAGTACATCCCCGCCAGGGACATGCCGCTCGCGGCGGACAGGTCCCGCATGGTGGTGGGGTGGTAGCCCTTGTCCGCAAACACCCGGGCGGCGCGGGCGAGCAGGTGGTCGAGGCGCTCGTCGTAGGGACGCATGATTTCGAACGATCGTTCGAATTTCGAAGCTATCTACGAGCCCGCGTGCTGGCAAGGGTCCTTAATATTGCGTGGCTTTCCACGTCCACAGACAAACGGAGCCAATGGCGAATCCTCTGCCGCGAACCGATGCGGCGCCCGATGCCGCCCTGATTGCCGCATGGCGGGACGGCGACGAACAGGCGGCGGCCGAGCTCGTCGGACGCCACGCCCGGCCCTTGGCGCGTTTTCTGGCCGGCGCGGGGGCGCCCGATGCGGATGTGGATGATCTGGTGCAGGAGACGTTCATCCGCGCGTTTCGCAGCGTGGACCGCTTCCGCGGGCAATGTCAGTTTCGCACCTGGCTGCTGACGATCGGCAGCAACGTGCTGAAGGATTTCGGACGCCGCGCCTCGCGGCGCAAAGTGCTGCCGTTGGATGAGGCCGTGCGCGATGTCACCGGTGACCCGCACGAGCATGCCGAGGCGAGGGAGACCGAAGCGCTGCTCGCTGCGGGATTGCAGCGGTTGCCGCGGCTGCAGCGGGAAGTGTTCCTCCTCAGGGCGCAGCAGGGACTGGAGTACGAAGAGATCGCGGCGGCACTGGCGACGACACCTGGAGCAGCCCGCGTGCATTACCATCACGCAGTGCGGAGACTGAAGGAGATAGTGAAGTGAACGACGAGAAACTCGAGAATCTGGCGAAGCGACTTGGCAGCGGGGCTGCCGCACGGCTCGACGTCGACGCGACTGCGCGGAAGGTCGTCGAGCGCTTGCGCGAGCACCCGGTGCGCCGCCTGGTCTGGGTCCAGCAGACGTGGCTGCGGATCGCGGCGGCGCTGGTCATCGTGCTGGGAGGCGCAGTGGCGGTCCGCCAGAGTCTCATCCAACCCGGCTCTGCGCATACCGCCCATTTCGTGGCGGACGACCTCAACGATCTGTCGGCAGACCAGCTGCGCGATGTGCTCGCCAGGTTCGATGAATTGATCAGCGGTGACAGTGTGGCCGTACCGGAAGGCAGCACGGACTTGCATGAACTGGACGCGCAGCAGCTGCGTGCAGTACTGCGCGCTTTGGAGGGATAAACATGATGAGGAAGTACATGCTACTCAGCCTGGTCGTCCTCCTCGCGCCGAGTCTTTCGGCTCAGCAGCGAGACACCGTGGAAGCGGGACGGTTGCGCGCGCAAATCGAGTCGACGTTCACTCGCCGGGTGCAAGAGGACCTGAACCTCTCGCAGGACCAGGCGGCAAAGCTGCGTGCGACGCAGGAACGGTTTGGCGCCCGCCGGCGCGATGTCATGCAGCAACAGATGGAACGCCGTCGCGCGCTCGAGATTCAGATGCAGCCGGGCATCGCGGCGAACTCCGATAGCGTGCGCAAGCTGATGGATGGGATGCAGACGGGCCGCGCGGAGATGCTCAAGATCGAGCAGGATCAGGACCGAGAGATGTCCGGCTATCTCACGCCGGTCCAGCGAGCCCGCTACCAACAGATGCGTGAGCGTTTGATGCAGCGGGTCGGCGAGCTCCGGATGGAGCGGCGGGAAGGGCGGGCGATCCAGAGAGGCCCGGGCACGAGGCCTGTGCGTCCGGGGATTCGGGGAGGCCGGCGCCGGGGGATTTGATTGGCGTCGTGCATTTGATGTAGGGGCGCAGCATGCTGCGCCCCTACCGTTTGTTTCCCAGCCGGCGGTGCGCTAGCTGAGCGCCTTACTCAACTGCTCGCAGCGACCCAGCAGCGTCGCATCGCTCACCCGGGCGCCGGCGCCATCCAGGAAGCCCGCGAAGATCCACGGATTCCCGCCCACGCCGCCCTGCACGGGCTGTTTCGGGAAGGTAAAGCTCATTCCTGGCGGAATGACGGACAGCGCCTGGCTGCGAACCGCCTCGTGCGGGCCACCCACCGGGTTATCGTTGTTCCGGAAGATGACCTGAACGCCGAGCCCCTCATACGCCAGACTAGCGTCCATGCTGATGAACGGCCCCGGGCTGTTCTCGCAGCTCGTGATGCCGAAATCGGCAAAGGCGTTTGCCGGAGTCTGCTGGGCGTGCGTGAAGCCATAGCGACTGCCCTGCACACAGCGGCCGAGATAGATCTCGTCGCTGGTCGGCGTCCCCTTCGCGTCGACGAACTGCACCCAAATGAACGGGTTGCCACCCACCCCTCCCAGCACCGGTTGTTTGGGAATCGTGATGGACTGCCCGGCGGGCTGGAGCGTCAAGTCCACGAGGTTGTCAACCGTGTAGTCGTGCGTCCCCTTCAGATTGTTGCTGAACGTCATCTCCACGCCGAACCCACCGAGCGCCGCCGCACCGTCGAGCGTGATGTGCGGACCGGGGTTGTTGCTGCAATCCTCGGCGACGAGTTCCGCGTTCACGCTGATCGGGATCTCCAGGTCGGTGATGTTGATGTGGGGCAGGGACGACGACGAGGCAAATGAGGGGGCGAGCGGCTGGTGTGAAGTGTCGCGACAGGCGCCGGTCAGAATGAACGCGCCCACGAGTGCCGCCGCGTGCAGCCCGCGCGAGCGGGCCAGGAGGGTTTGCAGATGCATGGTTCGCTTCTCCTTGTTTTGCACGCAGATGGTTGCCAGAACTGCGAGAGCTTCCGGTCGCACCCTCGGTGGCGCGACCGGCCGAGGGTTGAGCAAGGCACGTGCCGGGGCGAGCGTTGCATTCCCCGTGGTCACCCGAAGGGCATAGGTGTGGAGCGGCGGCGACAACCGGGGCATGGGCCCGTGGGCGGTGGCAACCACCGAGTCTCTGGTCAGGGGGCGTTGCGTCTTGCTGCGTTACCTCGCCAGCGGTTCGAGCATCTCGGCTGTGAGGATGGACGTCGCTATATTCTGCGCGGGCCCGAGTGGCGGAATGGCAGACGCAACGGACTCAAAATCCGTCGGGGGCAACCCCATGAGAGTTCGACTCTCTCCTCGGGCATCCGCTATGACGTATCTGCTGCTGCTGGCCACTGCACAGCTCGCCGCCGCCCAGCAACCCGCCTTCCGCGGCTCCGTCGTCAGCGCCGAAACCGGCCTGCCGCTCAGCTTCAGCATCGTCAGCCTGCACCCGAACGTCGGGCGACAATTCACCGACGCCGCCGGCGCGTTCGCGTTCGACGGCGCGAAGCCCGGCACCTATCTCCTCAGCGTCCGCCAAATCGGCTACACGCCGCTCGACACGCAGGTCGTCGTCGGCGGCGACAGCACCGTCAGGATGCGAATCGCGCTACGGCACCTCGCCATCGAGCTGCCTCCAGTCACAATCGCCGCCGGTCAGTGCACGAATCCCGGCCGGCCCGACTCGACCGATTGGGCACTGCGCGCCGTCTTTGACCAGCTCCAGGAGAACGCGCGGCGCTTCGAGCTGCTCGCGGACTCCTATCCGTTCCGCTTCGACCTGGAGATCGCGGTGCGAGAAGTGAATCAGCGCGGCGACACGGGTCGGGCGGTGGTTCGGACGCTGCGATTGACGAGTAACGACAATCATCCCTACGCGGCGGGCCGCGTCGTCGAACCCGCATGGGGACCATGGGGCAGCCCGGACAACGTGAGCCTGATCCACAGCGCGGAGTTGCAGGATTTGGGCAACGCAGACTTCGTTGCGAACCACTGCTTCCGCCTGGCAGGACGGGACACGGTCGATGGCGAGACGTTCGTGCGAATCGATTTTGAGCCGGCGACACGCATCCGCTCGGCCGATATGGCGGGCGCCGCGTATCTCGACTCCGTCACCTACGAGCTGCGCTACACCACGACGTGGCTCACACGACCCGAGCAATCATCCCTGATCAGCGTCCGCTCGATGAACTTCCGCACGCGCTTTCGCAACATCGCGCGCGGCGTACCACTCCAGGACTCGTTGATCGTCGTCACCACCTATCCGCACAGCCGACAAACGAAGATCGAGACTCAGCGAACCGTCGAGGTTCGCTTCAGCCGCCAGCCTCCGCCGCCTTAGACCCTTGCGCGAAAGGCAGCCATTGGGGGATATGGGGGCCTCCCAGGAGGTCACTCATGGCTCTGCCGCTGCTCCTCGTGCTGCTTCAGGCTGCGCACCCGACTACGCCGCCCCCCCCGGCGCAGACTCCTGTCGGCTCGGTCGCGGCTTGGACACTCCATTTCAGCGGCGACATCCGGTGGCAGCAGATCACCCCCGCAGGGGCCCTGCTAGTGTCGAGCGACGGCGGCCTAGCGGGCGTCGACGTCGAGCGCGGTCTGATCACATGGCAGAAGCCGGAGCTCGGCGGCCTCCCCGTCGATAGCGTGCGCATGGTCGAGGGGTCGCTTCTGATGGAAGCGGCGAAGCCCGGCCTGTCCCTGATTTTCGATCCGGTCACCGGCACCGTGCTGTTCGACTCGCGGCGCCTGAGTTTGACGAGGGTCGTGACACGGCGCGTGCTGCCGCAGACGGGCACGCTGATCGTCCACGGCCAGCGCGCCTCGGGTCCGCCCGTCGTTGCGCTCTACGACCTGGCCACCGGCAACCAGCGCTGGGTCAGTGAATCGCTTTTCCAACAGACCGAACCGAAGCGCGGCGGCCTCGGCGGTCTGATGCAGGGACTCGTGCGCATGGCATCAGGGGCAACCACGCTGGAAGTGCTGCAGGCCGGCCCTGAGGTCATCGTCGTGAACACGCTGATGGGGCTGCGCGCACTCGACGCGAAAACGGGCGCCGTGCGCTGGTCGGCGACGTTACCGACCGCACGCGCGGGCAACCCCGCGAAGCATGTGCGGCTCTTCCCGTCCGTCGACAAGCCCGATCGCATCTACGTGGGCTTCGACGATCGCCTGATGGCCTATCGTCTCGCCGACGGTCAGGCATTATGGGCCAAGCCGGCGATCATCGAGGGATGGGTGCATGACATCGTACAGCACCCGGGCGGCATCATCATCCTGCCGGAGTCACCGCCACCAAATGAGGCGCCGGGCAATGTGCACGTCATCAACGGGGTGGTGCAGACTGGGCTGAACATCGCTCGCTACGAGGATGGCACCACGATCGCCGCGAAGCCTCTGCGCATGCGGGGCACGGTCCGGCAGGCGATCATCACCGGTGGATCCGCCGTGCTCGCTGTCGACGCCGAGTCGCGCACCTTCGTGAATGTGCTCGATATCGCCACGGCCACCGTGCGCCTGAAGAAGGATGTGAAGATCAAGGGGCAGCTCGCATACGCCGAGCTGACGTCGGCCGGATTGCTCTACGTCTCACGCTCCGATCAGGCGACGAACGGTGAAGTCAACATCATCGACCTGACGAGCGGCGAACCGAAATACAAGGATGCGATCGAGGGCAAGTCGGCCGTGTTGCTCCACGCCATCGATGGCAGCACGCTGTACGCGTATGCGAACAAGGACCACCATCTCTACGCGGTGAATCGCCAGGACGGGACGTATCGCGCGCTGGGCGGAGAGATCAAGCTGCAGGGCGACGAGGATCCGACCACCCTCGAGGTTCGCACGTCGGGACTCGTGCTGATCTCACCGCAGAACCTCGTCCTCGTGGGTCGAGACGGGCAGATCAAGCAGCAGGTCTATAATCCGGCGCCGCAGCTGCCCGGGCTGCTGCGCGCACTGTACCGGATCAACTCCGTGCGCGCCGGACTCTACGGCGCGGCGGCTTCGGCATACGGCGACGCGTTTGCGCAAGCATCGCGCAACGCCACCGACACGACCGCGAAACGCATCACGGGCCAGCTGGCCGCCGCGTACAGCCAGGGCGGGGCACAGCTGCAAGGCTACTCGAGTCAGGCCGCGTCGCTGGCGTCGAAACGCTTCAAGGCGTCGCTCGCGACGCCGGGATCCGTGTTCGTGCTGACGAAGTCACCTGACGGGAACGGCAACGTCCTGCTCCAAATCGACAAGGACACCGCGCAGCCGCGCTCGCGCGTAGACCTCGGCAAGCAGCGCGAGCCCGTGTATGCGGTGGACGATATTTCGGGGATGCTCTTCTTACAGACTACAAGTGGGACGTTGGCAGGCTATCGGCTCTGAGAGCCGAATGTGGGCGTTCGCCCGTCAGGGCGCATTCGGCGTGCTGATCGTGAACGCGCTGCTCACGATCGAAGTGGCGCCGCTCGTACTTGCCTGAAGCGTGTATGTCCCGGCCTTATCGATCGCGAGGTTGCCGAAACTCGCGATCCCGTTCGCCGGTCGCACGACGGCGGTGCCACTCAATGAGGCACCCGTCGAATTGGATGCGAGGCTGATCGTGATGGTGCCGGTGAATGAGCTGTCCGTGCCGCCCACGGAATCGCGCACCACGACCTCGACCGGCGGTGTGATGACCTGACCGACATCGGCCGAATTCGGCTGCACGAAGAACCCCAGGACCGGCGGGCTGTTGCTGCCGTTGCCGCCATTGCCGCCGTTGATGCCGACGAGGCCGGAGCCTTGACCGCCGAAGCAGCCGCTCACCAATATCGCGAGCAGGGTTCCGCTGACGGTCAAGGGTGTGATTCGCATGAGTCCCTTACCCAATGACCCCTCCGGCGTTCCGGTAGGTCACAGGCTCGCCTGCAAAGGCGGTCCTTTTTGTGGTAAACTGGGGGCCATGCCAACACAGGTTGAAGGCCGCCGCGGCGGTGCCGTAGGCGCCAAAATCGAATTCCGGGACGGCCATTGGATCGTCCCCGACCATCCCATCATCCCCTTCATCGAAGGCGATGGCACCGGGCCCGACATCTGGCGGGCCTCGGCTAACGTATTCGACGCCGCCGTAGCCAAAACGTCGGGCGGCAAGCGCAGCGTCGTGTGGCGCGAGGTGCTGGCCGGCGAGAAATCGTTCAATCAGAATGGCAATTGGCTGCCTGAGGAGACGCTCGCGGTCATCCGCGAACATCGTGTCGCGATCAAGGGGCCGCTGACGACGCCCGTGGGCGGCGGGATCCGGTCGCTGAATGTCGCGCTCCGCCAGATCCTCGACCTGTACGCCTGCATCCGACCCGTTCGCTACTTCGCCGGCGTGCCCGCGCCTGTAAAGGAGCCCGGCAAACTCGACGTCGTCATTTTCCGCGAGAACATCGAGGACGTCTACGCCGGCATCGAGTACAAGGCCGAGAGCCCGGAGGCCGACGCGGTCATCGAGTTTCTCCAGCGCCGCTTCGGCGCGAAGATCCGCGCGAAGAGCGCGATCGGCATCAAGCCGATGTCGAAATTCGGCTCGCAGCGTCTCGTCGTGAAGGCGATCCAACACGCGATCAAACGCAAGAGCCCCTCGGTCACGCTGGTCCACAAGGGCAACATCATGAAGTTCACCGAAGGTGGCTTCCGCGACTGGGGCTACGAAATCGCGAAAGAGCGCTTCGGCGCGCAGACGGTGACTGAGGCGGAGGGCGGCAAGCGCAAAGAGGACGTCGGCAAGGTCGTCATCAAGGATCGCATCGCCGACGCGATGTTTCAGCAGCTCGTGCTGCGGCCCGACGAGTACTCGGTGATCGCGGCGCCCAATCTCAACGGCGACTACCTGTCGGACGCGGCGGCCGCGCAGGTCGGCGGCCTCGGGCTCGCTCCGGGCGGCAATGTCGGGGACGGGTATGCGGTGTATGAGGCAACGCACGGCACCGCACCGAAATACGCGGGCCAGGACAAAGTCAATCCGAGCAGTGTGATTCTCTCCGGGGTGATGATGTTCGAGGAGATGGGCTGGGATGATGTGGCGCGCGCCATCGTGGGCGGGCTGGAGGGCGCGATCGCGGCGAAACGCGTCACGTACGACCTCGCGCGCCAAATGCCCGGCGCCATCGAGGTCTCGACCTCCGCGTTCGCCGATGCCATCATCGAGCACCTGTCATGAAAACTCTGATCGCGACCAAGCCGCTCGGGAGCGTGGAGACGCCGCTGCTCGCGCTGATCGTCGCCCAAGGCGGGGGCTCGACGACGGCGATCGATCCGGGCGTCGAGCGTGCGGTCGCCTCCGGTGACTACAAGGGAAAGAAGGACGAGACGCTGCTCGTCTACGCGAGCGGCAAGGCGCAGCGCATCCTGCTCGTCGGCATAGGGAAGGCCAACGAGATCACACGGAGTGCCATCCGGCGCGCCGCGGCCATCGCGGCAAAGCGCGCCCGCAGCCTGGGGAGCAAGACGTTGTCCCTTGCCGTCGCGAAAGAGGCACGCGGCAGTCTCGGCGCCGCCGAGCTGGCGCAGGTGCTCATCGAGGGTACCGCACAGGGCGGGTGGCAGTTCACCGAGCTCAAGAAGGTGCCGGAGGACCCCAAGCCCGAGATCGAGTCCGTCGAGCTGGTGATCGACGCGGCGGACAAGGACGAAGCGGAGGCGGGGCGCCGCATCGGGGACGCCATCGCGGCGGGGTACTTGTATACGCGCAACCTGCAGATGCAGCCCGGGAACGTCTGCACGCCCAGCTATCTCGCCGAGGAGGCTCGCAAGCTTGCCGCAGCACACGGATTCAAGGCGACGATCCTCGACAAGGCGCAGATAAAGAAGGAAGGGATGGGCGCACTCCTCGCCGTCGCGCAGGGAAGTGCGGAAGAACCGCGGTTTATTGTGCTGGAGTATGGCGGCGGATCAGGTGCCCCCGTGGCGTTGATCGGGAAGGGCGTCACGTTCGATTCCGGCGGCATCTCGATCAAGCCTGCGGCGAACATGGAGGATATGAAGTTCGATAAATCCGGTGCCACCGCGGTGCTCGGGGCTTTCGAGGTGCTGGGACGTCTCAAGCCGAAGATCAACGTCGTCGGCCTGATACCGGCTGCCGAGAACCTGCCTTCCGGGACTGCGATCAAGCCCGGCGACGTGGTGAAGAGCCACCTGGGCAAGACGATCGAGATCATCAACACCGATGCCGAGGGGCGCCTGATTCTGTGCGACGCCCTCTCATACGCCCGGCGTTTCAAGCCGGTCGCCGCGATCGACGCCGCCACCTTGACCGGGGCCGTCGTCATCGCGCTCGGCCATTATGCCATCGGCATGCTCGGCAATGATGAGCCACTGCTGGCCGAGGTGCGCGACGCCGGCGAGCGCGCCGGGGAGCGCTGCTGGCCGTTGCCGTTGTGGGACGACTACCGCGAGCTGCTCAAGTCCGATGTCGCCGACGTCAAGAACTCGGGCGGGCGCGCGGCCGGCACGATCGCCGGCGCCTGGTTCCTGCGCGAGTTCGTCGACAGCTTCCCGTGGGTCCATCTCGACATCGCCGGAACGGCGTACCTGGAAGCAGAGGGCGCCGGCCACGCGAAGGGTCCGACGGCGGTGGGCGTCCGGCTGTTCACGGAGTTCCTGCTCAAACGCGCCGGCGCTTGACTCGGGCGGGGTTGATCGCCCTCGCCTTTCTGCCGTCGGCGCTGGCCGCGCAGGTCGACACGACGGCCCGCCGTGATACTACCGCAACACGGGACACCACCGCGGCACGCGACACGACGACCGCGCTGCTCCCGACGTTCGCGCCGGCGATCATGCCCGGTCCGTTGCCCAAGGGCACGCGCTACACGTTCACCGCCGACTCGATCATCCTCTCCAGCGCGCGCACCCTGAGCGACCTCCTCAGCCACATCCCCGGGGTCTATGTCGCGCGCGGCGGCTGGTACGGAGAACCCGAGATCGTCTTGTACGGCGGTCGTGGCCCATCGTCGCTCGAGCTTTACTGGGATGGCATGCCGATGCGGCCGCTGGGCCGCGACTCGGTCTATCTCGATCCGGCGCGCATCCCGCTTGGACCGATCGAGCGCGTCGATGTCATCATCCTCCCCGCATCGCTCCAGGTGTACCTGGTCAGCGCGCAACATCGTCCGACGGCGCCGCGCACGCAGGTCGGTATTGTCTCCGGACGACAGGACATCGCGGATTACCGCGCGGGCTATGCCACGCGCACCCGTTCAGGGTTCGGCGTGTCGTTGCTCGCCGATTGGGCCAGCATCGGAATCGGCCCGACCGGCAACACCACGCCGCCGTTCGGGACAAGCGACATCTGGCTCAAGGCCGACTACGTCCCTCCCGGCGGACGGGTCGGCGCGTCATTTCAGTTGTCGAGCGCGAGCTGGCATCGCGCCGCGCAAGACAGCGTTGACGGCTGGCGCCAGGATCGCCGCGACAAGATGCTGCGCCTGTTCGTCGCGGAGCGTGATGACGGTCTCGGTTGGCGGTTCACGGCAACACTCGGGACGAGCGCCGTCAGTCACGACACCCTGGTGGTGCGCCGGACGACATCCGCGGCGATCCTCGAGGCCAGCCAGACGTGGCGTGCGGCGTCGATTTCGGGCGTCGCGCGGTTCGGCGCCGCCGGGGCGCCGCAACAGCTCGAGGCGCGCGCGGGATGGATGCCGCTCTCGCCCATCACACTTGCCGGATCCTTCCGGCAATCGTTCTACGTCGGCAATCGATACGGTTGGCGGACGTTTGGCTCCGCCGGACTCACGCTCCCGCTCGGGTTCTCCGCCCGGGCGGAGGCCGCCTGGCAGGAGGACGCGGAGGCACCGCTCGTCACGACCGATGCGATGCATCGCACGTTGGACGTCGCGGGCTGGCTGCGTTTCGAGAACCGCCTCATAACGGTCGAGGTCGGGCGTGGCCGGCGCGATCCGTTCGCGCCGCTCGGCTTCGCCGCCGGGATTAAAACCGTGGATTCATTGAATCCCACGCCGCTCACAGAGTTCGTCGCGGCGCACGCCACACTGCACGTCGCGCCCGGATTCACGCTGAGCGGGTGGTTCTTCGATCCGGTGATTGGAGGCGGGGATTTCGAGCCGCCACGGCATGGGCGTGTGTCGGCGACCTTCTACTCGAAGTTCTGGCGGGTCTTCAAGAGCGGGATCTTCGCGCTGCGCGGTGAGGTCGCCATGGAATCGTGGAGCCGCTCTGCGTTCGGCGGCCTCGACAGCGCCGGCGTGCGGCGGGCGATGACCGGATCGAGCTTCGTCGATACCAACCTCGAGATGCAGCTCGCCGGCGCCACGCTCTTCTGGAGTGTCACCAACATCAACATCATGCGGTCGAGCTACGTGGAAGGACTGGGCTATCCGAAGAGCGTGCAGCAGTATGGCGCCCGCTGGTTCTTCACTAACTAGGGGCTACATTTAAGGCCCTGTGCCCCGCAGTATGACGGGCTTCGGCTCGGCCGAAGATCGGGTGCTCCGCGGACGGTTGCGAATTGAAATCCGCACCGTCAACCACCGCTATTTCAACCCGCAGCTGAAGCTGCCGGCGGATCTGGCTGGCGTGGAGATCGAGATGCGCGAGCGGCTGCGCCAGCTGCTCGAGCGTGGCCACGTGGCGGTGACCGCACGATGGGTCGAGGGACCGGGGCCAGAACGGGAAGTCACCATCGACCTGACGCGCGCCAAGCAGGTGGTGGCCGCGGCGCAGCAGCTCAAGAAGAAGCTGAAGCTGAAGGGCAACGTGGACCTCGCGTTCGTGGCGCGGCAGCCCGACGTCCTGACCGCGACGAACGGCACGAGCGAACAGGCGGTGCAGTGGACCGACGTGCAGCCCATCGTCGAGCGAGCGGCGCGCGACGTCGTCGCGATGCGGGAGCGGGAAGGGCAGGCGCTGTCGAGTGAGCTGAACGGGCGACTTGACGCGCTCGAAGCGGCGGCCCAGACGATCGAAGCGCAGGCGCCGGCACGGCTCAAGGCAGAGCACGAGCGGCTCAAGCAGGCGGTGGCGGAGCTGACGGCGCAGACAAGCGTGGACGAGCAGCGCCTGGCGCTCGAGATCGCGCTGCTGGCGGATCGAGTGGACATCACGGAGGAGCTGGTGCGGTTCCGCTCGCATGCGGCGGCGGCCCGCGCCGCGCTGCGGTCCGATCGGGCGGTGGGGAAGCAGCTCGGGTTCCTGGCGCAGGAGCTCCTGCGCGAGGTCAACACGATGGGCTCGAAGGCGAATGACGCGCGTATCACCCAGACGGTGATCGCCATGAAGGGGGACCTCGAGAAGTTTCGGGAGCAGCTGGAGAACCTGGAGTGACCCCGCGGTTAGTCGTCCTCTCGGCGCCCTCGGGCGGTGGGAAGACGACGATTGCGAAAGCGGTGCGAGATCGGCATTCCGATCAGTTCGGATTCTCGGTGTCGGCAACGACACGGAAGCCGCGCGCGGGAGAGCGCGAAGGGGTCGATTACTATTTCTGGTCTCCCGACAAGTTCCTGAAGGGCGTGGCCGAGGGGAAATTTCTCGAGCACGCGGAGTACGCCGGCGAGCTCTATGGTACGCTCAAAGCCGACGTCGAACGAATACTGAAGTCAGGACGACATGTCCTGCTGGACATTGAAGTCGATGGAGCGGCGCAGGTCCGGCTGCTCGAGCCAGGCGCGGTTACGATTTTCATACTGCCGAGCGATCCGCGCGTGCTGATCCAGCGCCTCGTGCAGCGCGGCAGTGAGACGCCTCAGGAGATTCGGCGGCGGCTGGACCGTGCCATCTACGAGCTCGGGCACGCGACGTCGTTCAACCGCTGGATCAGAAACGATGACCTCGAGCAGGCCATCAGTGCGGTCGTAAGAACGGTTGAACAGAGGCCCGACAAGGTACGCGATCGCCACGATTTCGCGTGGCTCAAGGGATACCTGAGCAGTTTAGAGACAGAGAAACAGCGGTTGTATGATGAATCGCACCAACAGAAAGGCTGAGCAATGCGCATCGTGACACCAGCAGAAGTCGCAGGACAGACGCAAAACAAGTATCTGGGCGTCCTCGTGGCCGCCAAATTCGCGCGCTTCGTAAACGATTTCCCGCGCGATCGGTCGGTCGATTGGGAAGAGAAGCTCACCACGCGCGCGTTCGACGAGCTCGTCCGCGGCGGCCTCAAGTACCGCCTGGTGCGGCGGCGGCGCTCGCAGGAAACCTGATGCCGTTCGCCGGCTCCCCTCGGCACGTCGTGCTCGGCGTGGCGGGCGGGATCGCCTGCTATAAGAGCTGTACACTGGCGCGCCGCCTGACCGAGGCGGGGGCGACAGTGGATGTGATCATGACCGCCGCGGCCGCGGAGTTCGTGCGTCCCGTGACGTTCGAGGCGCTGACCGGGCGGCCCGTCCTGACGTCGCTCTGGGAACGCGGCCACGCGCTCGCCCACATCGATCTCGCCAAACATCCGGATCTCGTGATCGTCGCGCCGGCGACCGCCAGTGTGCTGGCGCGCGCCGCCATGGGCATGGCCGACGATCTACTCACCACGCTGCTGCTCGCGCGCGCGGACCGTCCTGTGCTCGCCGCGCCGGCGATGAACGACGCGATGTACGCCAATCCCGCGACCACCGCAAACATCAAGACGCTCGGGGAGCGCGGCTGGCATTTCATCGGCCCGGAGATCGGCGCGCTCGCCGAAGGTCCGAGCGAGCGGCCCGGACGCATGAGCGAGCCCGAGGCGATCTTTGCGGCGGCGGAGCGCCTGGTCGGTCACCACGACACCAGCAAGTGGTCCGGCAAACGTGTCGTGGTGACCGCCGGCCCGACGCGCGAGCATCTCGATCCGGTGCGGGTGATCACGAATCCGTCGAGCGGGCGCATGGGCTACGCGCTCGCGGAAGCGGCGCGCGAGCGCGGTGCGGACGTCGTGCTCGTCACCGGTCCGACCGAGCTCGCGCCTCCCGCGGGACTCGCGATGACACGCGTCGAGACGACGGAAGAGATGCGGCACGCACTCGAGTCCCTCGTCCCCAATGCCGACGCCCTCATCATGAGCGCCGCGCCGGCGGATTACCGGCCCAAGAGTCCCGCCGACACCAAGCGCGCACGCGCCGCGGGACCGCTGACCGTCGAGCTCGAAGCGACGCCGGACATCCTGGGATCGCTGAAGCGACGCAAGGGGATGGTCGTGGTTGGGTTCGCGCTCGAGACGGGAAATGGATTGGCGAACGCGCGGGCGAAGATGCAGAATAAGGCGCTTGATTTCGTGATCCTGAATGACGCCACTGAGCCCGGCGCCGGATTCGAGGTCACGACCAATCGCGTGACGATTCTGGGACGCAACGGTACGCAAGTCGACTTGCCGTTGCTGCCCAAACGCGACGTGGCCGAACGCATCCTCGACGTGGTGGAAGAAGCGCTTTGAGCGACAGCCGGGCTCTCGCAATCGAATACCTGAAGCAGCAGCGGTTGCTAGGTGGAGATTCGGTGATCCTTCCTGGGGCATCGGGCCCAGGGCCTGGGGCCTCCGGAACTGACGCGCACGCGGCCCTCGTGCCGGGTCCCCAGATCGCAACCCCTAGCCCCCAGGCCCCAGCCCCCAGCCCCGGCCTCTCATTCGATCCCCCCAGCGGCGATCTGTTCGCGAACGATCCGATCCAACGGACGGCAAGCCTCGAGGACGTCGCCGCCCTGGTCGCCGGCTGCCGCAAGTGCAAGCTGTGCGAGGCCCGCACGAACACCGTCCCGGGCGAAGGTCCGGCGACGGCGCGGCTCGTGGTGATCGGCGAAGGGCCGGGACGGACCGAAGACGAAACCGGCCGTCCGTTCGTCGGCAGGGCGGGCGAGCTGCTCACCAAGATCCTCGAAGCGATCAAGCTGCCGCGGGACCAGGTGTTCATCTGCAATGTCGTGAAGTGCCGGCCGCCGGAGAACCGGTTGCCGCAGTACGACGAGATCGCGGCCTGCCTGCCGTTCCTGTATCGCCAGATCGAGCTGGTCAGGCCGAAGGTGATTCTAGCGATGGGTGGGACGGCCGCGCAGAGCCTGCTCAGCACCAAACAGTCCCTTGGCGCCTTACGCAATCAAGTGCACCGCTTCCGCGGCATCCCGGTGATCATCACGTATCACCCTGCCGCGTTGCTGCGAAACCCCAACTGGAAGAGACCAACCTGGGATGACGTCCGTCTCGCCGCTCGCCTCCTCGACAACTGATCGAGGAGCGGCCGAGTGGACGGGCCGCCAGACTCCGTGGAGTAACGAGGCGGAGCAGGCGGTTCTCGGCGCGATGTTGCTCGACCAGGACGCGGCCCTCAAGGCCGCGGAGATCCTGGACGACACGATGTTCTACCGCGAGGGACATCGGCTGCTGTTCCGGTCGATGCTCTCGCTGACCGAGCGCGGCGACGTCATCGATCCGGTCACGCTCCGCGACGAGCTGAGCCGGCGCGGCGATCTCGACCGGGCCGGCGGGATGGAGTACATCGCGGCACTGATCGACGTCGTCCCGACAGCCGCGAACATCGACTACCACGCCAAGATCGTCCGCGACAAAGCGGTGCTGCGTCGACTCGTGGAAGCCGCCACGGGGATTATCCAGGACGTCTACGAGGGCCACGGCACCGCCGGCGAAGTGCTCGACAACGCCGAGCACCGCGTGTTCCAGGTCGCACAGTTCCGGCGGGCCGAGGAATTCATTCGGATCAAGGAGCTGATCTGGCCCACCATGGAGCGGATCGAGCAGCTCCAATCGGGCGCCGGATCGGTCACGGGCGTGCCGAGCGGCTTCGTCGATCTCGATCGCCTGACGGCTGGGTTCCAGCGTGCCGATCTGGTCATCATCGCCGCCCGGCCATCGATGGGAAAGACGGCGCTGGCGCTGAACATCGTCCAGCACGCCGCGATCGAGCACAACACGGGGGTCGCCTTTTTCTCGATCGAAATGTCGAAGGACGCGTTGGTGCAGCGGCTCCTGTGTTCGGAGGGGCTGGTCGATGCGCAGCGGCTGCGGCGCGGACAATTGCGGGATGACGACTACCCAAAGCTCGCGCGGGCGGCCGGGTTGCTCGGCACCGCACCGATCTGGATTGACGATTCCGCCTCGTTGACGCCCCTGGCCATGCGTTCCAAGGCACGCCGGTTGAAGGCCGAGCACGACATTGCGCTCGTGATCGTCGACTATTTGCAGCTGATGCAGGGGCCTGGGGATGTCGAGAATCGCCAACAGGAGATCTCGTACATCTCGCGCTCGCTCAAGGCGCTCGCGAAGGAGCTCGACGTGCCGGTCGTGGCCATCTCTCAGCTCTCGCGCGCACCGGAGCAGCGCGGCGGCGAGCACCGGCGGCCGCAGCTCTCCGATCTTCGCGAATCGGGCGCGATCGAGCAGGACGCCGACGTCGTCTGCTTCATCTACCGGCAGGAGTTCTACGACGGCCCGGTCGATCCCAAGACCAACGAGAGCATCGAAGGCATCGCGGAAGTGATCGTCGGGAAGCAGCGCAACGGCCCGACCGGCATGGTGAAGCTGCATTTCAAGAAAGAGTACACGCGCTTCGACAATTACACCGCGCGCGAGGCTCCCGCGTTCGAGGCTGGACGTGTCTAAAGGCAAGTCCGTCTTTCGCTGCACCGAATGCGGCGCCGATCAGCCCAAATGGGGCGGCAAATGTGACGCGTGCGGCGCGTGGAATTCCTTGGTCGAAGAGGCGGTTGGTCGGATCGGCGGATCGGCGGATCACAAAGCTCCATCCGGCCATCCGCCCATCCGCCTATCCGCCGTGGCGGGGTCAGCCATCGCGCGCTGGAAAACCGGCCTGGCCGAATTCGATTTCGTTCTGGGCGGGGGAATCGTGCCGGGGTCGGTCATCCTCGTCGGCGGCGAGCCGGGAATCGGCAAGTCGACGCTGCTGATGCAGTGCGCCGCGCGGCTCGAGCGCCAGGGCGTCTCGACCCTCTACGTCTCGGGTGAGGAATCCCCCGATCAGCTGCGCCTGCGCGCCGATCGCCTCGAAGAAGACGCCGGCGGCATCCACGTGCTCGGGGAGACGCGCCTCGAATCGATTCTCCATCACGCCGCGCAGCTGAAATCGAGCGTCGTGCTGCTCGACTCGGTGCAGACCACATATACCGAGGAGCTCGAAGGGGCGCCCGGTAACGTCGGTCAGGTGCGCGAGTGCGCGGCCCGGCTGATGCGCTTCGCCAAGGAATCGGGACCAGCGGTCGTGCTCGTCGGCCACGTGACCAAGGGCGGCGGCATCGCCGGCCCGAAGACACTCGAGCACATCGTCGACACCGTGCTGTACTTCGAAGGTGAGACGACGCTGGACCACCGGATCCTGCGGGCGGTGAAGAACCGGTTCGGGTCGGTGGACGAGATCGGCGTCTTCCGCATGACGGGGTCGGGGCTCGAACCTGTCGCCAATCCCGCGGCCGCATTTCTCGCGGGCCGCAGCACCGGCGCATCTGGTTCTGCCGTGACGGCGCTGATGGAAGGCACGCGCCCGATGCTGGTCGAGATCCAGGCGCTCGCCTCCAAAGCCGGTTTTGGTACGCCGCAGCGCGTCGCGACGGGACTCGATCATCGCCGCCTGGCGCTGCTGCTCGCCGTGCTCGAGCGCCGCGGCGGGCTGCCGTTCGGGAATCTGGATGTCTTCGTCAACGTGACGGGAGGCGTGCGGCTGATCGAGCCCTCGACCGATCTTGCGGTTCTTGCCGCCCTCGTCTCGACGGTACATGACCGCCCCCTGCCCGCCGACGCGCTCTTCCTGGGAGAGGTCGGCCTCGGCGGCGAGATCCGTCCGGTCGCCGGCGTGGAGCGGCGCCTGGTCGAAGCGGCCCGTCAGGGATTCCGGCGCGTGTTCCTGTCCGCCCGGTCTCGGGGAACCGCCGGCGCCGGCGATCTCGAGGTCATCGGGCTGGAGGGAATCGGTGAGCTCACCCGGCGTCTCGCAGCCTGACATAGGTGTCGTGGTGGTGGCAGCGGGGGCGGGCGTGCGGGCCGGCCCTGGCGAACCGAAGCAGTTCCGTCCGATCCTCGGCGTCCCGATGCTGCTGCGCGCACTCCGGCCATTCACCGGACATCCGGAAGTCCGCCAGGTCGTCATCGCCTTGCCGCCCGGATACGCCGAGCGGCCACCCGATTGGCTCGGCAAACTGCGAGGCGAGCGGCTGGAGTTCGTGCCGGGTGGCGCGCAGCGTGTGGATTCCGTCCGTGCCGGACTCGATGCGCTGCCCGACGACGCGACGATCATTCTCATCCACGACGCCGCGCGCCCGTTCGTGAGTCGCGGGACGATCGACGCGGTGATCGCGCGAGCGCGCGCGGGTGTCGGTGCCGTCGCCGCAGTCCCCACGTCGGATACGCTCAAGGAAATCGGGCAGGGCAGCCACCGGCCGACCCCGCGTATCACCCGTACCGTGGATCGTGAGCGCATCTGGCGCGCGCAGACGCCGCAAGGCTTTCCTCGGCAGATGTTGCGCGACGCCTATGCGCAGCTCGGTGCCACCGCCAACGGCGGTGCGCCGAGTGACGATGCCGAGGTGTGCGAGCGCGCCGGATTCCCGGTGGAGTTGATTCCTGATTCGCCGTACAACTTCAAGATCACCACAGCCGACGACTTCCGGATCGCCGAGGCGCTGGCCCGTGAGCTCCGGTGAAACCGGTCGCGTTCCAAACGCCGGCGGACGTCGCGGCGGCGATTCCGCGCGTCGTGGCGCACATGCAGGGCGGCGGCTTGCTCGCGTATCCCACGGAGACCGTTTACGGCCTCGGCTCGCGCGCCGTCCAGGCGGACGTTGCGGCACTGGCCGCGATGAAAGGTCGGTCCGCCAGCAAACCCTTCCTCTTATTGATCAGCGATCGGGGAATGGCTGAAGCGCACGGGCTGGCATTCAACGCCTCGGCCGATGCGCTGGCGCGTGCGTTCTGGCCCGGCCCTCTCACGCTGGTCTTGCCCGGCGGCTCCGGCCGGCTGCCGGATCTACTCCGGGGGCCGGAGGGCGGCATCGCGGTGCGCTGGACCTCGCATCAGGGAATCGCCAACCTCGTCGCCGCGCTGGGCGTGCCGTTGACGTCGACTTCGGCGAACCTGCCCGGCCAGCCGCCTGGCCCGGGCGCCGACGCGATCGCGCGCGACTTTGCGCCCGCGGTGGCATCGGGACAGTTGCTCGTACTCGACGGCGGAGTGCTGGGGAACCGGCCCCCTTCCACGGTGGTTGACTGCACCAGGCCGCAGGCGCACATCGTTCGCGAAGGGACGTTGAGTGTCGCTGAGCTGCGACGCGCCGTCGGCCGGCTGGCACCATGACCCAACATGTCCTGTTCGTCTGCACCGGCAACATTTGCCGCAGCCCGCTCGCGTCGTCCCTCCTCGAGCGGGCGTTGACGGAGCGTGGGCTCGACGTCACGGTGAGCTCCGCTGGGACGGGTGCCTGGGACGGCGCGCCGGCATCCGAAGGGGCCTACCTCGTCGGGCTCGAGCGCGGCCTCGATCTGTCCGGGCACCGGGCCCGGCTGCTGACGCGAGAGCTCGTAGAGCAAGCCGATCTCATCCTCACGATGGCACGACACCATCGCGCCCGCGTCGACGAGCTCGGCGGCGAGGGCAAAGTGTTCGTGCTCGGCGAATACGCCGGCAAGGGTGGCGACGAGGTCAGCGACCCGTTTGGCGGCGATCTCGGCGTGTACCGCGACACGTGCCAGGAGCTCGAGGCCCTCACTGCCGCGGTGGCCGATCGACTCGCGGCTGAGAGCAAGCGTGGAGATCAGCGCTAAGACGCGTTTGCTCACGGTCATCGGCGACCCGGTGGCCCACTCTCTGTCCCCCGCGATGCACAACGCCGCGTATCGCGCCCTCGGCCTCGACGCCATCTACGTGGCGCTGCAGGTACCGTCGCCATCGCTCCCCGTGGTGCTCGCAATGCAGGCCGCCATCGGCGGTGCAGGGAACGTCACTGTCCC
>DASWEL010000244.1:0-11833 GCA_036394755.1 Gemmatimonadales bacterium | reverse complement strand
CCGCGTCCGTAGCCATCGAGCCACTCGACGTTGGCTCCCGTGCCGCACCCGCAGTCCAGCAGTCGTGGATTCGGGCGATGCCTCACGGCCTGCTTGAGGAGCGGCGCCACGAAGTAACGGAAGCCGCGAAACCAGAAATGGCGGCCTTCAGCTCGCGCCGTCTCGCGTAACAGATGCTCCACGCCGGCATTGTATGTCGGCGTTTCGTCGGTGTTTGTGTGGCAAGACCCTTCTTGGGCGGCACGCGGCACCCTTTTGTCGTGAAAGTCGATTGACATCGCCACAACCGACTCTGTAAGCTGCGCACACTCTCAGAGGAGTGTGACTGATGATGCGCGCCCGCCACTTTGTGTCTGGTGTTCTGCTGACCGTGTTCCTTGCGGCTCTCGTTGCCGGCTGCCACAAGAAGGTTCCGCCGCCCCCCGTGCAGCCGCCGCCCCCGCCGCCGCAGGTGGCTGCTCCGCCGCCGCCGCCACCACCGCCGCCGCCGCCGCCGCCAAATCCAAAGCGCTGCGCCAAGCCCTGAAGGTCACCGGCGAGCAGCGCGGTCTTGATCGGCTCGAGCTGCTGCGTGTTGGTGCCCCCGCCCGCTTTGGCGAGCGAATCGAAGACGACGTTGATGCGCATGACGAGCCACGCACTATCACGCTTCTGCGACGGCGAGAGCGCGACTGGCGGAGGCGTCTTGCCCTGGAAATTCCACACGACGCGGTGCAGCCCCGGGCCCGCTGGGCCCTGAACTGTGCGCACCGTGTCGCCGCGCACGTCGCGGATCACGATCTGCGTCCGCGCCCGGCGATCGGGGCTGCCGGTCGCGAGGCGATACACGATCTCCGCCCCGTACTGCGGGCTCGGCGCGCGGAAGGCCTTCTGTCCGTTGTTGCCGCCGCCGAGCGGCGGCTGGCCGTACTGATAGGCCGTCGTCGGCTGGAAGAGATAGGCGCCGGCCGCAATTGCGCTGTCGTTGAGCTGCTCGAGCGGCGCGATGTTCACGATCCACAGCGCGCGTCCGTGCGTCGCCGCGATGAGATCGCGCTCGCGCGGATGAATGCGGAGATCGTGGACCGGCACCGTCGGGAAGCCGCTCATGAAGCGCTGCCACGACCCGCCCCGATTGAACGAGACGTACAGACCGACGTCGCTGCCCAAGAAGAGCAGATCGCGGTTGGCGACATCCTCGCGGATCACGTGGACGTAGCCCGGCCCGTCGTCGCCCTTCGGAAGATTGTTCACGATCGAGCGGAACGACTTCCCGAAGTCCGTCGTGACGTACACGTACGGCGCGTAGTCGCCGTTGCGGTGATTATCGAACGTGACGTAGAACGTCGTCGAGTCGAAGCGCGACGGCTCGATGCGGCTGACGTACGTGCCGGCGGGGACGCCGGGGAACCGCCCGGTGATGTTGTCCCACGTGCCGCCGTCGTTCTTCGTGACCCACACGTTGCCGTCGTCCGTGCCGGCGAACAGCACGCCCGGCCGGAGCGGCGACTCCGCCAGCGACACGATCGTGCAATACGTCTCGGCGCCGGTCACGTCCGGCGTGACACCGCCCGTCGTCCGCGTGCTGACCCGGATCTTCATCGAATCCCTGGTCGTCAGATCCGGCGAAATCGGGTAGAGATCTTCGCCGCGGCGCGTCGACTTCATCACCTTGCTCGCTCCCGCGTAGAAGATCTCGGGGTTGTGGGCCGAGATGAAGAACGGCGTGTTCCAGTTCCAGCGGAGATCGATGTCGGCCGAGTCGGCCTTCTGATGGGCGCGCAGATCGGCGAGGTGGCGTGCCTGCGCCCCGGTCGCCGGCCTGGTCGTGTCGGGGCGCTCGATCACGATCGAGTCCTCAAACATCTGGTAGCGCGGCCGCCAGTTCGGCTTCTGGAGATTGGTGCGATCGCCCGTCGCGAAGTTGAGGCGTGACATGTTGCCGCCCTGCGACTCGACGTAGATCGTGTTCGGGTCGGTGGGATCCTGCGCCGTGTAGAAGCCGTCGCCGCCGCCGACGGTCGTCCAGTCGGCGTTGGTGATATCGCCCTGGCGCCGGCGCGACGGCCCGCACCACGAGCCGTTGTCTTGATAGCCGGCGCAGACGCTGTACGGGAATGCCATGTCGTAGCTGACGATGTAGGGTTGCCCGATGGCGAAGGTGTTCAGGAAGTCCCAGTTGCCGCCTTTGTCCCATGTCTGCGACACACCGCCGTCGTCGCCGACGACGATGTGATTGGGATCGTTCGGATCGATCCACATGGCGTGATGGTCGACGTGAATGCCGACGGTCGCGTTCCCGATTGTCTTGCCGCCGTCATTCGAGTAGTTCACCGGCGTGGACGACCAGTACACGCGGTTGGCGTCCTTCGGATCGACGCGCACCTGTGAGTAATAGAAGGGGCGCACGTTGTTGCCGTTCATCTTCTCCCAAGTCGCGCCGCCATCGGCCGAGCGATACAGGCCGGAGGGCCGAGTCTGTGCGGCCTTGCCGGCGCCACCTTGTGCATTGGCGTTCGTATCGGCCTCGACCATCAAGTAGATGACTTTCGGATCCGAGGCTGCGATCGCGATGCCGATACGGCCCTTGGTCGTAGTGGGGAGACCGCCGCCCTTGACCTCGGTCCACGTCTTACCGCCGTCGGTCGTCTTCCAGAGCGCGCTGCCGGGACCGCCACTATTAAGGAAGTAGGGGCCGCGCACGCGCTGCCAACTCGCGGCAAAAAGCACTTCAGGATTCGACGGATCCATCGCAACGTCGATGAAGCCGGCCTGCGGCGAGATGAACTTCACGAGCTGCCACGTCTGCCCGCCGTCGCTCGTCTTGTACAGGCCGCGCTCGGGATTCGGCGACCACGCCTGCCCGAGCGCCGCGACGTAGACGATGTTCGGATTCGTGGGATGCACGACGATGCGGCCGATCGCACCCGTCTTCTCGAGCCCCGTACGCTTCCAGGTGAGCCCGCCGTCGGTCGATTTGAAAATGCCGCAGCCCGGGGAGATCGTGTTGCGGGAATCCTCTTCACCGGTGCCGGCCCACACCTGCGTCGTGTCGGACGGCGCGATCGCGACTTCACCCATCGACACGCATTTCTCATTGTCGAAGACCGGCCGGAACGTCGTGCCGGCGTTGGTGGTCTTCCAGATGCCACCCGCTGCGGCCGCGACGAAAAGTGTCTTCGACGGACTCGGAATGCCGGTGACGCTCGAGACGCGGCCCATCATGTTCGCCGGGCCGATGTTGCGCCAGCGGAATCCGGCGAGCAGCGTCGAATCGAGCATAATCCCGCCGGTGCGCGGTGCCTGGTTCTGGGCACCGGTGGTCACGGTGACATTGCTGGGCGCGGCACGTTGGGGGCGGGGAAGCTGGCGCGCTTTCGCGGAGTCCGTGGCGGATGGTGCGGGTTGCGGAGGGGGGGCGGGAGGATTCTGAGCCAGAACTGGTGCTGCGATCGTAGTGAGGACGGCGGCAGCCGCCCACAGGCGCTGGAACATGACGGCCCTCAGTCAATGATGGTGAGTGGTGGAATCGTGCAGCGATTTGAGTACGAATGGAAGCCTTGACCCGTTGAATCCCGACAATTAAACTCGGCTTTCCTCTAACCCACTCCATGGCGCACAATGCTGAGAGTTTTGAGCCGAGGTGTCGGCCTGGTTGGTGTTCTGACGGTATTCCTCGACCATCCCCTTTCAGCCCAAGAGCGTTTTGACATCTCCGTCTATCCTTACGCCACCGCCCACCGCGGCGAATGGGAACTGGAAGGCCACCTCAACTACGCGAGCCGTGGGACGAGTGGCTTCGCCGGTTCTGTGGCGCCCACGCAGGGCCAGTGGCGCTTCGCCGCTGACGTGTCGCACGGGATCACCGATCACTGGGAACTCGCCGGCTACGTCCTCGGCGCGCAGGTCCCGGGCCTGGGACTCGAGTACGCGGGTTGGCGCCTGCGGTCGCGGCTACGGGCCCCAGCGTCCTGGGATTTGCCTGTGAATGTCGGCTTCAGCGCCGAGTACGAGACCGCCCGGCCGGCATTCAGTGAGAGTGCGCGAACCGCAGAGCTGACCGCGGTCTTCGAGCGACGGTTTGGAAGCGTGCAACTGATCGCCGATCCCACGTTCGAGCGAGATTTGGCGGGCCCGGAGCACGAGTGGGAGTTCGAGCCCAGGGCGCGGGCGGGAGTGGACGTCAGCAAGGCGCTGACATTGGGATTCGAGTGGTACGGCTCGTTCGGTGAGACGACCCAGCACCATCAGTACTATCCGACGGCGGATTGGCGATTAGGCGATGACATGACACTGCACCTTGGCGTTGGCTTCGGCGGCGTCACCGCCGGTGACCGTTTGGTCTTCAAAACGCGGTTCGAGATGCCGTTGGGGAGCGAGAAGTAGCGGGCGGGGACATTTTGGAACTTCGATGGTCCCAAGCGGGGCGTGATGCCAGTCACGCCCCGCTTTGTCTCTTCCTCTACATTTCCAGGCGGCACTCACGTCGTCCCAGGACGGGACCCGCCCACCCGCCCCTCACTGCCGCATCGAGCGGTGCCGCCTTCTACGCTGAGGGATCGGGTCTATGGCCTGGAATATCTTCGGTCGCGAAACGACACCCGAGCAGCTTCCCGCCGAGCTCCGCGCGATTCTCGCCGAAATGAAGCGCGAACGCGTGGCCTTCGAAGCCCTGACCACCGCCGCGCGCGACTCCGGTCAGAGTCTGTCGCAGCTCCTGCAGCCGATCACCGAAGCGCAGAAGGTCGTAAGCGAGCTGCAGGCGCGGGTCAAATCGCTGGAGCGGCTCGTCCCCGTCCTGGCGACGCTCGACGAACAGACCGAGAACGTCTCCAAGACGCAGCGCCGCACCGAGACCCAGCTCACGCAGAACTCGGACAATGCCAAGCAATTGCGCGGCGAAATCGATGAGCTGCGCGGCGTGCTGGAGCAGGCGCTGGCCCTGAAGAATGACGTGGCCGGCTTCCTCGAGCTGGGCGGCGGGTTCAAAGCGTTGCGGATGGATGCCGACTCGCTGAGCGGCGCGGTCCGAGAGCTGACGCAGGGGTTCGACCAGGTGCGCGCCCGGCAGGAGGAGCTGCGCAAGTCGAGCGAGTCCATTGCAGCGCGGTTCGGCGCATTTGAGGAGCGGCAGGTGAGTTCGCAGCGGAGCGTCAGTGACACCGAGTCGCGCACCGCGACGGTCGGGCAGACGCTCAAGGACCTGACGCAGGCCGCGGCCGAGGCCGCGCAGACCAAGCGCCAGCTCACGACGCTCAAGACACTCGCCGACGGTGTGACCGCGAAAGTCGCCGCGCTCGAGCAGCAGCGTGACGTCGTCGACCGCGCCACGAGCGAGGTGGGCAAGCTGCACGAGCTGATGGGCGACGTCGATGCGAAGATTCGGCGGCACGAAGCGAGCGCCAAGGGACTCGGCGAGCTCGAGTCGAAGGTCGGTGAGCTCAAAGCGCTGCATGCCGAAGTGCTGGAGCGCTCGACCGAGATCGCCGCCAACCACAACTCCGTCAAGCAGGCGGACGACGAGCTGCGCGCTCGGCTGGCGGCGCTGCGCGACGACGTGCAGCGCGCCGTGAAGCGCTTCGAGCTCGAGAACCAGGGGCTCGATGCGGTCGGGCAGCGGATCGTCGATCTCCGCGGCTCGCTCACGGCCATCGAAGGGCGCTTCAAATCACTGGAGGAATCGAGCCGCGGCATCACCGACGTCCGTTCCAAGGCCGACGGTCTGACGGCGCAGCTCGAGAGCATCGCCGAGAACGTGGCGCTGCTCGGGACCCAGGCCGAGCGCGTGCGCGCCATGGAAACCAGCACCACTCGACTGGGAAGCACGGTCGAGGAGATGACGCAGCGGGTGGCGCAACTGGAGAAGTCTCACCCCGGCGTGCGGGCGGCGCTGGAAGATGTCGCGATGCTCAGGGGCACGCACGAATCGGTCAGGGGCGCGCTGGAGCAGGTGGAGGGTGCCGCCGACGAGATGGCGCGCGTGCTCGAGCTGCAGTCAGGAACCAAGGCGTGGCTCTCCGGCGTAACCGAGCAAATCAAGGCGCTGCGTGTCGAGCTGGCCGCAATCGAGGATCTGAAGCCGACCGTCGAGTCCGTGCGCGGCGAAGCGGACCGCGTGTCGCAGGCGATGGGACAGATCGATGCGCGCAGCCGCATGGTGGAAGATCTCAACAAGCGGCTGACCGATCTGACAGCGCTGGGCTCGCAGCTCGACGAGCGGAGCCGCGAGCTGCTGTCGCGCATGACGGGAGCGGACGAGCGCTTCGGAGCGCTGGCGGCTCGCGCCGACGAGGCGGCACGGATCGAGAAGCTCGTGCCGGCCGCGGTCGCGACGGTCGAGCGTGCCGAACGCCGTGTGGGAGAAGTGGACACGGCAGTGGCCGCGCTCGAATCGCGCGCCCACAATCTCGAGGGACTGGCGGAACGCACCCGCGCCCTCGGTCAGGAGCTCGAGCTGCGCCAAGCCGCCCTGGACAAGGCGACCGAGCATCTGGACCGCGTCGCCCAGCTGCGCGAGCAAGCGGCCAGTGCCGCTCAGCAGCTCGAGGAACGCTCGTCACAGCTGGGGACCGCGGTTACGACGGCAGGCAACCGCCTGCTCGAGTTGACGGCCACGGTGGATGAGCTGGACAATCGCGCCGGCGGTCTGCGGTTCGCGCAGAAGCGGATGGCACAATTCGAGGAACGGCTCGCCAAGTGGGAAGCGGTCGAGTCGCAGCTGACGCGCGCGCTCGAGCAGATGGGCCAACGCCAGGCTACGGTCGACGCCATGCAGGCGGATATGCATCGCCTGTACGAAGTCGCCGAGAAGACCACGGATGATGTCCGGTCCATCGCGAGTGCGAGAGAGGAAGTCGGCCAGACGCGCTCGATGTTGGAGTCGGTGCTCAGCATGGTCACGCACGTGCACGACGCCGCCAATGGGCTGGATCACCGCAAGCGGCAGGTCGAGCAGGCCGAAGAGCGGCTCGCGCGGGCGGAGGCGATCCTTGTTGAGGTCCAGGCAGGGCTGGAGCGTCTCCATGGCCAGAAGGCGCTACTCGATCAAGCCGTCACGCAGGCCAGTGCGCTCGCGTTCCAGACCAAGCAGGCGGAGACGGTGATCGCGGCGCTCAGGCAGGAGCGGGAGATCACGGACAACGTGCGCTCCGCGGTGACGCAGCTGCGCGAGGAGCGGCGGTCGGAGGAGCGGCCCGAGCGGCCGAAGAAGAGCGCCTAAGGCCCCCGAAGCAGACAAGCCCCGCAACGAGAGAACCGTTGCGGGGCTTGTTCGTTAGTGGCGATTCTAGCGGTGCCGTCCCGCCGGCGCGGGAGGTGGAGGAGGAGCCGTGGGCAGCGGCGTGTCGCTGTTCCAGACGTCGTCCACCATTACCCATTTCCCGTTCTCCTGCATCCAGTGCACGACGTATTTGCCCGAGTCCGCCGCCGGCATCCCGGGCGGCAGTTTCGCACCGGCGGGGTAGGCCCAGTGCCAGCGGCCCCGTTCCATCGCCATGGCACCCGTGCCGTGCACGGCGTCGGCGTGAAGCGTCAGGATTGGCTTCGGATCCATCGTGTTCATCGTCGCGAAGAACGCCTTGATCGCGTCTTTGCCCTTCATCGTCGCCATGTTGGGCGGCATGATGACGGCGTCGGCGGCGTAGAACTCGGCGATCGAATCGGCATGGCCGGTGCTCGTGAGCCTGGGCCACTGGGCGTTGGCGGCGTCGATCGCCGCCTTCGCGCCGGCCGACGTGTCGGCCGGCTGGCAGGCGAACGCCGTGGTGGCGAGGAACAGCAGATAATGATGAAGGCGCATGGGTGTCTCCGTCGATTCGAAAGGGGGAGGCGGAGACAATGGCGCGTTCCGCCTGAGTGCGCAAGTTTAGCTCGCCATGTTCACACCCGCCTCGCTCGCCTTTCTGCGCGGCCTCGCCCGGCACAACAACAAGCCGTGGTTCGAGGCGCAGCGCGAGAGTTACGAGCACGACGTCCGCGATCCGATGCGTGCGCTGATCGAGGAAATGGACGTGCGGCTGGCGCGGTTCGCGCCGGAGATCATTGGCGACCCGAAGCGCTCGATGTTCCGCATCAATCGCGACATCCGGTTTTCCAAGGACAAGTCGCCGTACAAGACGCACGCGGCGTGCTGGTTTCGGCACCAGGGCGCGAGCCACAAGGTCGGTGGCGAGGCCGAGGAGGGAAGTGCCGGGCTGTACTTCCATCTCCAACCCGGGAAGTCGTTCGTCGGCGCGGGGATCTGGATGCCGCCGCAGCCTGGCTTGAACAAGATTCGCGATGCGATCGCCGAGGATGCCAAGGGGTTCGCACGCGTCGTTGAGAACCCGCGCTCGCGCCGGCGGTTCGGTGGGCTCGACGATGGGGAGATGCTCAAGCGCGGGCCGCGCGGGTTCGCGGAGGATCATCCGGCGGCGCGGTGGCTGCGCTATCAGTCGTTCACGATTGGCCGGGAGCTCAGGGACCAGCAGGTGCTCGGCGCGAAGCTACCAGCGCTGCTCGAGGCGGATTTCACCCTGATGATGCCGTTGGTGCGGTGGCTGAATCGGGCGCTGGGACTGCGGCAGGCGACGGCGCGCTAGGGCTCGCGCGTGAAGACGGCGCGCCAGCTGCGATCGATGGGAGACCAAGTGAAGTGGTTCTGATCGATCAGGCGCAACGTGAACGATTCGATCCCTTGCCGGGCGCCGTTGCCGCTCGCCGGCGCGATGGGTCTGAACGCAACGAAGGGCTCGGCCATATCGAGCGTGCCCGTGAGCAGCTCGACACCTGGTCCCGAGCTATACACGGCGGTGCTGTAGAAGCGGCCGTTGTCGGGGTCGAAGCCGATCATGCCTTGCGAGTTGACGCTCGAGGAGTCCAGCGTTTCGCGCCATTGCAGTCGCAGGCTGTCGTACAGCGATGCGAAGACGCGGGTGCCGGACCCGTCGGGGGCGCCGGTGAAGTTGCCGGCGAAGCGCACCTCAAAGCGCCACTTGCCGGCGAGCGTTCTCAGAAGGTCGCCCGCCAACTGGAGCGTCAGGGTTGCGGTCGTGCCGGATGCGTCTGTAGACGCGGCGGCAGACACGGCGGCGGCCGGTGCGCGTCGCTGTTGCGCGCCGCCCTGGGCTGCCAGGGACTGCGCCGCGAGCATCGCGACCGCGACCATTGCGCCGATGTGCATCTCTTTGCGATAGGTGAGCATGCCGTGTGACTTTGCACGGGGTATGCCGCCTGATAACCCAAGGTTCTGTGTAGGGAGCGCGTGCGGAGGTCATGCGACTCGCATGGCGTCGTGCAAGGTGCGCGACCTCAGGTTGAGGATGGGATGTGATCGGGGTAACTTGCGGACCAGTTTCGGGACGTAGCGCAGCCCGGTAGCGCACCTGAATGGGGTTCAGGGGGTCGCGGGTTCAAATCCCGCCGTCCCGACTGAGTGAAGATCAAGCCTCACACTGAGATCGGTGGGGGGCTTTTTCTCGTGTTTGGGACTAGTGCGACCGATTCGCGAGGATATCCCCGGCGGCGTATGTTAAAAGCACAGAGGCGGACTTGCAGGAGTGGCTCCACCGTGCTCGGTCGGGCGTACCGACGTATCCAAATCGAGGACAGGCCAGTGGGGTGGTGGGATCGGGTGGGGCAGTAGCCTTAGGCCCTGTCATCGTGAAGCGCGGGAGTCATCCCGCTCGACGTAGGAGGTCATGTATGTTTACGAATCGGCTGTATTTCGTTGTGGCACTGGGCGCCGGCCTCGCATCCGGGTGCGCGGAGCGTTCGTCGCCAGCCGGGCCGACGCTCGTGTTTCAGGCGGTTGCACCGACGGCCGCCCCAGCCCCCTTCGTGACGGGGCTCGTGAATCCGTGCAACGGTGAGTTCGTCGACATCGAGGGATGGATCCAGGTCCGGTACGACACGCGGACCGACGAGCACGGGGGGTCCCACACTGTCGGCCGGATCCTCGAGCACGGCGCCGGTGCCGGTGCCGTTACGGGAGCCGCATACGTGTTCGCGGCGGACACGATATTCGATGCGAATGCTGAAACCATTCAGTTCGGCGTCACCGAGAACGTGATTGTTCGTCTGCTGGGTCAGGGCCAAGCGCCGAACTTCCTCGGGCTCCAGGTGCTGCACTTCACCGTGAACCCCAACGGGGACTTGGTCGGGGTCGTCGAGGATTTCCGGAGCGAGTGCCGGTAGGTAGCGTGGAGTGGCCTTGGCCTCGCTGACTCGGGCCGGCCATCGCGTAATGCTCGATATCGGAGACGACCACCTGAGCTGCCTTCATGGAGTCGCGCGTTGCGAGGTGTTGTGAGCGTGTTTCTGGCTCAGGCGTCGAAAAAATGAAGACCCCCTGATCCTTTCACGGGGTCTCAGGTTTGTGAGTCTGTTGTGAGTCGTTGTGACTGGTTCCCGGACTCAGGGGGTCGGGAGTCGTCAACAAAAAATCGACCCCCGTGATTTGCTCAGGGGGCCGACCCGTTTTTTGTGCTCAATTCTGTTGTGAGTTTCGTTGTGATTCTGCTACGATTCCCGGTCGATCTTCGGGGTCCGAGTCACAACACCGCTGCCCAGAACATCGCGTAGTTGCTACTCTCTGTCGTGACTCCGTTGAGTAACCGTTCGCATGGCGTTCAGGGGGTCGCGGGTTCAAATCCCGCCGTCCCGACTGGCTGAAGGCCAAGCCTCACAACGAGTCCCGGTGTGGGGCTTTTTCTTCACCACATCCCGTAGGACGTTAACAATGTCTGTTCATTGCCTCCAGGAAACACTCTGGCCTCCACCCGCTCAATGAGCAGATCCGGGTTGAGGGCGCTGGACCCAAGCCGCCACCACGCTCCGAGGACACGGAGTCTTTCCAAGTAGGCGTCGTTCGGCACGTTCACCGCGATTGTATTCATGGCCGGTCACCCCGAGAACGGATTGTCTTCACTCTCGACGATTACAGCATCGCGGGAGTCAACAAGGGCGACAATTGTACGAAGGTCCTAGAAGCGGCAGCATGAGTGGCCAACGCAGGCGGAGATGCTCACTTCTGGATCGTCCCGCGGTCTATTTCAGCGCCGCTTCGACAATGGCCACGTCCTGATCGACTGTCCCGCCGCTTACGCCGACGCCGGCGACAATCTCACCCTCGTTGGAGAGCGGGACGCCGCCGCCCAACGCCGAGTATCTTCCGCCTGACATCATGCTGAGGGGATAGAGCGGCTGGCCGGGTTGCACCAGCGGAAGGAGATCAGCCGTCCGCACCCGGACGAGGGCGGATGTATAGGCTTTTCGCTCGGCGATCTCGAGGGAGAAGGCCGGCGCTCCTCCCATCCGATGCGTGAGGACGACGTTCCCGTGGATGTCGATGACGCACACCGCAACCGGCACTTTGACCTCGGTCGCCTCTTCTTCGACGCGATCCGCAACGGTCTTCGCGAGCGCTAGCAAATCCATCATCTGTATCTCCTTCATAAGGTAGAGTTGCAATTCATCGGTCGCCCACACGAGGGCTCAGCGTCGTAGCTGTCCCACGTAATATCCCAAGCGATCTTCAGCATCACCCAGCTCGTGAAAGCCCAGCTCAAACAACTTTTTGAAGCTTTCTTGTGCGGCGGGCCGCGCGATCGAAGCCACGCAAGCCTCCCACCCTGCGGCGATTTCGACATCGGCCGGCAGGCTCGCCGCGTTCACGAGGCGCTTGGTGTTGGCGATCGCCCACTTGTCAAATGACGCGATCCGACTCGCAAGCGCTTCGACGAAATCGTCGAGGTCGGCGTCCGGCAACGACCGATTCACATAGCCATAAGACGCCGCCAGGTCGGCTCCGATATCCTCCGAGCCAAGGAGCACTTCCAACGCGCGGCTTCTTCCGATGAGCCGTGGCAGTCGCGCC
>DASWEL010000243.1:0-9583 GCA_036394755.1 Gemmatimonadales bacterium | reverse complement strand
CCACCAATGATCGCGACCATCAGCGGAAGCCCCAGCGTCCCGGCCCGCACGAACGATTCCGGCGTGCCGCCCACGCCCAACCAGATCGGCAGGGGATTCTGCACGGGCCGCGGGTAGACGCCCTGGCCGGTCAACGCCGCGCGGTGTCGGCCCGACCAGTGCACATGCTCGTGTTCCCGGATCTTCAGGAGGAGATCGAGCTTCTCGGCGAAGAGAGAGTCGTAGTCTTCGAGGCGCAGCCCGAAGAGCGGAAATGCGTCGATGAACGAGCCGCGCCCGACCACCATCTCCGCGCGTCCCTGTGACAGGAGATCGAGGGTCGCGAAGTTCTGGAAGACGCGGACTGGATCGGCGGCGCTCAGGACGGTAACGGCGCTCGTCAGCCGGATACGCTGCGTGCGTGTCGCCGCCGCCGCGAGAATGATCGGGGGAGCGGAATCGAGGTAGTCCTTGCGGTGGTGCTCCCCCACCCCGAAGACATCGAGACCCACCTGATCGGCATGTTCGATCTGCTCGACCAGATCCCGCAGCCGCTGCGATGGACTGACCGCGAGGCTTGCTTCGTCGTACGCTGCTGCGAAACTGTCGATGCCAACTTCTATTCCCGTATTACCCGACACAGCAATCACGCTCCAATTGTGTTTTATCGCCGGTGTGGCTTCGCCTCTTGCATGAGCTCTCGCCCCCAGCGCTCGATCGCTTGCGCGAGGTCGCCGAAGGTGCGCCCGCTTCTCGTCAGCTCGTAGCTGACCCGCACTGGCGGGCCTGCGTCGACACTGCGCACCAGCAACCCGCGCACCTCCAGGTCCTTCAACCGCGCCGACAGCACCTTATCCCCCGGACCCTTGGCGCGCTCGGAGAGCTCGCTGAACCGCAGGGGCCCCCCCTGCAAGACATTGAGGATCAGCGCATTCCAGGAGCGACCCAGCACCTGGATCGCAGTCTGGAACGTCTGGCATTGGGAATCCACCGGCTTCGTCATGGTGCCAAGTGTACCCCAAACACTTCCCAAAAGAAAGCCCCTTGACATCGGGAAGCGAGTTCGCGATCATACTTCCCGTGTGATAGTTCCATTCCACAAGAAAGTACGAGGCTATACATGAGTATCGGAATCCTGATTCTGCGCCTGGTGGTCGGTCTGACGCTGGCCGCGCACGGCGCGCAGAAGCTGTTCGGTTGGTTCGGCGGATATGGTCTGACGGGCACGGGGGGCTTCCTCGAGCAGCTGGGCTTCGTTCCCGGCCGGCGCAATGCCCTGGTGGCGGGACTGGCCGAAACGGGAGCCGGCGTGTTGCTGGCGCTCGGCTTGGCGACCCCGGTCGCGGCGGCGGTGGCGCTCTCCGTCATGGTCGTCGCCGGCGTGAGCGCGCATGCGTCAAAGGGCTTCTTCGCGCACAACGGCGGCTACGAGTACACGCTGATCCTGGGAATCGCGGCCTTGAGCGTCGCGTTCACGGGTCCCGGCGCGCTGTCGCTTGATGCCGTGCTCGGCGTGCACGATGCGGGAGCGGGGTGGGGACTGGCCGCATTGGTCGTCGCTCTCGCTGGCGCGGGTTTGCGGCTCGCTCGGCGGCGGTTTCCGGCACCCAGCACCGTGAGCCCTGGCGAGCCTGTTCGAGGCGAAACTGTTGCTCGTGACTAAGCGTTCAGTTTGGCAGTCTCCATGAGCACAACCGTATGAGCGCAACCTTACGTCTGACCCGAGCGGCCTTCGGCGCCGTGCAGCGGGCATCCCCCCGCCTCGCGGCGCTGTGGGCCGCGCGCATTTTCTGCACGCCCCCACGCCGTCCGATCAGCGAGCGGATGGCCGGCTGGCTGCGCGAGGCGCAGCGCTTCACGGTTGTCGTCGGCGGGCGACGCGTCGTGGCGTGGTCGTGGGGAGAGCGCGGACCGGGGGTTCTGCTGGTCCACGGGTGGGGGAGCCGCGGCGCGCGCTTTGTGGACCTCGGCAATGCCCTGCTTACGGAGGGGTACCGCGTGGTGACGTTCGATGCGCCGGGACACGGCGCTTCGGCGGGCCGGCTCAGCTCTGGACCGGAGTTCGCCCGCGCCGCGCACGCCGTCGTGAACGCGGTCGGGCCCGTCAGCCACGTCGTCGGGCACTCCCTGGGCGGGTTCGCGTCCGCGCTCGCGATGGGGCGGGGACTCGCCGTGCGCCGCGCGGTGTTCCTCGCTCCTTCAGCCAACGCGAACAGTTATAGCGCGCAGTTCGCAGCGGTGCTGGGCGTCGATGGGCCGGTCATGGCGTCGATGCGGGGTCGCCTGGAGCGGCGGCTAGGCTTCTCCTGGAAGGACCTCAACATCCCTGCACTTGCCCCCGGCATGCGTGTCCCGCTCCTGGTAATCCACGATCGCGATGATCGCGAGGTGGGTTGGGGCGATGGCGCGGCCATCGCGCAATCCTGGCCCGGTGCTGAGCTCGTCACGACCACCGGGTTAGGGCATCATCGGATCGTCAGCGATCCGGCCGTGATCCGTCAGGTTGTAACGTTTCTCGGCCGGCCCTGAGTCCTCTACCGGGACGCGGGCCGGTCCTCCATGTTTTCGCATGCCTAATAATCGCGGAGCAGACGAAGACCGCGCCGCCGCTGAAGTTGCTGACCGGCTGCGGCAGCGCGGCGTTGCGGTGACCGGAGCCGAGCGTTCGGATGATCTCGCGGATCTGCTGTCGGCCGTCGAGCGCTTCGAGAAAACGGTGGAGGCGCACGGCGGCGACTTGATGGTCGACGATCTGAAGAGCACGCAGCCCGACGATCGTCATTTCGTGTTGCCGCGCCGCGAGCACGGCGAATCGATCCGGACTTACATCATCCGTATCGACCAGGCCGCCGCGGGACTCGGTCGCCATCCGCGGCGGCCCGACTAGAGCGGTCGCGGCGCGGGCTCGAACATGAGCTGGTCGACATAACAGAATCCCCAGTCCTCGCCCGGCTCGAAGCTGCGCATCACGGGGTGCTTCGTCTTCTGGAAGTGCTTCGTGGCGTGCCGGTTGCGCGAGTCATCGCAGCAGCCGACGTGACCGCACTCGAGGCAGAGTCGCAAATGCACCCATTCATCCCCGGTCTCCAGACACTCCTCGCAGCCGTCGGGCGTCTTCGGCTTCACGTTGCGGACTTGCGGGAGATGCTTGCATTGTTGGGCCATGCTGGAAGCTCTTCCGTAGGCTGCTAGTATTCAAGCCATGACCGCTGCCCCCGTTGCCCCCGTTGCCCCCGCTGCCCCCGCCGCCCCAGCCACCCCAATGACTCCGGCCGCCGCCGCGCGTCAGGCAGAAGCTTTTCCGCGGCTCACGCCGGCGCAAATCGCCCGCATCGACCCCCGGGGCCGGCACCGCACCGTTCCGGCGGGTGAAGTGCTCGGTGAGGCGGGGGAGCCCGTCACAAAGATATTCGTCGTGGTGTCGGGACGGCTCGACCTCGTCGGCCCCCCGCGCTGGCTGGGCGAGGATGTGCCGAGCTTCAGCGAAGGGATGTTCACGGGCGAGCGATCGATCCTCGCCGGTGGGCGCTTCCTCGCCCGTATCCAGGCGGGCACGCCGTGTGAGGTGATCGAAGTCGCCCGGGAGGCGCTGCTGGATCTGATTCGAACCGATCCCGAGCTGAGCGACATCTTTCTCCGCGCATTCATCCTGCGTCGCCTGCAGCTGATCGATCAAAACCTCGGCGACGTGCTGTTGCTCGGCTCGAATCACTGTCAGGGATCACTGCATATCCGCGAGTTTCTGACGCGCAACGGGCATCCCTACAAGTTCGTCGACCTCGATACGGATGCCGACAGCCAGGCGATGCTCGATCAGTTCCACGTACAAGCCGGCGACATCCCGGTCGTGATCTGCCGCGGCACCATCGTGCTGCGCAATCCGACCATCCAACAAGTCGCCGACTGTCTCGGCTTGAATCCCACCATCGATCGGACGGCGGTCTACGATCTCGTCATCATCGGCGCGGGGCCGGCGGGGCTCGGCGCCGCCGTGTACGCGGCGTCGGAAGGCCTGAACGTCGTGATGATCGAAGGGAACGCGCCCGGCGGCCAGGCCGGGACCAGCTCGCGCATCGAGAACTACCTCGGCTTCCCGCTCGGCATCTCCGGCCAGGAGCTGGCCGGCCGCGCATACGATCAGGCGCAGAAGTTTGGCGCCAAGATCCTCATCGCGAGAAAGGTCGCGCGGCTCGACTGCAGCACGAAACCGTACCGCGTGCAGTGCAGCGCGGCTACCGGCGAGCCGTTGCTCACCCGCGCGATCATCATCGCGAGCGGGGTCGAGTATCGGCGCCTCGCGGTCGAAAATCTGTCGCGCTTCGATGGTGCCGGCGTGTACTACGCCGCTACCCGCATGGAGGCGCAGCTCTGCGCGGACGAAGAGATCGCCGTCGTGGGCGGCGCAAACTCCGCGGGCCAGGCCGCCATGTTCCTCGCGGAGACCGCGAAGCGCGTGCACATGCTCATTCGCGGCGACGGCCTTGCCAGCACCATGTCGCGCTACCTGATCAGCCGCATCGAAGCGCATCCGAAGGTCAAGCTGCACACGCGGACGGAGATCGTGGGTCTGGAAGGGAATGGCCACCTCGAACAGATCGCGTGGCGTACCGGTCGAAGCGGACCGGTGGAGAAACAGAAGATCCGTCACGTCTTCACCATGACCGGCGCCGAGCCGAGCACGAAGTGGCTCGCCGGTTGCCTGGCGCTCGACGACAAGGGATTCATCAAGACCGGAGCCGCGCTGACCACCGATGACCTTGCCGCCGCGAAGTGGCCGCTGCGCCGGCCGCCACACCTGCTCGAAACCAGCCTCCCCGGTGTCCTTGCCGTGGGAGACGTGCGCAGTGGGAGCACCAAGCGGGTCGCCTCGGCGGTGGGCGAGGGCTCGATCGCGGTCGCGACGGTGCATCAGATCCTGGCGGAATAGGCCCTTCACGACCCGATTATGATTCACACTGACGCGCGGCGACGCGCGTCCCAGGCTGGGAGCGGTTCGTCATCCCCGACGAACCGAGGCGTTACCCAATCGGCCCCCCAGCCGCCGGCACCAATAACAATGGGAGCTGCATTCGATGGGCGCCTCCGCACTGACCACTGCCACTCGGGATCTCATTGCCGAGATCAACGAGCTTCGGACGCAACGCCACGCCGCGATTCTCGCACATAATTACCAGCGGCCTGAAATCCAGGACATCGCCGACGTCGTCGCCGATTCACTCGCCATGGCTCGACGCGCGACAGAGCTCGATGCGCCGATCCTCGTGATCTGCGGGGTGCATTTCATGGCCGAGACGGCGGCGATCGCGAATCCGGAGAAGCGGATTCTGATTCCCGATCCTACGGCCGGCTGCTCGCTCGCCAGCACGATTCAGGCGGCCGATGTGCGCGCCTGGCGTGCGACGCACCCCAACGGGCTCGTCGTCGCGTACGTGAACACCGCAGCCGCTGTAAAGGCTGAGGCCGACTACTGCTGCACCTCGGGGAATGCGGTCGCCGTGATCAATGCATTGCCGCCCGACGTTCCCGTGCTCTTCCTTCCCGACCTGTACCTGGGCAACTACCTGCGCAAAGTGACGGGCCGACCGCTCGACGTATGGCTCGGTGAGTGTCATGTGCATGCCGGGCTGACGCGGGAGACCCTCGAGCAACGTCGCGTCGAAAATCCCGACGCCGAGTTCCTGGTGCATCCCGAGTGTGGCTGCGTGACGAGCGCGATGTACTACGCGGAGACCGAGGGCGACCGGGCCGCGGGGCGCATGCAGATCGTTTCCACCGAGCAAATGATGCGGCGCGCGCGCGTCTCTCCGGCCCGGCGGTTCGTCGTGGCGACGGAGACGGGCGTGCTGCATCGATTGCGGCGCGAGAATCCAGGGAAGGAGTTTATCGCCGCCCGTGAATCGGCCGAATGCCGTTACATGAAGCAGATCACTCTGGAAAAGCTGCGCGACGCGCTTCGCGACCTGCAATACGACGTGACCGTCGCACCCGAGGTCGCGTCGCGGGCGCGGCGCGCCATCGACCGGATGCTCGCGATTGGCTGAGCCGCTGCCATTCGGCCTGCATGAAGTGCGGCGCGCGCTCGCCGAAGACCGCGCGACCGAGGACGTGACGACGCCCCTCTTGGGGGCTCTCGGCGAGCGCCGCGTCGCAGCGCGCTTCGTCGCGGAAGGCGGATTCGTGGTCGCGGGTATCCCAATTCTGGCGACGGTCTTTCAGGAGCTCGACACGGGCGCCGAGATGACGCCGTGTCTCCCGGAAGGAGCGTGGGCCAACGCCGGGGCGACGATCGCCGTGGTCCGCGGCACCGCCGCGGCCCTGCTCGCAGGCGAGCGTGTCGCGCTCAACTTCGTCCAGCGACTGTCGGGGATCGCCACGCTGACGCGACGCGCGGTGGATGCGGTGCTGGGGACCTCTGCGCGGATCACCCACACGCGCAAGACGACTCCTGGTCTCCGCGAGCTCGAGGTGTATGCCGTGCGGGCAGGTGGAGGCGTGGAGAACCGCGCGTCGCTCGCCGCTGCCGTGCTCTGGAAGGACAATCACTGGACGCTGTTGACGCAGGCCGGTAAGTCGCTCGCCGGCGCGTTGCGCGCCGCGCCCCGCGGGTTGCCGGTGATCGTCGAGGTGGAATCGGATGCGCAGCTCGCGGCGGCGCTGGCCGCTGGGGTCGCGCATCTGCTCGTGGACAACCAGCCGCCCGAGCGGGTCGCCGCATGGACCCAGCGGGCCGGTCGCGCCGTCACGATCCAGGCTTCGGGCGGCATCACCCTCGATGTCGTGCGCGCCTATGCCCAGGCGGGTGCGTCACTGATCGCCATCGGCGCGCTCACGCACTCGGCGCCCGCCGCGCCGATCCGCTGCGACATCGACGCGGAGAGCTGAAACCAGATCGACTAGGGGGATTTCACAAGCGCTACCATCCGCCGCACGGCTTCTTCCAATCCCCAGAAGATCGCGTTACTCACAATCGAATGCCCGATGTTGAGCTCCTCGATCTCCGGAATCGCGGCGACCGGCTGAACATTCTGGTAGGTAAGACCGTGGCCGGCATGGACGGCGAGCCCGATCTGCTTCGCGTGTGTCGCCGCCCGACGCAGTTCCTTGAGCGCGGCGTCGCTGCGGCGCCACGTGTGCGCGTAGCGACCCGTATGGATTTCAATCGCAGGGACACCGAGCTGCTGTGCGATATCGATGGTCTTCAAAGACGGGTCGATAAACAGACTCACACGAATCCTCGCGCCTTGCAGCCGCGCGATCGCGTCCTTCAGGCGGCGATCCCCTTTGCGCAGCGCCAGCCCACCCTCGGTGGTGATCTCCTGTCGTTTCTCCGGCACGAGCGTCGCTTGAAACGGCGTGGGCTTCAGGCGCACCGCGAGTCGCACGATCTCCGCATGCGCGCCGAGCTCCAGATTGAGGACGGTGCGCACGCTGCGCGCGAGCGCCGCGACATCAGCGTCCTGGATATGGCGCCGATCCTCGCGGAGATGGACCGTGATTCCGTCGGCGCCCGCGCGCTCGGCGGCCGCGGCCGCCTGGACTGGATCGGGCTCATCGGTTTTCCGCGCCTCGCGGAGCGTCGCGACATGATCAATGTTGACGTAGAGACGCATGGTGTCTTACCTTCGGGTCACCTTGACCACAGGTCTTGCCTCGTGAAGCGACGGCTCGCGCTTGCTCTGCTCCTGCTCGCCGGCAGCGCCGCCTGCGGGAAAAATCCCAGGGCGGGCGCGCCGGTCCCACAGTCGATGAATGAGTCCGTCGCGCAGTTTCTCGCCGCGGTCAAAGCAAACGATCTCAAGCGCATGGGTGAGCTCTGGGGCACCGACCGAGGCCCCGCGGCGGACAACATGAACGCCGGCGTCATGCAGCAGCGCGTCACCGTGATCCAGAAATATCTCGACCACACCGGTTATCGGATCATCGAAGGACCGCTGAACGTGCCGGGTCACGATGAGCTGCGGACCTTTCGGGTGGAGCTGCAGCGTACGAATTGCAATCAGGTGCTGCCGATCGACGTGGTGCGCACGCGCAGCGGCGGCTGGCTGGTCTACGACGTGCATCTCGAGAGTGCGGGCAGTCCGGCCGGGCGCTGCCAACCGGTGGGGACGGGAACCAGGCCTTAGGGGCGGGCGTTCCACCTACTCAGTCAGCTCCAGCAGGATGCCGTTGGTGGTCTTGGGATGCAGAAACGCGATGCGTCGTCCGCCGGCCCCGCGCCGGGGCGCCGCGTCGACCAGTTGATAGCCGGCTGCCCGGCAACGCGCCAGGGTGGCGTCCAGATCGGACACGCGGTAGCAGATGTGGTGGATGCCGGGCCCGCGTTTCGCAAGAAACTTCGCCACGGGACTCTTCGGATCGCTCGGCTCGAGCAGCTCGACGTCGACGTCGCCGAAATGCAGACTGACGATCGTGGCGCCGTCGGCGGTTTCGGGTCGTCCCGGAGTAAGGCCCAAGATGTCGCGATAGAATGCCAGTGCCTCGGTGATGCTCGTGACTGCGATACCGACGTGAGCGACAGACGGGTTCATAGAAAGTCAAACTAACGTCTCGAGAGGGAGCGTGAAGGGTTATGGAAGATGTGAAGCATCTCGTCGCGGTCACGGACGCGACGTTCCAGGCGGAAGTGGAGCAGCACGTGGGGGTCGCCGTCGTGGATTTCTGGGCGACGTGGTGCGGTCCGTGTCACAGGGTCGCGCCGATCCTGGACCAGCTGGCCGGGAAGTACAACGGCAAGGTGAAGATCGTGAAGCTGGACGTGGACGCCAATCAGGCGACGGCGATGCGCTTTAACGTTCGCTCGATTCCGAGTATTCTATTCTTCAAGGACGGACGCCACGTGGATTCGATCGTGGGTGCGTATCCGTCGCAGGCGTTCGAGCAAAAGATCGACCAGCTGCTCCTGTAGCTTCCTCGCCGGAGGACGATGCGCGCGAGCACCGCCCGCCTGACGAATTCGCCGGTTCGCCTCGCGGATCTCCAATTTCCGCAGGTGAACCGGCTTATTCATCGCACGCGCCTCGCCTTCATTCATCTCGACAACCTGCTCGCCTACGCCAAGCGCGACCGCGATGGCCGCATCGACGGCTACCTCGCGGCGCACCTGCCCGACGAATGCGTGTTGCTGTTCTTCCGGAAGGGCGAGGCCGTCAACGCGGCGTCGCTGCATACCGCGGGACGGCACGTCATCACGATCACCGAGGCGTTGAAGCGCATGCGCACCGAAGTGGAACGCGGCGATCTCACCTATTGCGCCGCGCCCATGGAGCAGCTCGCGTGGATGTATGCAGCCTGCTCCGGTGCCTACCAGCCGCGCGTTATCGACGTCAAGCAGCCGGAGCGATTCTTCCCGGTGTTGCAGCAGGAAAAGGTGACCGGCGTGCTGGAACTGATCTCCAACGGCCGGGTCTCCTACCTGAAGTTCGATCAAGGCAAATATCTGAGCGGGCATTTCTGCGACAAACCCGACAACGTGCCGCCCGCCCGCTATCTCGAGTCGTTGTTCGATCCAGGGCCCGACGGTGCCGCTCCCGCGATGTCCGCGGGCACATTCCCCGCCGCCGACGATCTCCCGGCCCAGGCCGCGACCGCGTTGGTCAGCACGTAC
>DASWEL010000242.1:0-17528 GCA_036394755.1 Gemmatimonadales bacterium | reverse complement strand
CGGTTGAGCATGACCCTGCTCACGTTGTTCGCGGCGCTGGCGATGCTGCTCGCGTTGATTGGGATTTACGGCATCACGGCGTACACGGTGACCCAGCGCACGAGGGAGCTGGGCCTGCGCATCGCCATCGGTGCCAGGCCGGCCGAGGTCGTGGGCATGCTGCTGCGGGAGAATCTATTGCTCGTGATCGGCGGCCTGGTGCTCGGGATGGCGGGCGCTGCGCTGGCGACGCGCGCCCTGCGCACGATGCTGTTCGGCGTCTCGACGCTGGACGCCGTGACGTTCATCGGGGCAGCGTTAGTGCTCGGCGGGGTCGCGATGCTCGCCACCTATGTCCCGGCCCGCCGGGCGGCGCGGATCGATCCGATGGTGGCGCTGCGGTATGAATAGCCCCGACTAAAGGGAGCCTAGGCATGGATTCCATCATGCAAGACATCCGCTACGCCATCCGCCGGTTGCTCGGCAGTCCGGGGTTCACAGCGACCACGGTCTCGATTGTCGCCCTGGGGATTGGGGCGAGTACCGCCATCTTCAGCGCGGTGAACCCCATTCTGCTCGAGCCGTTGCCGTACCCCCATGCCCACCGCTTGCTGATAATCTCCTACGCAGGTGTCGACGGCTCGCGCGCCATGCAGAGCTTCGGCACCTATCGCGAGATTGCAGCGCGGAGCCGGTCGTTCGAGGCAATGGCGGTCTTCAAGAACTGGCAGCCGACGATCACCGGTGCGGCCGAGCCTGAGCGCCTGGACGGACAACGGGTCAGCGCGAGCTACTTCCGCGCGCTGGGCGTGAAACCGGCGCTCGGCGCGTTGTTCGATTCGGCCGACGATCGGCTCAACGGCCCCGACCTCGTCATGCTGAGCGACGCCTTCTGGCGCCGACGTTTTGGGGCCGACCCGTCGATCGTCGGGCGCCAGATCCCGCTCGACGGCAAGTCCTTCACGGTAGTCGCCGTTATGCCGCGTGGCTTCGAGAATGTGGTCGCGCCGTCGGCCGACGTGTGGTCCCTATTGCAATATGACGCGTCCTTGCCTCCCCAAAGCCGGGAATGGGGCCATCACCTGCAAATGGTTGGACGATTGCTTCCCACGGTCGATGCGAATCAGGCAAGACGGGAGCTGGACCAGATTGCTCGAACCCCGTTCGCGGAGTTCCCGAGGCAACCCGGCTCGTTCTTGGACCAGGGGCTGATCGTCGATACCCTGCGGGACGACCTCACGCGTGGCACGCGACCGGTATTGCTCGCTGTGGTCAGTGCGGTGCTGCTGCTCCTCACGATTGCGTCGGTGAACGTAGCGAATCTCCTGCTGGCGCGCGGCGCGCAACGCCGGGGAGAATTCGCCATTCGTACGGCGCTGGGTGCCACGCGGAGCCGGGTTATCCGTCAAGTCCTCACCGAGAGCCTTCTGCTCGCGATGGCCGGCGGCGCACTGGGGCTGGGAGTGGCCCAGATCGGGGTCGACGCGCTGGTCGCGCTCGCTCCGCCAGGCATGCCACGACTGGGCGCCATCGGCGTGAACCGGACCACCTTTGTCTTCGCCGCGGTCGTCAGCACGCTGGTCGGTGTGGTGGTTGGACTGCTGCCCGCCCTGAACCTGTCCCGGGGTGACCTCCGCGCGGGACTCGAGCACGCTTCCAGGCGGTCCGCCGCCGGTCACACGGCGGCCCGCGGCACACTGGTGGTGGCAGAGGTAGCGCTCGCGGTGGTGCTGCTGGTGTGCGCGGGTCTCTTGCTGCGGAGTCTCGAACGCTTGTTCTCGATCCCGCCCGGATTCGAGGCGTCGCACCTTCTGACCATGCAGGTGCAGGTGTCGTCCGTGCAAGGGTCGCGCGACGACAGCGCCTACCGTCGGTTCTTTGAGCGAGCACTCGAGGCTACGCGCCAGACGCCTGGTGTGACGGCGGCGGCGCTAACCAGCGAGCTACCGCTCAGCGGCGAGGACGCGACACTGGAGGTCTACCGCGGTTATGTCGACCGACCGGCGGACGCTCCGGTGCAGGACGTCGACGGCTTTCGATACGCGGTGACGCCAGGCTACTTCCAGACGATGGGTATTCCGTTGCGCCGGGGTCGTTGGCTCGACCAGCGCGACGAAGCGGCGGCACCGGTGCGGCCGGTGCTGATCAGTGAGTCGTTCGCGAAGCGTGCCTTTGCAGGTCAGAATCCTGTGGGCCAGCGGATTCGTTTTGGGGGCCGGGAGGGCCGGCCGTGGGACGAGATCGTGGGTGTGGTCGGCGACGTGAAGCAGACTTCCCTCGCGGCGACTGAAACCAACGCCTTTTACGTCGCGACCACCCAGTGGCTGTGGGTCGACAATCCCATGTGGCTCGTGGTCCGCACGCGAGGCGACCCGGCTGCTCTGGCTCCCGCCATCAGACAGGCGATCTGGTCGGTGGACCGGGACCAGCCTATCGTGCGCGTGGCCGCGATGGACGCGCTGGTCGCCGCATCGGAGGCCGAGCGACGCTTTGCGCTGACCATCTTCGAAGCGTTCGGCCTGGTGGCGCTGGTGCTCGCGACGACCGGCCTGTACGGTCTGCTTTCTGGGCGGGTCAGCGAGCGCGTCCGGGAAATCGGCGTGCGGTCCGCGCTGGGTGCGTCGCGCGGCGAGATCCTCAGCCTGGTCGTGCGGCAAGGAATGACCTTCGCCGTTCTCGGGCTCGTGGTGGGACTCGCCACCGCATTCATTGCGAGCCGGGCTGTAGTTGCTCTGATGTTCGGTGTCTCGCGTCTCGATCCCGCGACATACGCGGGCGTCATCGGGCTGCTGACGCTAGGATCGTTTCTGGCCTGTCTGGTCCCGGCTTGGCGGGCGACGAAGGTCGATCCAGTGGTGGCCCTGAGGTACGAATGATCGACGCGGTCGTGCAAGACCTCCGGTACGCCGTCCGCACCCTCGCGAAGAGTCCCGGCTTTACGCTCGTCGCCGTCCTCACGCTCGCGCTCGGCATCGGCGCGAGCACAGCCGTCTATACGGCGCTGGAGCGGGTCGTGCTCGATCCGCTCCCGTACCCCGACGCGAACCGACTGGTGCAACTCAAAAGCTCCGTACCACGAGTCGGTCCCGGGACTGAATGGGACGTTTCGGAGGGGGCGTGGTGGTTCTTCGGGCGCGAAGCCCACACCATTGACGGTCTGGGCGCCTACCGCCGTGGCGGCGCGAACCTGATCGGTCCTGACGGCCCGGAACGCGCACGCACCGCCCAGGTTTCCGCCCACACCCTTCCACTGCTCGGCGCACGGGTCGTCCTGGGACGCCTGATCGATGAGCATGACGACATCCCGGGAGGGCCGCAGGTCGCGGTGGTATCGCATCGCTTTTGGCAGCGTCGCCTCGGCAGCGACACCCGAGTGATCGGTACGACGATCAACATTTACGAGCAGCCGGTCGAGATCATCGGCGTCATGGCGCCCGGCGTCGATCTGCCTCCGACCGGGGGCACGCCCGCGGCGCTGCTCGAGACCGACGTGTGGCTCCCGCTTCGTCTCAATCCCGCGGGACCGTTTTGGAATGCGCACACGCAGTTTCGGACGATCGCTCGACTGAAGAACGGCGTGCCGCTGGACCAGGCTCAGGCGGAGTTCGCGAGTCTGACCGCGCGTCTGCCAGAGGCTGTACCCAATGCGTACACGCGCGAGGGAATGCAGGCGAGCGGATTTGCGACCCGCGTCTATCCGTTAAAGACGTACGTGGTCGGCGAAGTCTCGAAGACGTTGTGGATCCTCTTCGGTGCGGTCGGCGTCGTGCTGATAATCGCGTACGCAAACGTCGCGAACCTTTTTCTCGTCCGGGCCGAAGCGCGGCGTCGCGAGGTCGTCATCCGGACGGCACTCGGTGCCGATGCCACCGCGATCGCCCGTCATTTTCTCGCCGAGAGTCTCGTGCTGGCGTCCGCGGGCGGTGTGCTCGCGATCGTTCTGGCCTCGTGGGGCATCGAGGCACTGACCCACCTTGCCCCGGACGGCGTGCCGCGGCTCCAGGCATTGAAGCCCGACGGCAGTGTGATTCTGTTTGCGCTGGGCCTGGTGTTGTTGGCCGCCGCAGTCCTCGCTGCGTTGCCCGCGCTGCGGGCGAGGCGAGCGGTGCGCGCCGGAGAGCTCGTCCAGGGCGATCGCGGGCCGACCGTCGGACGCGAGAGCCAACGCGTGCGGTCCGGCCTCGTGACCGGCCAGGTCGCACTCGCGCTCGTCCTGGTCGTGGGCGCGGGACTGCTTGTCGAAAGCATGCAGCGGCTGCGGTCGGTCGATCTCGGCATCAAGCCGCACGGTGTTTTCATCGCCCAGCTGTATCTCCCGTCCCAGCGGTACGACAGTCTTTCCAAGATGTGGCGGTTCTATAGCGCCGCCTTAGATCGAGTGCGCGCGTTGCCCGGTGTCGAGGCAGCCGGGCTTACGTCGGACGTGCCACTCGAGGGCGGCTATGGCTGCACCGTGCAAGGATTCGAGGATCCAGCGGTGCGGCAGCATCTCGCGGACGCGGGTGTGACCTTGTGCGCAGGGCAGGAACCCACCTCGCCTGGCTACTTCGAGGCGATGGGGATTCCCGTGATTCTCGGTCGCTCGCTCACGCAGGACGATCTGGACCATCCGGAACGCGGCAGCGTCGTCGTCAGCAAGGCGTTCGCAGAGCGCTTCTGGCCTGGTGAAGATCCGATCGGCAAGGGAGTGGGGCCGAACGGCTACACCAATCAGCAATTCTACCGCGTGGTCGGTGTCGTGGGAGACGTGTACGCCGGGTCTGCTGGAGGAGCGCGCGGGCTGGCCGTCTACTATCCGGTCCTGCGCATCCCCGGAACCTCCGGATGGTCGGCCAATCCAATGACCTTGGTCGTCAAGACGCGCTTCGATGACCCGCTCTCGCAGTTGCCGGCGGTACAGGCCGCGATCCGAGAGGTGGACTCGTCGATCCCCGTCGCTGATGTGGATGCGATGGAGACGATCGTGGACCGGTCGATGGCGCAGTTGTCGTTCGCGATGGTGTTGCTCGCGATCGCCGCCTTCACGGCCCTGGTACTCGCGGCAGTAGGACTCTACGGCGTCATCTCCTATGTCGTAAACCGGCGCACCGGAGAGATCGGGATTCGCATGGCGTTGGGTGCGCAGCCGAGCCAGGTCGCGCGTCTGGTGGTCGGGGGTTCGGTACGGCTGGCCCTCGTGGGCGTGGGCTTCGGTGTTGTCGCCGCGCTCGGATTCAGCCGCGTCCTGCGCGGGCTCCTCTATGACGTTCAGCCCACACAGCCGCTCGCGTACCTCATCGCGGCTCTGGTGCTCGGGGGTGTCGCGGCGCTGGCGGCGTATCTCCCTGCGCGGCGCGCGGCGCGCGTCGATCCGATGATCGCGTTGAGGAATGAATGATGGACTCCGTCCTACAGGACCTCCGTTATGCACTGCGGACGCTGCAGCGCGCGCCTCTGTTCACGCTTGTTGCGGTGCTGACTCTGGGGTTGGGCATCGGCGCTACCACCGTCGTGTTCGCCATCCTGAACGGCGTCGTACTGCGTCCTCTGCAGTATGAAGCGTCAGACCGGCTGTTCGGTATCTGGGAGCAGAACGAGCGGGGGGACTACCGGCTGGGGTCCTACCCGGCGTTCCGCGATTGGCGCGCGCAGAGCGACGTCTTTGAAGCATTGGCGTACATCCGGGGATCGTCCGCCCTCATGCCGGGACATGACGGCGCTCGTCGGGTGGGCGCCGCGTTTGTGTCTGACGAGTTCTTCAACGTGCTGCGAGGCCCGCCGCTGCTCGGCCGGCTATTCTCTCCCGATGAGCAGCGACCCGGCGGCGCACCAGTGGCCGTCCTCACTCATGCCCTCTGGCGTGAAGCGTTCGGCGGTGATCGGAGTGCCATAGGATCCACAATCCGGCTGAATGAGGCGACCTACACCGTTGTTGGCGTCCTTCCCGACTGGTTCCAGTTCCCCAGTTGGGCCGGAGTGTACCTGCCCCTCAGCACAATCCTTCCCACGGACCGAATCCTCGCACAGCGCGGATTTCATGCCGACAGCCGAATCGTCGCAAAGCTCAAACCCGATGTCTCGATCAAGCAGGCGCAGGCCGCGATGGCCGCCATCCAGTCTCGGCTCGCGACCGCCTATCCCGCCGACAACCGTGGCTGGACCCGAGTCGAGTTCGTGTCACTATTCGAGGAGGAGCTGCGGTTCGGTGCGGTGCGGCCCGTGCTGGTTTTGCTCACGGCGGCGGTCGCTGCCGTTTTGCTCCTTGCGTGCGCCAACGTCGCGAACATGACACTCGTGCGGGCAGCGCGGCGTTCTCGGGAGCTCGCGATCCGAGCCGCGCTGGGCGCCGGACGAGGCCGCGTCGCACGCCTGCTGTTGACCGAAGCCATCCTCGTGGTGCTCGCCGGAGCTGGGCTTGGTCTGCTGTTGGCGTGGTGGGCGACCGGCGTAGTGCGAGCGACGGCCCCGGCCGAGTTGCCGCGAGTCAGTGAGATCGCGCTCGATGCGCGGATGCTGGGTTTCACGGCGCTGATTTCTCTTCTGGCGACAGTGGCGATCGGCGTGGCACCAGCCGTGCGTCCTCCAATGCCGGATCTTTCCCAACCGCTAAAGTCGGGTTCACCGGGCACCGCCGGTTCGGGACTCTGGCCGCGGCTGCGGTCTTCACTGGTCGCGTTAGAAGTTGCGCTGGCGCTGGTGCTGCTGATCGCGACGGGTCTCCTGGTGCGCAGCCTGTGGACACTGAGCCATGTCAATCCTGGATTCGACCCGCAGGGCGTCGTCACATTCGCAGTTTTTCCGCCGCCGCGGTATGACGCTCCTGAGCGTGCGGTCGCCCTGTATCAACGTGTAGCCGGCGCGATCGCCGCGCTTCCGGGCGTCAAAGAAGTCGCGCTGTCGAACCATTTGCCGCTCAGCGGCTCATCCCTCCCCCGGCCCATCGAGATTCCGGGGCGCCCCCCTGACGCGCAGAACGATCAGCCCGTGTTGTTCCGAACGATCTCAGCCGAGTATTTCGAAACGCTGCGCATTCCCATGCGCAGCGGCAGAGCCTTTACGGCGACTGACGTCGCATTGGCCTCGCATGTGGCCATCATCAATGATGCGCTCGCCCGGCGATATTGGCCGAAGCAGAATCCCGTCGGCACGTACATCACGCTGTTCAAATCAGCGCAGGCTCGAGCGGATTTCGGACAGCGCTTCTCGGTCGAGATCATCGGGGTTGTGAGCGATGTGCGGCACACGGGCTTGCAGGACGAGCCCTCCCCCGAGGTCTACATCCCGTACACACTGAATCCTTGGGGACACATGAACGTCGTGGTCCGCACGGCGGGCGATCCCAGCGCTCTGCTGCCTGTCCTTCCACGCGTGATCAGCGCCATCGACCCGGACATTCCGGTCACAGGTGCTCAACGGCCTGGCGCGCTCACTGTCGTTGTGTCCGGACAGCTCGCGCGCCAACGCCTAACCGTCACCGTGCTCTCGGGGTTTGCCAGCGGGGCATTGCTGCTAGCGGCGCTTGGCATCTTCGGTGTGATCGCGTACGTGGTAACACTGCGGACACGCGAGTTCGGCGTGCGTGCGGCTCTGGGTGCTACGCCACGCCAGATCGTGCGGCTCGTGATCCGTCAGACAGTCTGGATTGTCACCACCGGGCTCGTCCTCGGCCTCGCGGCTGCGCTCGCGTTGACTCGTCTCATGGCGGGACTCTTGTACAACGTTCCCCCGACGGACGCAGCGACCTTTGCCAGCCTCACCGTGTTCGTCGGAATTGTCGCGCTACTGGCGTGCTACTTCCCGGCGCGCCGCGCAACACGCATCGATCCGATGATCGCGCTGAGGAATGAATGATGGATGCGCTGCCGCAGGATCTCCGGGTGGCGCTGCGTCGCATGCGGCGAGCTCCGGTGCTCGCGACGGCCATCGTTTTGACGATAGGCCTCGGGTTGGGCGCGGCCGCTGCAATCTTCGCGACGTCCAAGGCTGCTCTGGTCGAGCCGCTGCCATACGCGGACCCTCAACGCCTGGTACATCTCTGGGAGCTACGCGTGGGTACCGATGAGCGGAGCCCCACCTCGTATCCCACGCTCCGCGATTGGCGATCGCGCGCCAACAGTCTCACTGGTCTCGAAGGCTACGACCCCATCAACGTCACCGTTGGACTGGGCGATGAGGCGCGAATGCTGCGCGGCGCGCAACTGACCGCTGGCTTCTTCCGGCTCCTCGGCGTCCGGATACCGGTCGGGCGCGACTTCCTTCAAGGCGAGGATGAGTCGGGAGCTGGAGTGGCAATTGTGAGTGACCGCTTTGCCCGCTCCGTTCCCGGCAGGAGTGCCGTTGACCAAACCGTCACGATCAACGGCACGCCGTACGTCATCGTGGGAGTTCTACCGGCGGAGTTTCACTTTTCGCTGCTTCAGAATGCCGACATTTTTGTGCCGCTCGTCGTTGATAATCAACGGCTCACAAACCGGCTGCTGCGCTCGATCAATGTGATCGGACGGCTTCAGGACCAGGTACCACCGGCAGGGGCGCAAGCTCAGCTCTCAGCCGTGATGTCGGGGTTGGCGAGCGAACATCCCAATGAGTTAGCTGGCCGTACGATCGTCGCGGTCCCGCTCCGCGACGCACTCCTTGGCAACATGAAGCCGATCCTGACCAGCCTTCTCATCGCGATGTCCCTCCTTTTGATGACCATGGGCGCGAACCTGGCCCTCCTCATGCTGACTCGATACGTCGAGCGCATGCCGGAGCTGTCCCTGCGCTCCGCGCTTGGCGCCACGCGCGCGCGCGTTGTACGCCAACTGCTGGTCGAAAGCCTCGTGCCCAGTCTCCTCGGCGCTGCCCTTGCCACTGCCATCGGCCAGATGACCACCAGCGCTGTGATCGCGGCGATTCCTGAAGGCGTCAGGATCGGCATGCCGTACCTGGGGAACACCGGACTCGATGCAGGGGTGATCGTGGTGATTGGAGGAGTGGCGATCATACTGGCGATCGGCTTCGGGCTCGGCCCCGCTCTACTCATCACCCAGGGCTGGAAACGTGGCGGCGATGCGCGGACGACACTCGCGCGCGGCGATCGACGCCTCCGCCGCGGCCTCGTCGTCACACAACTGGCCTTCACAGTCGTGCTTCTCATCTCCTCGGGCCTGCTCGTCGTGAGCTTCAGTAACCTGGTGCACCGCGAGGTGGGATTCCGGGATCCGCAGGGATTGGTGACGGCTCGTGTCCCGCTGTCCGGGCCACGCTACGAGACGCCAGTCGCGCAGCAGCAGTTCTACGAGGCATTGCTGGGTCGGATCGTGGCGCTGCCAGGCGTCCGTGGCGCCGCGCTGATCAATGAGGTACCGGGGGGAGGCGGCGGGATCACGACCTTCGATCCGGTCGACCGTCCGCGCCCACCGTCCATGCAGCCTCGGAGTGTACTGCGGATCGTCGGCGGCGAGTACTTCGCGACGATGGGAATTCCCGTTGTCACGGGACGCGCGTTCGACTCCCGCGACCGCGGCGATGCGGCGGCCGTCGCCGTGGTCAGCGCGAGCTTTGCGCGACTGCTCGGTAAAGAAGGTCCGACGGTCGGGCGGCGGCTGCGGTTGGGCGGAACCGGCCAGACTGAGTGGGAAGTAGTCGGCGTCGTCGGCGACGTCCAGGTCGCCGCTCTCGATGCGGATTCACCGCCGGTTATCTACTTGACGCATCTCCAGACGGCAGAGAACCGCATGAATCCGGTCCTCCGCACGGAGAACGGGGTTGCGTCGGTCGCGAACGAACTCCGCGCGATTGTGAGGACCTTGGACGCCGGCGTGCCGGTGTACTCGGTCACGACACTCCATCAACAGCTGGGCGAGTCGAAGGCCGTGTTTAGTCGCCGCTTCCCGATGATTCTGCTCGGCGTGTTTGCTGCCGCGGCGTTGGCGCTCACGCTCGTGGCGCTCTACGCGATCTGCATGCACGACGTCCTCACGCGGCGTCGCGAATTCGGGATTCGGCTCGCGGTGGGAGGATCCCCGGGCTCGATCAGGCGATTGATACTCAACGATTCGATGCTGCTGGGCGCGGCCGGGATCGCGATCGGTGGGATCGTCGCGATTGTGGTCTCGCGCTCGCTGCATGCGGTCCTGTTCGGCATTACCGCGACCGATTGGCGCGTGTACGCAGTGGTCACGGCAGCCGTTCTTGTGTCCGCGTTGCTGGCCACGTTGGGTCCGGCGCTGCGCGCTGGATCGGTGGACCCCAGCATTGCCATGAGGGCCGAGTAATGGACACCCTGCTCCAAGACCTCCGCTACGCCGCGCGCCAACTGGTCCGAAACCGCGGCTTCACGATCGTCGCCGTCCTCACACTCACCCTCGGCATCGGTGCCAACACGGCCATCTTCAGCGTGATTCGCGGTGTCCTGCTGCGGCCGCTGCCGTTCCCGAACCCCGAGCAGCTGATGCTGGCGGTGGGCGTCATCGGCGACCGACGCGCCGGCGTGACAGCGCCGGATTTCATCGACTGGCGCGCAGGGAGCCGCACACTCGACCTCGCGGCGCTGACGACCTACAACGCCAATCTCACGGGGATAGACGAGCCCGAGCGGGTGACCGCGGCGCGCGTCACGGCCAATTACTTCACCGTCCTCGGCGTACGCCCGTTGCTGGGGCGCGCGTTCACACGCGAAGAAGAGCCCGAGCGTGGTGCACATGTGGTCGCGGTGACGGAGGGGTTTTGGCGCAACAGGTTGGGTGCCGATTCATCCGCGTTGGGCCGCACGCTGACGCTCGACGACGTGCCCTACACGATTGTGGGCGTGATGGGTGCTGACGCTGAAGCGCTGCAGAACGGTGAGAACCTGTGGGTGCCGCTGGCGCTGCGGCGCAACGAGATCGCTGCCACCGGCGCGCGCTTTCTCGACGTTGTCGCCCGGTTGCATCCGGGCGTGAAGCGCGAGCGGGCCGCCGACGAGCTCCAGGCGACTGCGGCACGTCTCAAAGAGGTCCGGCCTTGGTCGAACAAGGATGTCACCGCCGGGCTCGTGCCGATGGCCGAGGTGGTGGTGGGCGACAGCCGCCGCCCGCTGCTGCTGCTGTTCGGCGCGGTCGGTCTGGTGCTGCTCATCGCTTGCGCCAACGTGGCGAATCTGTTGCTGGTGCGTGCGACCGCTCGCGGCCGCGAAAGCGCGATCCGCACCGCGCTCGGCGCGGGGCCCTCCCGCCTCATCCGGCAGCTGCTCACCGAGAGTGTGTTGCTCGCTCTGCTCGGTGCCGCCGGTGGTCTGCTCCTCGCCGCGTGGGGCACTGGACTGCTCGTGCAGGCGCTACCCGCGGGTACGCCGCGCCTCGATCAGGTACGGCTCGACGGCATGGTGCTCGTATTCACGCTCGTCGTCGCCACACTGACCGGCATTGTATTCGGACTCGCCCCGGCGCTACGCGCGGCGCGTCCCGATCTCGTGTCAGAACTGACGGAAGCGGCGCGCGGCTCCGGAGGTCCCCGAAGACGCAGACTCGGCGCGGCGTTGATCGTAGGCGAGATCGCCGTGGCGCTGGTGCTCCTCGTCTCGGCCGGCCTGCTGCTGCGCAGCTTTGCGGCTGTGACCCGCGTCGATCCCGGCTTCGATGCCGAGCACGTAACGGCGGTGCGGATCGCGCTGCCGGGCGGGCGCTACGGGTCGCCCGCGCAGACGGTGCTGTTCTATCAGTCGCTGATTGCCCGCGCGCGCCAGGTGCCCGGCGTCCAGGAAAGCGCCGTCGCGTCCAGCGTCCCGTTCGGCGGCGGCGGATACAGCTTCTCGATCGTGATCGAGGGCCGGCCTGCTCCCGCCAGGCTGGAAGACACGCCGATGATCTTCGGCCGTGCCATCAGCGCCGGGTACTTCCACGCGATGGGCATCCGCCTGCTCGAGGGACGCGAATTCGAGTCGAGTGACCGCAGCGGCGCGCTGCGCGTGGGGATCATCAATGAAACCGCCGCACGCCGATTCTTCCCGGGTGAGAGCCCGCTCGGCCGCCGCTTCAAGCCGGATGACGATGGCGGCATGCTACAGGTCGTCGGCGTCGTGTCGGACGTCCGCGGGTTCGGTCTCTCGAGCGAGCCACGCCCGGAGCTGTTCTTCCCGATCGAGCAGGCACCGCCTAACCATTGGGAATGGACCGGACGTGCGATGAGCCTGGTCGTACGCGCCGGTACCGATGCGCGGCTGGACGCCCCATTGAGGGAAGCCGTCTGGTCGCTCGATCGCTCGCTGCCGATCTACAGCATCTGGACGGTGCGCGATCTGATGGCCCGGTCCGTGGCACCGCGCCGTCTGTTCATGCTGCTCATCGCGGGGTTCGCGGGTGTCGCATTGCTGCTCGCCGCGATCGGCATCTACGGCGTGATGGCATTCACCGTCAGCCAGCGGAACCGAGAGATGGGCATCCGCGTGGCCCTCGGCGCAGTCCGGCAAGACGTGTTCCGTCTCGTGGTCGGCAGGGCCATGGTCCTCACCGGGCTCGGCCTCGCGGTGGGCCTGCTCGGCGCCGTTGCGGCGACGCGCCTGCTGACGCAATCGCTGTTCGGCGTCCGGCCGACTGACCCATTCACGTACCTGGCGATCGCGGTGTTGATGTGTGCGGTGACGTTCTTGGCGAGCTACATCCCCGCCCGCCGGGCGGCGCGGGTCGATCCGATGGTTGCGTTGAGAAATGAATAGGGCCTGGGGGCTTGGGGTTGGGGCCTGGGGTTTCGCGGTTGGGGATTCCGGTACGGCCGGTGGAGGGCCGCTGCCGAACGCGGCAGGCCCCAGCCCCCAGCCCCTAGCCCCTAACCCCTTTCTTTCGGTTCGCAACGTCGAGAAGTCGTTCCCCGAAGGCAATGGGCGACAGTTCGTGCTCCGTCGGATCTCGCTAGACGTCGCGAAGGGCGATTTCGTGACGATCATGGGACCGTCGGGGGCGGGGAAGTCCACGTTGCTCGCGGTGCTGGGGATGCTCGACGGGGACTGGACGGGAGAGTATCGCCTGCTCGAGCACGTGGTGCACAAGCTGAAGCACAAGGACCGCATCGCGCTGGGCAAGCAGTATGTGGGGTTCGTGTTCCAGCAGTATCACCTCATCGACGACCTCACGGTCGCCGAGAATCTCGCGATGCCGCTGTCGTACCGCGATGTGAAGGCCGACGATCGCGAGGCCGCGGTGGCGGATACGCTCGATCGTTTCGGCATGGTGGCGAAGAAGAATCTCTATCCCCGTCAGCTCTCCGGCGGACAGCAGCAGCTCGTGGCGGTCGCGCGCGCCGTGATTCACCGGCCGGCGCTGCTGCTCGCCGACGAACCGACCGGGAATCTTCATTCGAGTCAGGGGAAGGACATCATGGAGCTGTTCCGCGAGCTCAACGCCGCCGGCACGACGATCGTGCAGGTCACGCACTCGGAAGAGAATGCGAAAGTCGGGAAGCGCGTGATCCAGCTGAGGGATGGGTGGATTGTTGACTGACATCAGCGTGGGTATCCGGAGCCTCCGCCGTACTCCGGGCTTCGCGCTGACCGCCATCCTCACGCTCGCCCTGGGTATCGGTCTCGCGACCGCAGTGTTCACCGTGGCCGACGCCCTGCTGCTACGCCGGCTCCCCGTCCGAGATCAGGATCGCGTGGTCGTGCTCTGGGGACAGAAGTCCGATCAAGATTTCGCGTATCCGTTGGGGTTCGAAGATGCCCGCGAGTTCGCACAGCGGACTCGAGTGCTCGAGCGCGTCGCGACTTTCGCCTCCTGGGGCGCCGCGCCGCTACCGATTCGCGACGCGGATCAGATCTCGCGCCTGCGCCGCGCGCTCGTTTCGGGTGAGTTCTTCGACGTGCTCGGCGTGCGACCCGTGCTCGGTCGAGCCTTGCAGCCGTCTGATGATGTGTACGGCGCGGCGCCGGTGATGGTGTTGAGCTATGGCGCCTGGCAGCGAAGGTTCGGCGGCGATACCCACGTGTTGGGACAGCCGATCGTGATGTACGAGGATGGTGTGCCGTACACCATTGTCGGTGTGATGCCGCAAGGACTGGATTACCCGCGGGGCGCTGACTTCTGGGCGCCGGTCGCGGCGGCGATTCCACCGAAAGGCCTGCCGTTTGTCTCGCTGCAAGTGATCGGGCGGCTTGCATCGCGCGCGACGGTCACCGAAGCCAGGGACGAGATGACCGCCTTTTTCGGGCGCGCCGAGGCGTCAGCCTGGGGGCGTGACCTGCGCGGTGTCGCGCAAACGCTGCCGCGGCTCGTGTTGGGCGACGTACGACCGGCATTGTTCGTGTTTGCCGCTGCCTCAGGGCTGCTCCTCCTGATCACGTGCATCAACGTCGCCAGTCTGCTGCTCGTCCGCGGCGTGGGACGCTTTCGGGAGATCGCCGTGCGCACGGCGCTCGGCGCTGGGCGCGCGCGGCTGATCGTGCAACTGCTGATCGAGAACGGGATCCTCGCGGCCCTGGGCGCGGCTCTCGGGATCGTCGTGGCCGGGGCTGCACTCCAAAGCTTCATCGCTTTCGCGCCGGCCGGAGTACCCCGCCTGGACGAGATTCACCTGAATGCGACGGCGCTCGCTGGGGCGATCGAAATCGCGGGCGTCGCGATGCTGCTGTTCGGCCTGGCGCCGGCGGTCATGACGTCCCGGGTCGAGCTGCAGCGCGCGCTTCAGTCCGATCCCCGGCAAAGCGGAAGCCGGCGCTCCCGGCTGGCGACCGAAGCGCTGGTGGCTGGGCAGGTCGCGCTCGCACTCGTCGTCCTCTCAGCGGCGGGGCTGATCGCCAAGAGTCTCCTCAAGCTCGAGCGGGCGGAGCTCTCGCTCGAACCCTCTGGTCTTCTGATCGGCGAGCTGGCGGTGCGGTCCGGTCCGCACGACGACGCTGCCAGGCAACGCGCGTTGCTGGAGCGGCTACTGCCGCGGTTGCGGGCGATTCCAGGTGTGCGCGGCGTCTCCCCGGTTGTGGCGGTCCCCTTCGCAGGATCGGCAGCGTGGGACGGCCGACCAGCCGCTGAAGGGCAATCGCAGGAGGAGTCCGCTGCGAACCCGATGCTCAACATGGATGTCGTAACTCCGGACTACTTCGAGACGCTCGGCATTCCCGTCCTCCGGGGCCGGGGCTTCACGGAAGGGGATCGTGCGGACGCGCCGAGTGTCGTCGTGATCAGTCAATCCGCCGCGCGCCACTACTGGCCGGGTCAGGATCCCATCGGCAAGCGCCTGCGGATGGGAGCCGCTCTGGAGCGGACCGTCACGGTCATCGGCGTGGTCCCCGATACGCGATACCGCGACCTGCGCGACGCGCGCCCCAGTGTGTATTTCCCGCTGCGGCAATCGTTCTTCCCCTTCGCACCGCTGGCGCTCGCCATTCGTACGAGCGGCGCTCGGGACGCGCAGGTACCGGTTATCCGCCGCGTGATCAGCGAGACCGAACCCGGTGTCGCGCTGTCGAGCGCTGCAGCATTCGAGACGTACCTCGACGGACCGCTGGCGCAGCCCCGTTTGAACGCGCTGCTCCTGGCGGTGTTCGCGGGTGCCGCTGTCGTCCTTGCAGCAGTCGGCTTGTTCGGCGCCATGGCGACGATGGTGCGGCAACGGACCCGCGAGCTCGGAGTACGGATGGCATTAGGGGCCAACGCGGGAGATCTGCGACGGATGGTGATGGGTCGCGGTCTGGCGATCACAGCGGTTGGATCGGTGCTTGGGCTGATCGGTGCACTTCTGGCGAACCATTTGTTGCAGGGGTTGCTCTACGACGTCAGTCCGACAGATCTCGCGACCCTCACGGCGGTCACCGGATTCCTGATTGTTGTCGCGGCGGTCGCCACCCTTATCCCGGCCCGGACCAGCACTCGCATCGATCCGGTTGTGGCTCTCAGAGCGGAGTAGGAAAGGAGCCGTCTCATGGACACGATTCTCCAGGACCTTCGCTACGCGCTTCGCACGTTCGCGAACCGACCGGGATTCACCAGCCTCGCGATCCTGACGCTCGCCCTCGGCATCGGCCCCACGACGGCGGTCTACAGCGTCGTGGAAGGCGTGCTGCTGCGACCCCTGCCGTACAGAGACCCGGGGCGAGTGGTGCGCGTCGGGTGGACCTTCGAGCAATACTATAAATCCGGCCAATTCACCGCGTCGCCGATCGTGGCGGAGGTCCGGGCGTGGAGCGAGCAGAACCACTCGTTCGAAGACGTATCACCGTACTGGGGCGATAGTCCCGTGCTCAGCGGGCTTGGAGACGCGACGCGGCTCAGTGCCTGGACCGTCAAGTCCAATCTCTTCCCGATGCTCGGCGTGCAACCGCTACTCGGCCGCGGCTTCACCGACGAGGAGGATCGCCCAGGCAGCACGCCCGCGGCCGTGCTCAGTTACCGGTTCTGGGTCGCACGCTTCGGGGGAGATCCTCAGGTGCTGGGTCGCTCCATCACTCTGGATGGCACGGCCCTGCAAATCGTGGGCGTCATGCCCGCGACCTTTGGGTTCCCGGTGCTGCCGCCAGGGTTCCGCTCGGAGGGTACGGACCTGTGGCGGTCCATGGGTGCGACTCCCGCCGCGTTCGATCCCGCTGGAACCGCCGAGCTTGTCGGACGGCTTCGTCCAGGCGTGACGCTCGCGCGCGCCAAAGCGGATCTTGACGCGGCGGAGCGCGCCTGGTCTAAGAGCATCGGAGAGCGCCGACCGAGGGTAACGGTTCCGATCACGCTTCGCGATATGGCCGTGGGTGAGGTGCGAAGGCCGCTGCTCCTCGCGCTTGCGGCCGTGGGTCTCGTGCTGCTCATCGCCTGCGCCAACGTCGCGAACCTGCTCCTCGCGCGCGCGGTCGCGCGTGGACGCGAGACCGCGATCCGGACGGCGCTTGGAGCCACTCGGATCCGCATTATCCGGCAGGTGATCACCGAAGCGATGCTGCTCTCGCTTGCCGGCGCGGCCGTGGGCGTCCTGCTTGCGGCGTGGGGTGTCCCGTTGCTCGTATCACTCGCGAACACGTCGCTACCCCGGCTGCACAACGTGGGCATCAATTTGCAGGTGCTCGCCACCACCGTTGGGGCGGCGTTGTTCACCGGGCTGCTGTTCGGCGTGGTGCCGGCGCTGCAATCGGTGCGCGGCATCTCGACGGTCGCTCTCAAGGAGGGCGGTGCCGGGGTGGGGTCGGGCGCCGTGCACGCCCGCGCCGGCGGAGCGTTCGTGATCGCGCAGATGGCCTTGACGCTCATGCTGCTCGTCGGGGCCGGGTTGCTCGGGCGAAGCCTCGTCAAGCTGATGACGCTCGAGCCCGGGTTCGACCCGGAGCACGCGCTCGTGGCGCAGGTCAATCTGCCTGCGGCGCGCTATGGAACCACGGCACAGAAACTCGCTCTTGCGCAGGTTGTGATTGACCGCGCCCGTGCCCTCCCCGGGGTCACCGCCGCCGCGGTGAGCACCGGAACACCACTCGCCATCGGTGCATTCGGCACGATCCTGGTGCCCGACCAGCCCGAGCAGCCTGAGGCTCCCTGGGGCAGCATCACTGCCACGACGCCGGACTTCTTCCGCGCGCTCGGAATCCCCCTGCGACGTGGCCGCCTCTTTGTCCCCGGCGACGGCGGCGCTTCGCGGCCCGTCAT